>JADLAF010000092.1 GCA_020848375.1 Ignavibacteriaceae bacterium
CTTTTCTGGGAAGTTTGTTTACAAAGGGGGGAAGCTGATTGAATACTCGGTGGAGTTTTATTAGTCCGGTTCAGTCCGGCTGAAACAAAAACCCTCCTGAACGGGTAAAACCCTCAGCAGATGATTATTTTCTTCCTCTGAACTTTGCGGCTTCGCGTCTTTGCGCAAGATTTTCAGGATTTCAGTTTGGCAGCATCTATAATTTTCTGCCATTCTGGCTGAGCCAATTCTTCCGACTCATCAATGAGCATGACGGGGAAATTGTCCTCGATGCGGTACCGGCGGCGGGTTTCGGGGTCGGTGGAGACCAGAAATCCCTCATGGAAGACCAGAGGCGCTTTTGAAAGGGGGCATCGGAGTATGTTCAGGAGTTCGTCGGATATCATATTAGTCGTTTTTGCTATCAAAATTAAATCGAATAAACTATTTTAATCTATCAAAATTTTCTGACAGGATCAAAAAATGAAAGCCGTTTTTTCCGTTATTTTCATTCTTCTGCAGGCAGCCATGCTCTTCCCCCAGGCAATGAGCGGGGCTGACTCGCTGGGAGACAAAAAGCTGTTTCAGATTAAGCGGTATAACTATCTCCTTGATTATATCGCTGAAAAGAAATTTGAAGAGATAACGAAGGATCTTATCAAGGCGGACGGTAAATCGGTCATTCCGGCTAATAATCCCCAGGAAGATGTATATATCCTCTTCAGCGGCGTGAAGGATATGAATGAGTTTCAGCTTATCCGCAGGGACGGCACCGGACTGACCGACCGGATTGTTGAGGCAAAAAATGTCTATCTGATCTGGATTGATGACGAGCTCGGTGATGATTATGAAATCAATTATGAAATCCATGAGCGGGAGTCAGCCCTGCAGAAGGATTTTGCCAGTGTAAAAAGTTGGTTCACCGGACTGAAAAACGACGCAAACACAACGCGCGGGGATGACGCGGTTTACAACTACTATTATAAGATCATAAAACTGGAGGGGATTGTCACTCCCGCGGATATACGCATTTCCCTTAAGGTGCTGAACCAGGGGAAGGTTAAGGCGGAAAAGGATGCAAGTTATATCAATCATGAAATCAGTTATTATAATGTTGCCATCGGTGTTAGTGCCTCTCCGGGTAAGGAGAAGAATTTTTTAATTAAGGACAAACAACTTTTCCTTTCAAACAATGTGCGCAGTGAATGGGACGGTCAGTTCATTCTCGGATTCAATTTTCACTTCGGGAGGGAGATGGATTCGTGGAATCCAACGTATGTTCCATGGGAGGGGGAATTCTGGTCAGATTTCCATAAGCGGCTCAATCTTTTTGTGGGGCTTGACATAAGCAGCAAACCGTTTGACAATCTTTACGCAGGTCTGGGGCTTAACATAACCAAGGATATACAGCTTGTCTCAGGATTAGTTTGGTACCGTTCCACTCAGGTGAGCAACGGCGAGGACGTGGGTGATGTCAATTCCCTTGATGACATTAAAAATTTCTTCCCCAAGAAATATGAACCCAAAATCTATATTGGTCTTAACTTCAGCACCCTTGCCGTCTCAAAGATGCTTGGGTTGACTAAATGACGCAGGGTCATTCGTGCTGATTCGTGAAATTCGTGGCAAAAATATTCCGTGCATTCTGTGCAATCAGCTTAATCCGCGATCTACCCTTGTTTTGTTTTCCTAATTTAACTATTTTCCCATACGAGAAATATCTAATTTTAGGAAAATGAACGCTGGATCAGTTATTGAAACAATCAGGGGGAATCGTGAGCTTTACGCCCCTCTGTCAGTTACTCTGGAGAATGTAGCTGGAAACAGGGTTACATCCTATAAGACCCCCAGACTCAACCTTCGAATAGCCGGAAAAACCCTTTCGTTTGAGGCGGTTCTGATAATTTCCGGAAGTCTCCGGGATATCGAGCTCGGCATCCTAAGAGCATTAAAAACAAAGACTGAAAAAGGGGTTAATCAGATACTGGTCGTGCCGTTTCTCTCAAAAACGGTTCAGACTCTTCTTGAAGAAGAGGGAGTATCTGCAATTGACCTCAGCGGAAATTACTTTATTATATTACCAGAACTAACTGCAATCCGGCTCGACCGGAAAAACGGATATAAGGTGAAGCGAGTAATCCAAAACATATACAGCCGGAATAGTTCAATAGCCGTAAGATGGCTTCTGACGAAAAAAACTGTGGAGAATAATCTTCTGCTGATGAAATCTGAAATGGACAAAGCAGGTTCAGGACTCAGTCTCGGCACCATTTCTAAAGTACTTAAAGTATTAGAAGAGGATGTATTCATTTTTAGAACTCCGGAAAAAATTACGGTGCTTAAACCAGATAAACTTTTAGCCCGCCTGAAAGACGAATACCGGAAGCCCCCCGTGCTTTCAGAACTTCGGATTCAACTTCCTGATAGAAGATCCGAAGCCGCTAAAATTCTCAGCGAATCACTCGGAATAAATGACTGGATCTGGTCAGGCGAGACCTCCTCAGATGCTTATGCATCAACCGTTCAGGAAAGCAGAGTTACCATATATACAAAAAACAATCCTGTTACAACCGGGCTTGCCAGACTTTCTGACGACCGGTTCTACAACAGCATAGTGCAATATATATCTGATCCCCTGGTCTTTTTCGGCGCGGCTGATAATCTGGCATCAGCAATACAATCCTATATTGAGCTGGCCCGGTCGGATAAAAGAAACAAGGAGATATCAGAAGATATCAGAAGAGTAATACTACATTGAACATAATCCACCGGGGATAAACAATTATCTCTTAAATACTCTTAGTGAACTAGGTTCTGAATTTTATAAGGCGGGATTACCTCTCATCCTCGGAGGCGGATTCAGTCTTTATCTCAGGTCAGGATTCCTCAAGAAAAGAAGAAGTCCAAGATATCCGCACCTTCAAAACCAGCGTCCGACAAAAGATATTGATATTTTTCTTACCAGTGATATTATCATCAGTCCCGTTAAAGCAGAAAACATAAAGACAATCCTGAGCCGACTGGGTTTTACGGTCAAAACCGAATACTTCCAGTATATAAAGTCGAAAGTTATTGACGGTATATCACGAGAAATTATTGTGGATCTGCTTTCTCAGCCGGTAGGTTCAAAAGACCTTGAGAAAGTTGTGATTAAACCTCCCCGCATTAAACCAAAAGGTGTTGAGAAATTTCATGCGTTTTACCACCGAGAAGCAGAAATTATCAATTTTGGTCTGATATCCGTTTCCGAAAAAGTACCAGATGCTTTACGGGGAATCTTCCCAAATGTTTTTCTTCCTTCAGCGATGAGCTATATTATCCTGAAACTTTTTGCGTTCCGGGACAGGATTCAGGATGAGAAAAAGGATTACGGAAGGCACCACGCCTATGACATCTTTGCTTCCATTCTTGATATGGATGAGGATGATTGGAAAACTGCCGCACGACAATCAGAGCTGCAAAAAGACTCACAGATTCTTAAAGAAGCAAAAATGCTCGCGGGGCAATATTTTTCAGCCCCAGATCAGTTGGGAATAATTCGCATCAGAGAGAATGTCCAGTTCAGATCAAACCGGACTATCTATGATCCTGTGATACCAATTTTTATAACAGATTTGAAAGAATTGTTTCAAGTTTGATTTGTCACAAATTAAAAACCAGTTGTGGATGTAGTGACAGGTCGTGACCTGTCATATCGTGAATTGCGAAAAACCATGTTCAACAATAGGACAACTCACGAGTTGTCCCTACAAACGAATTGATATATCTGTAGTGACAGGTCGTGACCTGTCATATCGTGAATTGCGAAAAACCATGTTCAACAATAGGACAACTCACGAGTTGTCCCTACAAACGAATTGATATATCTGGAGTGACGGGTCGTGACCTGTCATAATGTGAATTGCGAAAAACCA
>JADLAF010000093.1 GCA_020848375.1 Ignavibacteriaceae bacterium
AGCGTTGATTTGGATATAAACCCGGCGTATTTGCCCTCCCGGGTGACGGGAATGTTCCAGACGCTGTGTTTTTCGAATTTGTGTATTGCATTCTGCACAGGTTCTGATATATCCCACGAGACTATTGAACGGCTCATCATGTCAGTAACATAGAGAGACTCGTAGAGATCATGGTTAAACATTATCTCCCGTATATCATCCATATAGACAATACCTATCAGCTTGCCACTGTTATCAACTACGGGAAAAATGTTTCTGGTTGAGTGCGCAATTATTTCAACTAACTCCCCAAGTGATGCATCCGGGCTGACGGGGGTAAAATTCTGCTCTATGATTTCTTCAATATTTATATTACTCACGGCAGTTACTTCCTTATTCTCCGGATCAATTACCCCGGCTTCAGCGAGTTTTTTTGTATATATAGAGTATTTTTCAAAGTAGCGGATAAAGAAAAATGAAATAGCTGAAACGATCATCAGCGGTACAATGAGTGCATATCCGCCGGTTATTTCAGCTATCAGAAAAATTGCTGTAAGCGGTGCCTGTATCACTCCGCTCAGAATACCCGCCATTGCAACCGCGGTAAAATTAACTTCGTTTAGCGTGACCAGACCGGTCAGATTAACTGCATAAGCGAAAAAGTATCCGGTTACCGCTCCAGTAAAGAGTGATGGGGCAAAAATTCCTCCGTTACCGCCGGAAGAGATGGTGAGTGACATTGCTATCACTTTTACCACGATTATTCCGGCCAGATACACGAGCATTACAAGCGGTATGTGTTTCCACTGATGAAACAGGGAGTTGTCAAACAGAAGAATTGCCTTTTCCGAAAACAAATGATTGATTGAATCGTATCCCTCACCATACAAGGGCGGGAAAATAAAAATAAGCACACCGAGCAACAGTCCTCCGGTAACTGCTTTGCGCCAGTAACTTTTAATGGCGGAGAATTTTTCTTCAAGATAAAGAGTGGTTCTTGATATATACAAAGAGATTACACCGGTAAAAACGCCAAGCAGTATATAAAAAGGAATTGCCTCAACCTGCCAGCCGGTGGTAATCAGGTGAAATGGCTGACCGGAATAGAGTATCTTTGAGACAACAGCGGCAGTGGCAGCAGAGATAAGCAGCGGAACAAAACTGGAAACAGTGACACCGAAGAGCAGGGCCTCGGCGGCAAAAAGAACCCCGGCTACGGGGGAGTTGAAAATTGCGGCAATACCGGCGGCGGCACCACAGGCAAGCATAAGGGTTTTTTGTTTGTAAGAAAGCCGGAAGTAGTTACCCACATTAGAACCGATTGCCGCACCTGTTATTACGATTGGCGCTTCAAGACCGACAGACCCTCCGAAGCCGACAGTTATTCCGCTGGTGAGAAGGTGAGAATAAGTTTTATGCGGTTCAATCTTTGATGCTTTTTTGAAAATAGTGAAGAGGATATTACCCACACCTTTATCAAAAACACCTCCATGAAATATTTTTATATATACTGCCGTAATTACTATCCCGGCAAGGGGGTAGAGGAAAAACAGCCAATAGCCGTATTCTGAACCTTCACGCACAAGGAGCGCCGACTGAATAAGATGAACAGCAGATTTGAGCAGAACTGCCGCAAGCCCGCAGACCACACCGATGATAATAGCAACAAAGATTACATTGCGAGCATCATTTTTAACCAGTCGCTGAAGCAGTGATCTGATGTATGCGGCTGAGCGGAGATAAAGACCTGATACCATATATATAACAAAAAAGCCCCTGACTTCATAAAAGCGCAGGGGCCTTTTCGCATTCGTCAAGTTATGCTATAGTTACTTCTTTTTCCAGATAGACATCCTGGATGGTCTGCAGCAGTGATGCACCTTCACCCATCGGGCGCTGGAATGCTTTGCGTCCGGAGATGAGACCCATGCCGCCCGCGCGTTTGTTGATGACTGCGGTTTTAACTGCTTCAGCGAAGTCATTATCGCCTGATGCGCCGCCGCTGTTAATAAGACCGGCTTTGCCCATGTAGCAGTTCATCACCTGATAGCGTACCAGGTCAATCGGATGATCGGTGGAAAGTTCGCTGTAAACTTTCTTGTGTGTTTTGCCGAATTTAACTGCGTTATATCCGCCGTTATTTTCTGCCATCTTCTGTTTGATGATATCCGCACCGATTGTTACGCCGAGGTGGTTTGCCTGACCGGTCAGATCTGCTGAAACATGATAATCTTTATCGGTTTTGAAGGCATTGTTTCTTGTGTAGCACCAGAGAATAGTGGTCAGGCCGAGGTCGTGCGCATAAGCGAATGCCTCGCTAACTTCCTGAATTTGACGGGTACTCTCCTCAGAACCAAAATAGATAGTAGCACCAACCGCCGCACAGCCCATATCCCATGCCTGATTGATGTTTGCGAACATCACCTGGTCAAATTTATTCGGGTAGGTGAGCAGTTCGTTGTGGTTAATTTTCAGAACAAAAGGAATTTTGTGGGCATATTTCCGGGCAACCATACCAAGCACGCCTAAAGTAGAGGCGACCGCGTTACAGCCCCCTTCAATAGCAAGTTTTACGATGTTTTCGGGATCAAAGTAAATGGGGTTTGGGGCAAATGATGCTCCGGCTGAGTGCTCAAGTCCCTGATCAACAGGAAGAATTGAAAGGTATCCCGTGCCTGAAAGACGGCCGGTATTATAAAGCAGTTGCAGGTTTCTCAGTACGTTTATGTTACGGTCTGAGCCGGCAAAAACGCGATCAACGAAATCTGGTCCGGGCAGGGTCAGGGTTTCTTTTGGGACAATTGCTTTGTGGGTAAGAAGCGCATCGGCTTCAGCGCCGAGGTATTGCTGAATTTTATCTATCATTATCGGTTCTCCGTTTCAGGGTTTCTGATTAAGTACATGCCAAAAATAGGGGAAAATTGAGAGAAAGCCAAAGGAAGTATTCTATAACGAGTCAAATTCTTTGCAAAAGTGAAAGAAAATTGTAAGTGTTACGATGCTTTGTTTAAGATCGGCATAAGTTTATATGAAGACAGGAATAAACCCGTGGCAATTATTCTGTTACCT
>JADLAF010000094.1 GCA_020848375.1 Ignavibacteriaceae bacterium
CTATAGCGGCTCTGTCAACCTGAATCCCACACTTAATGTGCCGGCGTCAACGCTGAGTGCTTCAAATATTATCTCGGAATATCAAAATCTTCAGGAAAAAATTAATGAGCTGACAATTCTTGCTCCCTGGCTGAGGGATGAAATTGAAAATTTACTTGCACCTGTCAGCTGGGTGATTTATCAGGGAAATGTACTAAACCAATCAACAGTAAGATTGACTGAAACTGCTGATGTGAAATGGAAGGGACTGCCATCGTTATCATATCAGGTTACAAATGGGCAGTTGAATTTAACTGTAACACCAACAATTGAATCAATACCACCGCAATATGCATTCCACTGGAAAAGACCGTATAATCGCGATACTTATATAAAGATTATCTCTAACAATCTGTTTTCAATTGAGTCTATGAAATGTTTTTCGGCATCACCTACTCAAGAATTTCCATGGCAGATAATTTCCCCGTTCCCAATAACAGCTACTTTTGATAGTGAATTAGGAAAGTACACTGCCCAAGTGATCTTTTCTGCACAAGATGGTTTGGCAAATTTCCTGGGAGTAGTCTCTCGTGTTCGGGTCAAAAGACAAAATGCTGAAAGCATATATTCGCTGCAATTCTTATCGCAATATCCAACTCCAGATTATACCAACAGCAATACAACAATACAAACTGTATCAGGTGAATAATGAAGCGGATAATATTTTTGATAGGAATTATCATTCTCATCAACTCTTGCAGTAAAGATAATCCCGTGACTCCGCAGGAGCCCCAGATTTGCACCTATCCGGAAGGTGATAGAAATTACACATGGCGGATGGATACTATTGCAATTTTCCCATCGTGGCTTGGGGGTATTTGGGCATTTTCTGACAGTGACGCTTATGTCATGGGTGATATTTTTCAGTTAGATTCAAACGGTATCAGAAAAGGATATATTGGATTGCATTGGGATGGCATTCACTGGAGCAAGGACATAAACGGAACGGTTGAAGAAATTAAACACGTTGCAAATGATGTAACCGGTGATGATTTTTATATGGTATCAGTAGGTAACTGGGCCATTAATCCCTCAAAACCGGGAATTGGTGAATTCGATAATCGTACAAAGAAATGGAAGGGATATCAGTTCTCAACCGCAGGTGAGCTGCGTAGTGTTTGGACAGATGAGAAAGGGTATTTTATTGCGGTTGGTGATAACGGTATGGTCTATACCAAAGATGGGTATACTGCCTCCTGGGTATATTCCAAAGCTCCAACAGAGTTTAATTTTACAAAGGTAAGGGGTATTTCCAAAAATGAAATTTACGTTTATGCATATAAATCAGTTGCGGTTGGCGGATTAAATTATTATCAATTGTGGAGGCATTATGATAATATATGGTCAAAACTTTTTGATACTCAAGATTCTACTGAAAACTATCTGGATGTTCCGGTCAATAGTGGTTATTCAGTATATTCAGATATTGCTGTGAGCAGGTGCGCTTTCACTGATTCTCTAACAATTTTACTGAGCGGATGGGAAAGTTATATGTTCCAATCAAAGGGTTCAGAATTAAAATATAAGGCAACTAATCTTGAAGAATTGGGGTATCCACTGCGGTCTTTGGGAAGAATGGGACTATCAATAAAATTATTCAGTCCGAATGACTATTGGATATTCGGATCATATTATTTGTATGCACATTATAACGGCAAGAATTTTGAATTGGTAAATATTTCTGAATTGGTACCGTACAGCTATTACAGCACATTCAGGAAAATGGTAAAGACGAAATCGAAAAAAATATTTCTTGCCGTTGACAGATCATCTCAGGTTTATGCAGTAGTACAGGGCCACAAACAATAATAAGGAAATCAAAAATGAAAAAAGTAATTTATCTCGTGGTTTTATTGAGCCAAATCTTCCTCACACAGGATTTACAAGTAAAAATATCCGAAAGCAGTATTCAAAATCTTTTTAACAGTTTAGCGCATGCCCGCTATTTTTCCTATGGTAAAGCAGACTTGGGCGGTGTAGTAACTTTCTATAACTTTAAAGCTACAGGAATGAGTCTGGATATTCAGCCCAATAACCTGTTTACTGCTACTTTCTACGCATCAATGCATGCAGAATTTAATCCCGGACCAATCAGTTTTAGTTACACTGCTGAGAATCTAAGTTTAACAATCAGCGGCTCAATCAATCTTGAAGCGGCTGCTCAGGGGTATAAAATTAGATTTACACCATTATCTTTTATTAATCCCGGAGGATGGTTTGGCAACGCATTAAACCACTCAACTTCCGGCATTGTAGCTTCACTTCCGGAAATAAGCACAACGGTTAATGCAACATTATTACCCGGAATTGTCTCAAACTATTTTACATCAACTGCCCCCGTGCTTTCAACAAATAACAATGAAGTTATACTTAGCTTAAATCTGGTACAGGGACCAAGATATTACACAATAACAAATGAAGTAAATCAAAACTGGAATTTGGGTTTTATTGACCATGAGGAAAATAATTCTTATGTACGTTATAATTCTCCAAAAACCTTCGAATGGTATCAAGGCGAAGTGCACAGGGTTCAGAGTCCGTTTAAACTTATTGATGATTCAAACGGGAAGAACCTTTATAATGGGTGGTATAATCAACATGAAGATCGGCAAGCTGAAATTGCTTTTCAGAGGATAGAGATACCAATAGGTCCGGAAGATGGTATAATGAAAGCAAAGTTTAAGCCCGCTAACAGGATTCAACTTAATAATGTTTTGGAGGGCAACTCTGTCGGTGGCACTGTCACCTACGATTCCTATACGTCATCTTCGATTGATGATTATGATTTTTATCATGCTACAAATGTTCATGCTCTTGGGACTACAGTACCAAGCGGAACTTATAATACATCCTGGTATTTTCAAAATTGGAGCGATGGGCATCCGACCGCACAAAGGGGAATTGTATTAAATACAGATATCAATTTAACGGCATATCATAAAGGCATACAACTTTCCAATAACCAGGAAACCTATAGCAACAACGGACAGCAGCACTTTGTAAGGGTAAAGAACAGTTTGCTCTATTCAACATATGTTTCAATGGATAAATTGTTTGTTGAATCAAAAATGCCTTCGGTACCTTGGGCTTTAATGTGGGTGATGTTGTTGAGAAGAGCAGTACAAAAACCATAGCAGTTGCCAGCCCATTGATAGTAACCGAATATTCGCTTTCACAAAACTACCCCAACCCCTTCAACCCGATAACGGAGATAGAATTCGCGCTCCCAGAGCAGAGTGATATAATACTGAAAGTCTATGACATCCTCGGCAAAGAGATTTAAACCCTCGCCTCAGGCAATTATTCAGCCGGCAGATATACCGTTCCCTTTGACGGCACCAGCCACGCAAGCGGCACGTACTTCTGCGAAATGAAAACCGGTTCATACAGAAGCGTGATAAAAATGATTTTGATGAAATAATGATCTGTTAAATAATCAGTGTAAAACCTGGTTTACTTAACGCAAAGAATATATAAACGGAGCTGCGCAGGAAATATGCTCTTTTTTGTTAATCTGATTTAAAGACGATGCAAATGCCAAAAAGATGTTTTACTTACAGATGGTATCTGCATTTGCATCGTCTTAGCGTAGCAAGTGAATAGCAGAACTTATATAAAAGCCATAGTCGCGACGAGACGATGCAATCGCACGAGCGGGTTATATGGTGTAAATTGATTGAAGCGATTGCATCGTCTTTACAGTAAGTGGTGAACTGCCCATAAAGAGGATGCAACTGCCAAGCAGATGATTAATTTTTACTGGTATCATTTGAATTCAAAATGGTTTATTGGTATCTTAGATGATTATAAACTGTTTTTATTTTAACGATGTACAAAACACTCTACTCAATCAGCAAAATGGACTGCCCCTCTGAGGAGGCAATGATCAGGATGAAATTTGACGGTGACCCCGGCATCCGGAAAATTGAATTTGATCTCACAGCCCGGCAGGCAGTTTTTTATCATACCGTCACTGCTGATGAGATTACCGCTAAACTCACCCCTCTCAATCTTGATGCCGTAATAAAAGAAAGCATACCCTGGAAGGATGAAATAACTCCTGATGAAGATATTCAGAGGGGTATCCTCATAAAGGTACTTATTATCAATTTTTCCCTCTTTGTTGCCGAGGCGTTGTACGGTTTTCTTTCCGGCTCCATGGGGCTGCTGGCGGATAGTCTTGATATGCTTGCGGATGCGTTTGTCTATGGACTGAGTCTTTATGCAATCGGTCATGCGGCCTCTGCCAAAAAGAAAGTGGCAGGTATCAGCGGCTATATACAGCTATCGCTGGCATGTATTGGTGCATTTGAAGTAATACGAAGATTTATTGCGCCGTCTGAAGCCCCTGAATATGTTATGATGATTACCGTATCATTATTCGCGCTTGCGGGTAACTGGGCATCCCTGGTCCTGCTCAAAAAAGCAAAAAGTCATGAAGCACACATTAAGGCAAGCATGATATTCACTTCAAATGACATCATCATTAATATGGGCGTGATAGCTGCTGCGGTTATTGTGTATTGGAGCGGCTCTCAGATTCCGGATCTGGTTATCGGGGGAGTTGTATTCGGGATTGTCCTTCGCGGCGCATTCAGAATAATTTCCCTCAGTAAATAAATTTAGTCAGTGCGGAAATACTTCTGGTATATCCGTACTGACTTTCTGATAATTTATCCTTTTATATACCAGAGTTCTTCCTGCGGATGCGAAAGCCATCTGCATCCGTCAGCGGTAACATTCACCATTTCTTCAACGGTAACCACTCCGTGCCCTTCAACAAAGAGGCGGGGTTCTATGGTGAAAACATGTCCCGGCTCCAGAGGGAGGAAAGGTGTGTTGCCGTAACGCTCCCAGCGGGGGAAGAGTCCGGCGCCGCCGTCATGCACAGCCCTGCCCACCTGATGACCAAGTCCATGCTGATACTCTGCATATCCGTTTGATGTGATATAATTGCGTGCAAGATCATCTATCTCGCAGCCCGGCACTCCCGGCTTCATCCCGGCGAATGCATTTCTGATTGACTGTTTTATTACATCAAATCCCTTCTGCACCTGAGGGGGGGCTGTGGTCTCACCATCACGGAGTACATACCATGTCCTCTGCATGTCAGAGCAGTAGCCGTTCACTTTTACACCGAAGTCTGTGTTAATGATATGCCCTTTCTCAATTTTCCTGTCAGTTGGGCCTGAGTGCGCTCCCGCTGTTTCAGGGCCGGTATATACAGCCGGGCAGTGATCCACCTCCCATGCGGTTTCAAGACCATGATCAGCAATCCGCTTAAGGATAAATGCAGCCACATCTTTTTCACTCATTCCCGGTTTCATGAATCCGGTCAGTTCGTTATAAATTTTTTCAGTTACCTCTATGGCTGCGGTTATGTTGCTCACTTCCGAGTCTGATTTTCTTCCGCGCAGTGCAGCAACAATTTCTTCTGAGGAAATAAAGCGGCTTGGGAAATCAGTTCCTGCCAAATAGTCAAGCAGATTCAGATATAGTCCGTAGGTAAGCCCGTCCGCCAGATTCGCGTTTTTAGAAAAGTTAATGGCTATCTTTTTAGGATTATGTTTCTGCAGATAAGCAAGGAGCAGTTCCTTTACTGATTTTAGATAACCTTCAACATTTTTATAGGTGCCGACTGTGGTCATATTGGGAACCTCAAGTGAGCCCACAATGGCAGTAGTATCACCGTTTCGGTTGATCATAAAAGCCGACTGCCAGGTGCAGTTGGTTCCCACTACTATATCCATAGCGGGGTCGTGGTTTACTGAACTTTCGCGGGCAAAGATCATCCAGAGGTCGGTATCTTTTTCGTTGAGGATGGAAACTGCCTGGTTTATTTTTTCATGAATGAGGGATTTCATTGGTCTGTCCGTTTTATCTTGTTGGAATAAGTTGCTCCGACAAAAATAATCATAATTCTCTTACATTCTTCCATCCACTTGAACGCAGATTGAACCGTTTATGTAGATTCTGTTTTGTGGCAGCGGGGAATCCCACATTTTGCACGAGTTAAAGGGGAGGTTTACCGGCAGTATGGTTTTTATGGGCTCCGGTGGAAAAAGATAACAGGGTGAGCTGCAGAACTTCTCAGGTGATTGTGTTCTGGCTTCGCTGGTCGTGGGTTTATTTTTCTTTTATTGCGAGGTATCTCTTATGAGGTTAATGATACTATTGTTCTTATTATTGACCACAATGTGCAGTCAGGCCCAGATTTCTGACTCATCAGTATTCAGACAGTTGAAATTATTTGCAGTCCGTGTTTCTGCTGCTCCCGTTATTGACGGGATTCCTGATGAAGCGGAGTGGAAAAAAGCAGAGCCATATACATCATTTTTTCAGCGCGAGCCGGTTGAAGGAGCTCCTGTCTCTGAGCAAACGGAAGTCTATCTCCTATATGATTCTGAGGCCTTATATGTAGCAGCTCTTCTTCAGGACTCACAGCCCGACTCAATAGTGAAACGTCTTGCACGGAAAGATAATTTTATATCATCAGACCGTTTCGGCATTTTCCTTGATCCGCTTTTTGACAAAAGAACCGGTTATTATTTCGGTCTGAATGCTGCCGGAACTCTTTATGACGGAACTCTTTATAATGATGACTGGGATGAAAGCAACTGGGATGCAGTCTGGCAAGGCAAAGCTGTTGTACACAACGGCGGATGGTCGGTTGAGATGAAAATTCCATTTTCGCGCCTTCGTTTCAAGGGGGGTGAAAAGATGGTTTGGGGCGTCAACTTTATCAGAGAAATTGCCCGCCGGAATGAAGAGTCCTACGCAGTGTTCAGACCCAAAAACGGAAGCGGATTTGTTTCGCGTTTCCATGAGCTGCATGGTCTGTCAAACATTACCTCACAAAAACAGATTGAAGTTATTCCGTATATAACTGGTAAAGCTGAATATATACCATCGGCAGACGGTAACCCCTTTAATGACGGCTCACGCTATACCCCTGATCTGGGTGCGGATATCAAATGGAATCTTGCATCAGGACTTACGCTTAATGCGTCAGTGAATCCTGATTTTGGACAGGTGGAGATTGACCCTGCGGTGATAAATCTGAGTGACGGTGAGTCGTTCTTTAACGAAAAACGCCCCTTCTTTGTTGAAGGTGATTCTTATTACTCGTTTGGATACGGCGGTTCAAATAATTACTGGGGATTTAATTTTGGCCCGCCTGAGTTTTTTTACAGCAGACGAATCGGTAAAAATCCGGCCGGATCTGTTCCGGATGCTGATCACTATGATTCACCGGTCGGAACCAGAATTCTAACCTCTGCAAAACTCACCGGTCAGCTTGGTGAAAAATGGAAACTCGGAACACTTCATGCTCTTACAGGAAAGGAGTTCGCACGCCTTAATACAGCCGGCGTTACCACTGAAGCTGAAATCGAACCACTTGCGTACTATGGTCTTGTTAGAATGGAGCGGGGGATTAATGGCGGAACCGGCTCAATTGGTTTCATTTCAACATATACCAACCGTGCATTTGATGATACACGATTGACAAAAGAGATGAATAAAAGCGCGATCGGACTTGGTATTGACGGCTGGACCTATCTTGATGAAGATAAAGTGTGGGTCTTCACTGGCTGGACGGGAGTTTCACGCATCGGCGGAGAAAAGGAACGGATAACTGCAGTACAGCGGAATTTTATTCATTATCTGCAGAGACCTGACGCATCGCACCTGGGGGTTGATTCCTCCGCAACCTCATTAAGCGGGTTTGCCGGCAGATATATGGTCAATAAACAAAAAGGAAATTTCACCTTTAATGCTCAGGTTGGTTTTGTAGATCCGCGGTTTGATGTGGCCGACATGGGCTTTATGTTCCGCGGAGATATCATCAATAAACATGTCGTCTCCGGGTACCGGTGGACTGAACCGGGTGAGTATATACGCAGCGCCAATATAAACTTTGCGTACTTTTCAAACCACGATTTTGGCTGGGTGAAAAACAGTGAAGGTATTATGAATATGGGTAATATGACGTTCATGAATTATTACGGCATTAACTGGAATATGTCTTATAACCCGCAGACCTATAACAAAACCAGAACCCGCGGCGGTCCGCTTTCAATTAACGATGCTTCCTATTCATTAAATCTGTTTGGCTGGTCTGATTCAAGGAAGGACTTTGTCTATGAGGGGGGAGGCGGTACCTACTGGACAGCAAAAAGCAGAAGTATCTTCACTTCTCTCTGGCTGCAGTGGTCACCCGCACCAAATGTTTCCATGACTCTTGCGCCTGAAATGGAGTGGAATAATGATCCGTATATGTATGTTACAGCAGTATCAGATCCTCTGGCATCAGGAACCTACGGCAGGCGGTATATATTTGCCGAACTTGAGCAGCGTACGTTTTCTGCCGGAATCAGGATTAACTGGACATTTACTCCTACGCTTTCCCTTCAGGCATATATTCAGCCGCTTGCCTCAGCAGGGAAATATACAAACTATAAGGAACTTCAACTCTCCGGCACGAATGAACATCTGGTGTATGGTCAGGGAGGTTCGACGTTTGATCAGGAATCATTCATTGCTGATCCTGACGGCGGTGGACCGGCTCCGCAGATTGAATTGTGGAATAATGATTTTAATTATATATCGCTGCGGGGCAATGCAGTAATGCGGTGGGAATATTTACCAGGGTCAGTATTGTATCTGGTGTGGACTCAGTCCCGACAGGATTTCACCGAAATTCCCGATTTCCGCATGGGGCGTTCCATCAGCAGTATCTTTAATGACCGCCCGGAAAATATCTTCATGCTGAAATTTACCTATTGGATGGATTATTGAGTCAATGCTCCCTTCTCCTTTTTTAAGGAGAAGGGCCGGGGATGAGGTTGTTCTGAAGCAGTATTGATCGCTGGTTGTATATATCCCACCTACGGTGCTTAGGTCAATTAATCTCCCTCAGGTTCCACCGATGAAAACAGATATTTGGCTGCTGCAAATTCTGCGAAGATCAGCGAAATCTGCGGGAAACAGCCCTCACTTGTACTCAAAAAATTTCACGCAAAGTCGAGAGGTCGAAAAGAATAGAGTTTAAAACATAAAAGCCCGGTTAAACAACCGGGCTTTTTATTTGAGTATATATATCAGCAGGCGTTAATTATGCCGAGGAATGACTCTGCTGCCAGGCATGCTCCGCCAACCAGTGCGCCGTCAATATCCTTCTGTGAGAGCAGTTCTTTAGCATTATCCGGCTTAACACTTCCGCCGTACTGGATAATAAGTTTCTCGGCCGCGGCAGTTGAGTAGAGTGAGGCAGCAAGTCCGCGTATATATGCATGAACTTCCTGTGCCTGCTCCGGTGATGCGGTTTTACCCGTTCCGATAGCCCAGACCGGCTCGTAGGCAATAATAATTTTTGCAAGTTCCTGTTCGCTTATCCCGCTCAGCCCCTGTGTGACCTGCCTTTTGAGGATATCAAATGTCACACCAGACTCCCGCTCCTGAAGGGTTTCACCTATGCAGAAGATGGGGAGCAGCCCCGCCTCGAGTGCTTTTTTAATTTTCTGATTGATAAACTGATCGGACTCTCCGAATAGAGTTCTCCGTTCACTGTGACCAAGGATAACATACTCCGCACCGACAGATTTAAGCATTGAAGGGGAAATCTCACCGGTGAATGCACCTGAGCTCTCCGGATTCATGTTTTGCGCACCGAGTTTTATGGGGCTGTTCTTAAGAAGTGTTGAGGCAGTTTCGAGCGAAGTGAACGGGGGGCAGACAATAACGGTGCAGTTCGGGGTTGTGGCACCAAGACCTGCTTTTATTCCCGTAATTAGATCAATAGTGCCGGATACATCTTTGTGCATCTTCCAGTTGCCGGCTATAACTTTAGTTCTCAATTTTTGGTTCTCCGGATAATATTTTTAATAAGACAGGTTTAAAATAAAAAAATCGCAGAGAGGAAGCTCTGCGATTTTCTTAATAAAAGAAAACTCTTTTTATCTGGCTGATATTGCCTTCTGCTGAACGAGTTTTGCGATTTGAGCAGTCCCGTTCTTCTGAAGGGTTTTAATTCCTTTTGCAGTAAGCTTTACGGTAATAAAACGGTTGAGTTCAGAAACCCAGATTCTTTTCTTCTGGAGATTAGGCAGAAATCTTCTTTTGGTCTTATTGTGTGCATGGGAAACATGGTTTCCGGTCATCGGAATGGTTCCGGTCAGATCACATTTTCTAGCCATAGTTTCAGTCCTTGAGAATTAATTTTTACAGAACACCTAAATTAATACTCAGGACAATGAATTAAAAGGGAAAAATTATAAAAAATGAGGAGAAAACTCTTTTTGAAGTCAAAAAAGGGAACTTAAAGGGCACATTTCCCCCCTGAATCGAGATGGTAGCGCAGATCATTTTACCACAAATTATGGCTGTTCCCATGGTTTCAGGAGAAAAATGCAAAAATCAAATTTATTGACTGAGAAACGGCTTTTACCTATATTTGAAGTCTATCTTTTTTTTAATGGTGGAGTGGCTCACATGAAGTATAATTTCAAAGTCTTTGCGGGCTCCTCTAACCCTGAGCTGGCCCAAAGCATTGCTGAATCAATCGGTATGGAGCTCGGTTCCGTGGAACTCAAGAGGTTCAGCGATCGGGAAATCTGGGTTAAGTTCGGCGAAAATATCCGCGGATCGGAGATTTTTATCATTCAGTCCACGAATACCCCGGCGGAAAATCTGCTTGAACTACTGATAATGATAGACGCAGCTAAACGTGCTTCCGCCAAGCGCATTACTGCGGTCATACCCTATTTTGGCTATGCCCGGCAGGACAGAAAAGATCAGCCCCGGGTAGCAATAACCGCCAAACTGATAGCAAACCTTATCACCACTGCGGGTGCTGACAGGGTTGTTACCATGGATTTGCATGCATCGCAGATTCAGGGTTTCTTTGATATTCCATTCGATCATTTGTACGGTTCTTCATTCTTCGCAAACCGTCTGAAAGATTTAAGTGATAATCTGGCTGTTGTTTCACCGGATGTCGGAGGAATCAAAATAGCCAGGTCTTATGCCCGCCGTCTGGATGCTGGTCTTGTTGTTATAGACAAACGCAGACCAGTTCAGAATGTAGCCGAGGTTGTTAATATCATCGGAGAGGTTGAGGGCAAAGATGTCCTCCTGGTGGATGACCTTATTGACACAGCAGGCACTTTTGTTGCCGCCATTGATGCTTTAAAGGTGCGCGGTGCAAGGGATATTTACGGCGCGGTTACTCATGCTATTCTTTCCGGACCGGCTATTGAGCGGATCAGGAAAAGCGGTATTAAAAAATTATTTATTTCGGATTCTATCCGGCATGACACAGAAAATGAACTGGACGACAGATTCCAGGTAGTTTCAGCGGCAGAACTGTTTGCTGAAGCAATTATTAGAACTTATAAAAATGAATCAATCAGTTCGCTGTTTGATGTAGATAAAGGTTAAAAGGAGAATAAGTTAACGATGGAAAAAGTATTACTGAATGCACGTCTGCGCACCAATTTGGCGAAGTCTGCTAACAACGAGCTGAGAAAACTCGGTAAGATTCCGGGTATTTATTACTCAAAGGCAGATGCCCCGGTTGCAATAGAAGTTGCAAATAACGATCTGTCCCCGCTTGTGTACACCAGCGCGGCGCACGTTGTTGCCCTTGATATTGAAGGCGGCGCAAAGCATGACTGCATTCTGAAAGAGGTACAGTTTGATCCTGTAACCGACCGTATCGTTCATTTCGATTTACTCGGTCTTGTTGCGGGCGCAACTATTAACGTCGATGTCCCGGTTCATTTTACCGGCACTTCTACCGGTGTGCGCGCAGGTGGTCTGTTGCAGGAGTTTGTGCATAAACTGAACATTGCGGTTAATTCAGACAATATTCCTGAATTCATTACTGTTGATATCAGCGATCTGAGAATGGGTCACTCCATTCACGTCCGTGATCTTAAGATTGAAGGTGTTACCTTTAATCATCCGGAAGATACAGTTCTTGTTGCTGTTACTCCTCCGCGAGGGGAAGCAACTGCTGAAGGTACAGAAGAAAGAACTGAACCTGAAGTGATTACAAAAGGTAAGGACAAAGACGAATAATTTTTGAGAGCTCTTGTCGGATTAGGAAATCCGGGGAAGAAGTATGAAATGACCCGGCATAACGCCGGGTTTCTCTTTCTTAATTACTTCCTTAAGGATATTCAAATCACCGGTCAAGGCGCAAACTCAGATTTTCTTTTTTACACCGGCAGGGGAGTCGAATCAGATTTTCTGATTGTCAGACCGGAAACATACATGAATCATTCGGGGTATGCAGTTGAAAGACTGCTGAATGACTTCAAACTTCTGGCTGAGGATATTCTTATTGTATATGATGATATGGATCTTCCTCTCGGAGAGTACAGAATAAAAGCCGGTGGCGGAGACGGTGGACATAACGGCATAAAATCTATAAGCGCTTGTCTGGGAACCAAAAACTACCCCCGCTTGCGGCTCGGAATAGGAAAACCGGCAATCGGTGAGCCCGTTCATGGTTTTGTTCTTTCTCCTTTCACCCCTGATGAGTCAGAGAGGATGAAGGGGATTTTTATTTTTTGCGCCGGACTGGTTCTGGAATTTCTGGAAAGAGGCATCAGAGGCGCCTTAAATCTGAATAGTACACTTAATAATCAACAAAAAAAGTTATCCGCTCAAACGGATAATCCAAACACAAAACACGATTCTCAAGAGGAATCAGGAGACATTTAATGGAGAATAGCTTTCTTTTAAATCCGGTGTTCGGATTGCTTGCTTTGCTTTACACATGGTACAAATACAGTTGGGTCGTAAAGCAGGATCCGGGTACTGAAAGAATGCAAAAGATTGCAGGTCATATAGCCGAGGGGGCAATGGCGTTCCTGAAGGCAGAATACAAAGTTTTAATCTGGTTCGTTATTGCGGTGGCCCTGCTTCTTGGCTTCAGTGCAAGTAACGAAAACTCACACTGGCTTATCGCGGTTTCATTTGTTACCGGTGCGTTTTCTTCAGCGCTTGCCGGATTTATCGGAATGAAAGCAGCTACCAAAGCAAATGTAAGAACCACAAACGCTGCCCGTAAAGGAATGGCTGAAGCGCTTAATATAGCTTTCTCCGGCGGCTCCATCATGGGTCTGGGTGTTGTTGGTCTTGGCATCCTTGCTCTCGGAACTCTGCTTTTTGTGTATTCCAGAATTTTTGGTATGGCAGATGTTCACGCTGTTGACCGTGTACTTACCATTGTTACCGGATTTTCTTTTGGTGCTTCATCAATAGCGCTGTTTGCAAGAGTAGGCGGCGGTATATATACAAAAGCTGCGGATGTGGGAGCTGATCTTGTGGGTAAAGTTGAAGCCGGTATTCCTGAAGATCATCCGCTTAATCCGGCTACCATTGCTGATAACGTTGGTGATAACGTTGGTGACGTTGCCGGTATGGGTGCGGACCTTTTTGAATCTTATGTCGGCGCGATCATCGGTACAATGGTGCTCGGCGCGGCATTTATGGTACTTCCTGAATTTCAGTCAGACGGATATAACGGTCTTTCTGCCGTAATGCTTCCTATAATCATTTCATCGGTTGGTATTCTGGTTTCAATCATCGGGACCTTCTTTGTTAAAACAAAAGAAGGTGGCAATCCTCAGGTTGCTCTTAACCTCGGTGAGTTTGGTTCATCAGCCATCATGATTGGTGCGCTTTATTTTATAATTACTAATGTGCTGCCTGAAACCTGGAGCTTTACTGATCCACTTTATGCAGCAGAAGGCGCAAAAGTATTTACCGCAACAGGAATTTTTATTGCAACTGCAGTTGGTCTTGTTGCAGGAGTGCTTATCGGAATTATCACTGAGTATTATACCGGTTCAGGTAAAGCACCGGTTAAGATGATTGCACAGCAGTCAGTAACCGGTTCCGCGACAAACATTATAGCAGGTCTCAGTGTCGGTATGATTTCGACCGCGCTTCCGGTGATCATTATCGCAGCGGCAATCATTGTTGCGTTCCATTTTGGCGGTCTTTATGGTATTGCTATCTCAGCGGTTGGTATGCTTTCAAACCTGGGTATTCAGCTTGCTGTTGATGCTTACGGACCAATTTCTGATAATGCCGGCGGCATTGCTGAAATGGCTGAGCTTCCGAAAGAAGTTCGTAACAGAACAGATAAATTAGATTCAGTCGGCAACACTACTGCAGCTATCGGAAAAGGATTTGCGATCGGATCAGCCGCTCTTACAGCGCTTGCGCTTTTTGGTGCATTCATGCATGCAGCAGACTTAAAGCAAATTGATATATCAAAAGCAGTTGTTATGGGGGGGCTTCTCATTGGCGGTATGATACCGTTCTTCTTCTCAGCACTCGCGATGCAGGCAGTTGGCAAAGCTGCTATGGCGATGATCGAAGAAGTTAGAAGACAGTTCAAGAGCATTCCTGAACTTGCAGCAGCTCTTGACGTTATGAGAAAAAATGACGGCAAAGAAAAAAGTGAATGGTCACAGCAAGACCGTGACACATTTGACCAGGCAGACGGTAAAGCGAAATATGGCGAGTGCGTTGAGATTTCAACTAAATCAGCTATTCGTCAGATGGTTGCACCTGGTCTCCTTGCAGTAGTGGTGCCGGTTATTGTCGGCTTTGGCGGCGGTAAGGAAATGCTTGGCGGTCTGATAGCGGGTGTTACCGTGTCAGGCGTTCTTATGGCTATCTTCCAGGCAAATGCAGGAGGCGCCTGGGATAACGCAAAGAAAATGTTTGAAGAAGGCGTTGAAGTAAACGGCGTTAAATACTACAAAGGTTCAGATGCTCACAAAGCAGCAGTAGTTGGTGATACCGTTGGTGATCCGTTTAAGGATACATCAGGACCGTCTCTGAACATTCTGCTCAAGCTGATGTCTGTTGTTGCGCTCGTGCTTGCACCGCTTATCAGATAAGAAACTTAAAACTAACAAATAATATATATAAACCCTGCTCTTCCTTCACGGGAAGGGCCTAAACGTCCGAAGGGATAAAACACATGAGAATCCATCAGTATGAGAGCACCATTATAATTAATGCTGCTCTTGAAGATGATCAGATTGAAGCTCTTGTTACTAAGGTAAAGGACTTCATCGAGAATCACGGCGGAACGATCGTAGATCTGGACCGCTGGGGCCGCAAACGGCTTGCCTATCAGATAAACAAAAGCAAAATCGGTTATTACGCTGTTTATAGATTCAGCGCTCCGACAGAGCTGATTTCACAACTGGAAAGAATTTACCGTCTTGACGAACAGGTCGTACGCTTCCTGACTGTTAAATTGGACAAGTATGCAATAGCGTATCTTGATGATGCACAGTCAAGAAGAGCTCAGGATGCCGCCGCG
This sequence comes from Ignavibacteriaceae bacterium, assembly GCA_020848375.1. GTDB lineage: Bacteria > Bacteroidota > Ignavibacteria > Ignavibacteriales > Ignavibacteriaceae > H2-BAC3. The sequence goes on from JADLAF010000094.1 coordinate 15,395, forward strand.
ATGGTTAGCCAGGCGGAAGTAGTTGCTGAACCAGAAGTTTCTGCTGTTGAAGAAGAAACACTGGTTCCGGAAGCACCTGAAGATGAAAAACCTTCTGCCGAATAAGCAGAAATCATATCAGTATCGAATGTCAGGAGTGTGAACCATGGCTGATCTGAAAATGCCCGAGATCAATTACGTCATCATGGCAGGTAACCTTACGAAGGATCCCATGTATCGCAGCACAACCAACGGCACCCCTGTTGTAAATTTCACGATTGCCTCAAACCGGAAGTTTAAGGACAGTGGAAATCAATGGCAGGAAGATGTCTGTTTTGTTGGGATTGTAGCATGGAATAAACTGGCCGAGAGCTGCAGAGACCGCCTCAGAAAAGGTTCTGCGATTCTTGTTGATGGTGAACTGCAAAGCCGTACCTGGAGAGCAGATGACGGATCTTGCAGATCAATTGTTGAAATCAAAGCACGCCGCATTCAGTTCCTCAACCGTAAAGTGAAAAACGGAGAGGGTGAGTGCGTTTGCGATGATGACAGTGGCGTTTTTATTGATGAAGATGCAGTTCAGGATTTCACCGAAGATACTTTCGATAAATTCCTCACCAGTGAGGAATCAGCTTTATTGAATAACAAGAAAATTTAGGAGTAAAAACCATGTTAATGAAAACCAAAAAAAACTGCCGCTTCACTGAAGCAAAAGTGCAGTACATTGATTACAAAGATGTAAAGCTTCTGCAGAAGTTCGTCGGAGAGCAGGGAAAGATTATTCCGAAAAGAATAACCGGTACCAAAGCTATCTATCACAGAGAATTAACCACCGCCATCAAACGCGCTCGTCATTTGGCGTTGCTTCCGTTTGTTGCTGACACCGTAAGATAAGCGAGGAAAACAATGAAAGTTATATTAAGAGCCAACGTTGATAAACTCGGCAAAATCGGTGAAACCATCGAGGTAAAAGAAGGTTATGCAATGAATTATCTTATCCCAAGAAATTATGCATACCCCGCACTTCCCGGTAAGATGAAAGCACTGGCGGATGAAAAGAAAATCTATGACAAGCGGCTTCAGAAAGAAGTAAATGCGGCTCAGAAGATTGCATCTGAACTCGAAAAAGTTCAGATAAGCATTCCTGTTCAGGTTGGTGAAGAAGATAAAATCTTCGGATCAGTTACCTCACAGATGATAGGCGATGCATTAAAAGAAAAAGGTTTTGATCTTGACAAGAGAAAGATCGAACTAGCTGAACCCATAAAAACACTCGGTATCTTTGATGTGAACATTCGTCTTCACTCTCAGGTGGCAGCAACCATTAAAGTATGGGTTGTCCGCGAATAACGCGAAATCGAATCTCTAAGAAAAAGCCGGATATATATATGTCCGGCTTTTTTGTTTTTAAGGATTGATGATTATTCATTCTGAGTCCGTTGCAGAAGTAGCTTATCAGCGCATCGCCTTAGTGATTTGGGGAGCGAGGATTTTACTTCGTCTGCTGCAAGTGCGGAAAGTTCCGTCTGCAATTCAGGATAAGAATCAGTTATTCTTGAAATCAGTTTGAGTGCATTATATCTCATAGAAAGAGCAGCCGAAGGATTATTCCAGGCGGTAATGCAAAAGTCAAAAACCGGGGCAGCGAGTGTATCAGGTAGTTCCATTTTCTGCAGGATAATCATCAGTTCCCGCTGATGGCTTTCATTTCTTTCAGGGAGGATGCCGGCGATTTTAGGAAGATGCCGTCTGAGCCGTTTGTCATTAATTTCCATCACGATCCAAAGCAGCCAAGCAGCACGCCATGAATAGCGTGGTTCATCCGCAAGGGCAAGTTTAATAAGATCAGGATAAGCAGATGGTGTGGTTTGAATATAGGAAATCATTCCTCCTTTGTTCAGATGAAGCAGTGCTTGTCGCAGATCAGAGTTTATGTTTGTTGAAAGTTTCATGGCGCAATTCAGGTGAAGGGCGAAAGAAGTTGGTGAGATATATATGCAGTGAGGTAATTTTCTTCCAATTTACGACTTCTCCGGAGTCGGGGTGAGGGTGTTCGCGTTTGCTGTTTTCTACCAATTTTCAACTCCTCCGGAGCCGGATTTGTTTGTTTGAATAAATGGTTTTCTTCCAATTTAC
>JADLAF010000095.1 GCA_020848375.1 Ignavibacteriaceae bacterium
AATATGAAGACCGGCCGCCTCTGCCACCGGTAATGGTTTCTTTCAACAGAACAAGAACATCGGTTATGCTCTTCTGGAGAAAAAACCAGGAACGGGATTTAACAGATTACCGGATTTATGCAGATACTACCTCCGCCGATTTTAGTATGGCTGATAGTCTAATAGTCGGGCAAACTCAGGATACAACCTTTACCCTCCCTCTTCCGGATTCAGGGCGAGTGTACTATTACAGAATAAGCGCAAGGGACAGTATTGGCAATGAGTCTGCACTGAGCAATACTTTGACACTTGTAATGACCTCAGTTGAAGAACAAACCGAACGGATAACCCCTGAGCAAAGCGGTCTGGCTGGTAATTACCCGAATCCTTTTAATCCAACCACAACCATAGTATATCGTCTTGCGGAGCGGAGTTATGTAAAGCTGTATATATACACGCTTAAAGGGGAACTCTATGACCTGAGGGTGAACGAAGAGCAGCAGCCGGGAGAGTACCGGTATTTATTTAACCCGAAAGAAAAAGGAACCATGAGTGACCTTGCCAGCGGAGCATATTTTTATATGCTTGAAACCAAAGGCAGGGAAACCGGTAAAATTAACAGAGAGACGGGCAAGATGCTGCTGATAAAATAACGACAAGAACTGTTATTGTAATTGACCGAAATATAAGTTTTTTGTAAAGACGCTTCAATCGCTTAAGGGGGAATGTTGTATATGTCGTAAGTCTCCTGCGATTGCAGCGTCTCAGGGTAGGAAAAGGAGTGGCATGACTAAAGGTTAAATATGGTATAGCGGTTGTCACGATGAGACGATGAAAACACAAGGCATCGGGATTATTCCAATTTTTGTGTAGAGACGTTGCAATCGCTTAAGGGGATGTTATATATATCGTATGACTTCTGCGATTGCAGCGTCTCAGGGCGGTACAAAAGGGTTAAGTTTCGGGTAAAATACGGGATTGCAGTTGTCACGATGAGACGATGCAAACACAGGACACCGCGGTTATGAAAATTTAAATGGTGTTTGCATCGTCTCTACTGAAGAATTTATTCCAATTTTTGTGTAAAGACGCTGCAATCGCTTAAGGGAATGTTGTATATATCGTAAGTCTCCTGCGATTGCAGCGTCTCAGAGTAGTAAAGTGGAGCATGACTAAGATAAAAAATGGGATTACAGTTGTCACGATAAGACGATGCAAACACAGGGCACCGCGGTTATGAAAATTTAAATGGTGTTTGCATCGTCTCTACTGAAGAATTTATTCCAATTTTTGTGTTAAGACGCTGCAATCGCTTAGGAGAAAGTTGTATATATTGTAAGACTTCTGCGATTGCAGCGTCTCAGGGAAGTAAAAGTGCAGCCGTATAAATATTATTAATGGGTCGCAGCTACGCAGCTCAACTTGGTGGGTTGAGAATCTTTTTTATATATATGCCACCCTTTTTTTAACGCAGAGTTAGCAAAGTCCGCGCCAAGTTCCGCGGAGTCTTCTGAGGCAGTCATTGTTGTTTCTCTTTAGCCCAATGTCCTCATCGTCCCCCTATGTCACGCGAAGTTTACTATATTTTTTCTTATTCGTTCTCGGTTTGTTTTTGTGACCTCATCTCAGAAAGATCACCCTCCCATTTCAGTTTGCCTCTTAGTTTTCTAATTTTACCTTGCTTTTTCAATGATATATATAACTCAAGTGCCTCTTTTACCGCGTTGGTTATATCTTTCTGACCTGAGGCCTTCAGGGCTTCTTTTAATAATTTATCTTCTATCAAAATTTCTGTTTTCATTTTTTCAGTATATTCATTGAAGTTTTGCTCCAAACAAAAAACCCCGGCTGCAATAACCGGGGTTTTTGATAATTATGTTATCTGACTTTACCCTGCCTGAACCATATCGCGGACTTTGTCGGTGATAGTCTTGAAGTCAATCTTTCCGCTGCCAAGTTTTGGCATTTCGGGGAGGACAACAAACCTGCTCGGCATTTCAATATTTGAGAGATGTTCGGCCATTTTTTTCATGGTGTCCTTTTCATCAATCTGTTGTGTAACTGCTGCTACTATTCTTGCTCCGCGGATCGGATCGGGTACTTCTACCACGCAGCACTCGGTTTCAGGCGGCAGGAGTTTTTCGAGCACGCTTTCAACTTTGATGAGTGATACCATTTCTCCGCCAATCTTCAGGAAGCGCTTCAGGCGGCCAACATGCCATATATATCCGTCAGCATCCATATAACCCATATCACCGGTGTCATACCAGCCATGGCGTATGCTGAGTGAGGTTTGTTCGAAGTCATCGAAATAACCTTTCATAACGTTGTCACCCTTAACAAGGATTTTTCCGATCTCGCCTACCTTACACTCTTCGCCGGTTTCGTAATGTTCGATGCGGACTTTAACACCTTCAATAGGTCTGCCTACGCTTCCAGGTCTGTTAAACTCGTGGGTATTAACAGTAATAGCCGGTGAAGTTTCGGTAGCGCCATAAGCTTCAAGCAGCACTTTGTTATGCTTGGTCATAAATGCTTCGCGCAGCGCATCCGGACATTTATCTGCTCCTGAAAGCATAATTCTGACTGTGTCAAAATCACCCGGTTTTGAAGCTCGCAGATAACCCCAGAAGAAGGTTGGGGTTCCGGCCATCAGGGTAACTTTTTCTTCACGAACGATATCGCAGACTGTCTTAAAGTCAAGTGGGTTTGCATACGTAACTAATGTTATGCCCATAGAGAGCGGCACCCAAAGATTAGCTGTCTGCCCGAATACATGGAAGTAAGGGAGATTCGCCAGGAAGATATCTTCGGATGAGAAAGTATATGCTTTTATAAGTGCGTTATAATTCTGGCTTATGTTCTTGTGTGTAAGTTGAACGCCTTTCGGATCTTTTTCACTTCCGGAGGTGAAGAGAATCATCAGGTTATCATCTTCACTTCCCTGATGAATGCTTTTGATAATAGCTTCTGCGGGCATTGCTGCTTTGAGTGCTGCACCCAGTTTGTCAAAAAGTGAGATGCCATCCCGGATATCTTCAAGGTAAACCATACCGTCAATATGGGGGCATTTGATTTTCTCTAGAAGCGCACGGGAAGTGATGATGGTCTTAAAGGCGCATTTTTTCTGTGCGTATTCGCAATTTTTGTCTGCCTTGGTTGAATAGTTTATCATCACCGGCACTCTTCCGCACATCAGCGTACCGAGTATGGCAAGAACTGATCCTGCTGAATTCGGCAGCATGATACCGAGGAAGCCAGGGTCAAACTGCTGGAATTTCTTTGCAAAAATGAGAGAACCGATGAGCGCCCGTTTATAAGGGACCCTTGCATTGGTGGTACGATCAGCTATTGCCAGCTTCTTTTCATATTTCTTGGCAATCCTGACAAACTGGTGGTGGAATAACATTCCTTCGACTCCTTTGGTTAATGATAAAAAGTTCATCTGACAACTGAACTAAAAAGAGGGGCAGACGTACTAATGCCCGTCGAAAGAAGACCCTCTTGCCAGAATTCTGCAAATCCGGCACAGCCATATTAATTATTTCGGCTGAATTACCAAAAATAATAGTGAAAATCCGCCGTTTCCATTTACAATTTTAGGTAAAACAAACCCCTGAGGGTAACTAATTGAGAATTTTTTGTATTGGTTTTTAAGCTCTGGCTCTTCCGTACCTGATATAATTCCGGATAACTTCATTAGAAATTAATATCCTCATAAACCATTATTAATCAAGGGTTTATGACATAAACACTGCATAACTCTTATTGCCGATTTAACTTTTATTTCACACAATTTTTTCTTAAATAGTATTCATTGATTATGTAAATAATGAGGTTTTTTAATGAACACTATTAAATATGAAATTAAAACCCGTACAGGTGAAATCCGGCTTCCGGAACCACTCGGCTTTGGGCAAATTTTTACCGACCATGTTTTTGAAATGGATTATAACCCTTCAAAAGGATGGCAGAATTTTATCATAAAGCCCCTTTCTGAAATGTCAGTTCATCCTGCAACCATGTTTATTCATTACGGTCAGGCGTTGTTTGAAGGGATGAAAGCATTCCGGCATAAAAATAATGATGTTGTTCTTTTCCGCCCCGATAAGCATTTTGTCCGTCTTAACAATTCAGCAAGACGTCTTTGCATGCCTGAAGTGGATGTAAATTTTGTTACCGAAGCTCTTAAAGAATTAGTATCAATCGAAAAAGAGTGGATACCAAGAAAAGAAGGGGAAGCACTCTATATCCGTCCATTCATGTTCGGACTTGATCCTGTTCTGGGTGTAAAGCCGGCCCAATCCTATAAGTTTATCATTTTACTTTCACCAGTTGGTGCATATTACCCGGAAGGATTTAAGCCGGTAAAGATTTTAGTACAGGATGATTACGTCCGCGCGGTACGTAAAGGGATGGGCGAATGCAAGACTCCCGGCAACTATGCAGCAAGTCTTCTGGCAAGCGAAATGGCACGCAAACAGGGTTACACTCAGGTACTCTGGCTTGACGGTGTTGAACAGAAGTACATCGAAGAGGTAGGAACCATGAATATCTTCATCACATTTAAGGATGAAGTGGCTACACCGAAACTAACCGGTGGCATTTTACCCGGTATAACCAGAATGTCCGTGCTTCATATTCTTAAAGACTGGGGAATGAACGTTACCGAACGCCTTATTAGTCTGGATGAATTAGTTACCCGTTTTGATAAGGGTGAAGTTGAAGGTGTGTTTGGTACAGGCACGGCTGCTATCATCTCATCCGTTGGTGAATTGAAATACAAAGACCGTCAGATGATAATCAATAAAGGAGAGCCCGGTCAGTTAGCACACAAACTTTTTGATACACTCACAGGCATGCACAGCGGTAAAATAACTGACCCGTATGGCTGGCTTGTTCCTGTTCAGCAGGAGGTTGCTGTATCATAAAGCACTTTCGGATTTTTGTAGTACTTCTTCTTTCACTCGGTCTTAGTTTTACCGCAGAGCCCCAGCAGGGTAAGAAGCCAAAAAACATTATCATCATTATTGGTGATGGTATGGGGTTGAATCAGGTATCTTCAGAAATAATTTTCAACCGCCAGAATTCACCGTTTAAACGGTTTTTTGATGTTGGAATGTCAGTCACCTGCCCGGCCGATGCGCTTATCACAGACTCCGCGGCAGGCGGCACTGCTATCTCAACAGGTCACAAAACCTATAATGGGGCCATAGCAGTTGACACTCTAAAACAGCCGCTTGAGACGATATTCGAATATGCAGTAACCCAAAAGAAAAAAGCTGCCGGACTTGTTTCAACTGCTCCTATTACCGATGCTACACCTGCTGTATTTTTTGCACATACAGATACAAGAAAAAAGCATCTGGAAATAGCGCAGCAGCTTGTTAACGCCCCGCTTCAGGTGGTCATTGGCGGAGGGAGAAAATATTTTCTTCCGAATGATCAGGGGGGTGTCAGAACGGACGGCCTTAATCTGATTCAGTCTCTCACTGATAAAGGTTATATATATTCATCTGAATATATACAGGACGGATATAAACCGAATTCAAAGCTGTGGATGCTACTTGACACAAGCGCGATTTCCAAAGCCGGTACAAGACCATTTACGCTTGGTGATCTGGCCATGACGGCAATCGGGCAGTTAAAGCAGAATAAAAACGGATACGTCCTGATGGTTGAAAGTTCGCAGATAGACTATGCCGGTCATAATAATGACGGCACTCATCTGAAAACTGAAATGGAGGAGTTCGCTAATCTGGTTCACCGGGTGCTCGACTTTATCGAAAAGGATGGGAATACCCTGCTTATTGTAACGGCTGATCATGAGACCGGGGGAATGTCTCTGGTTCATCCAGATGACAAAACCCAGCCGATAGCATACAAATACACCACAAAAGGACACTCGGCCGGAGTTGTCGGTGTTTGGGCTAAAGGACCGGGGAGTGAGCTTTTCAGAGGTGTTTACGAAAATAACGAAATAGGAAAAAAGCTCTTTTCGATAGCCAAGAGCTGGAAATAGCTTAAAACTGATTATTCAGATACGGAGACTTGCCCTTTGGTTGAGTCTCCGTTTTTTTTTTACCCTCCCGGCTGAACAAGTGTCCACCAACCCCCCCCCTCAAAAAAAAGTAAAAAATTATTAAAAAAAGACTTGACAGGTGTACATCTGTTCACTAATTTAGTGGTGAACAAATTATCACTATAAGTATGAAACAAGAAATAACAGATCGTCAGAAAGAAATCCTCCAGTTCATTGCAGAATTCGGTCAGGAAAATGGTTATCCCCCATCACTGCGGGATATTGCCGCTCATTTCGGGATTTCTTCAACAAATGGTGTTGCGGGACATCTTGAGAAACTTGTCACCAAAAACTTTCTTTCCAAGGAGAGTAACTCAAGCAGGGCTCTTTCAATTACTGAAAAAGGTTGGCTGGTACTTAGCGATGAAGGTCTGACCTCTGAGAAAGAAGCCGATAATCCTTTTGCACTGCCTCTGCTGGGTCGTGTTGCTGCCGGTTTCCCGATTATGCACTATGACAACATTGAGGGTTCAGTGGTAGTTGACCCCTCTATGCTGCGGGAAAGAAAAGACAGCTTTGCGCTTAAAGTAAAAGGCGACAGTATGATTAACGCCGGAATCTTTGAGGGGGATATAGTGGTAGTTCACAAGCAGATTTTTGCCTCAAACGGTGACATCGTTGTAGCCCAGATTGACGGCGAGGTTACTGTAAAAACTTATCTGAGAAAAAACAATCAGATTATCCTCCTGCCCGCAAATGAAAAGTATGAACCAATTGTGATCAGTCAGAACAGTAATTTTACACTTATCGGCAAGGTTACCGGCGTAACCCGCTGTCTGAATTGAAGGAGAAAAAGAGAAAATGAAATCACTAATATTCTCAGAAGCGATTGAAAAAAGAAGAAAAGTCACCTTCTTCTATGATGATGCTATGATAGAAATTGAACCCTACTTTCTGGCAATGGACAGGTTCGGTCACAAAGTGGTTTATGGCAAGGTGAGCGGTACAGTTTCGGTGAGAAAATTTGAGTTTATTAAAATCAGCAATCTGCGTGTCCTCAGGAAGGGATTTGCTCCGGCACTTCCACTCTACACAGGCACGTATATTTGAAAAAGGTGAGGTGAATTATGAACAATATAAAAGACCGTTTCAGAGTGGTTTTTTCTGTACCCAGGAAAGACAGAATAGATGACCTGGCCTGGCATCTGATGACCAAAGGATATATCATAACGCAAAGGAAGTTCGGAAAATATCTTTCTGATCCCCCAAAAGTTGCCGGTTATGATGTTGATCTTATTGGCAAAAAAGGAAAAGACTATCTGATTGGATTGATTGTGGATTCCGATGATAATTTCACAAAGGAATTCACTGAAAAGGTTGAGATTCTGGCAGGAAGGAAAACGAAGTACACCTATCGTCCGGTACCACTGTATCTTTCAGTACCTGCTGACCGGCTGAATGAGCTCCGTAAGGCGATTTCTGCCGTAAGTGATGAGTCACGGAAGAACATCCGAATTCATGTTTATACTTCCACCCAGCTTCCGAGTCTGTTTTCAGAAGAAAGTCAGCGCACAAAAGCGTTTATTAACTAAACTTCACATACCCCGGCCCGTCAGAAATCTCCACATCTGGCGGGCTCTCCTCTTACCCCGATCTCCCGAAAAAGCTGTTTTTACTAAAGAAAGCGGTTTTTCGGGGGGCTTTTTTCCCTTCAAAAATTAGCCGAAGTTCCGTAATTTAAAAGTTTGATTAGAGTATTTTGGCAAATTACCAGCAGCCGGTTCCAATAACCAGATAATGAAAAGCGAAATAGCAGAACAAGACAGCTACGGATTACCGCAGGGCGCGGTTATTCCTGAACATATAGCAATTATAATGGACGGGAATGGAAGATGGGCTAAGAGCAAGGGTCTTCCGCGGATCGCCGGGCATCGTGCCGGAGTTGATTCGGTGAGGGAAATTGTTGAAGTAGCTGCTGAGATCGGGGTTAAATATCTTACTCTCTATACCTTTTCCACTGAAAACTGGAAGCGCCCGAAAGATGAAGTCTCCACGCTGATGACTCTTCTTGTCCGTACTCTGAGAAAAGAAATTAATGAACTTCACAAGAATAATGTCCGTCTTAATACTATCGGCGATTTCAATATGCTGCCCGAAAAGGTACAGGAAGAATTTTCCGATGCCATTGAGCGGACTGCCGGTAACAGCCGGCTCAACCTTAATCTCGCGCTCAGTTACAGCGGCAGATGGGAAATCATCGAAGCAGTAAGAAAAATCGCCTCTGATGCATCATCGGGTATCATAACACCCGGGCAGATCAGTGACGAGCTTTTTTCTTCCTATCTGACAACAAAGGGAATGCCTGATCCTGAGCTTCTCATCCGCACCAGCGGTGAGTTCAGGGTAAGCAACTTTCTCCTCTGGCAGATTGCGTATTCTGAGATATATATATGCAATACTTACTGGCCTGAATTCAGAAAAAAGAATTTTATTGAGGCCATTCTCGATTTTCAGAAACGAGAAAGAAGGTTCGGCAAAGTAAGCGAGCAGTTACAGAAAGAAATCAAAAGGAATTGAATGTTTTTTAACTTTTCGAAAAGTGCACTGTTTCTGATAATGCTGCTGATATTTGGTCTGGCAGAAACAAACGCTCAGAAAGTATATAAGATACTGGGGGTCTCAGTTCAGGGGAACAAAAGCGCGGATGCAAAAACGATTCTTGCCAATACCGGACTCCGCGTTGGTGATGAAATTCGCGTTCCCGGAGATCAGACTCTTAATGCAATCAAACAGCTCTGGTCTCTGAATATCTTCAGTGATATTAAGATTCTGGTTGAGAAAGAAGTCGGAGACGGTGTCTTTCTGGTAATTACAGTTGATGAATACCCCCGTATTGAAAAAGTTGCCTTTGACGGGTATGATCATTTTGACGAAGATGAGCTTCAGACTAAAGTGACTTTCATCCGGGGACAGATACTTAAACCTCAGGAAGTTGAACGTCTTAAACTGCGACTTGCCGCCTATTATGAAGAAGACGGTTATTTTAATGCTCAGTTTACCACAAAGTATTTCAGCTACTTTGCAGCCGACACATCAAGCAGCTATATAACTGTGACCTGGCGGAATGATGCAGATCTGTCAGAGGAATATCCTGTTGAATATGACAAGGATGATATTACCTACTCAAATCTGATTGAAAGAATCAAAGACAGAAAACTGCTTATGATAGTGGTTGATGAAAACAGCCGTAGCACGGTCAGAAAGATTGCTTTTGAAGGGAATGATTTCTTCCCTGATGATGACCTGAAATCAGAGCTTGAAGAAACCACGGAAGCGAAGTGGTGGAAATTCTGGTCGCTCTCCCGTTTTGACAAAAAGAAGTATGAAGAGGATAAAACCAAAATACTCCAGTTCTATCAGCGGAACGGTTTCAGGGATGCGGAAGTTCTCGGTGACAGCATAAGCTATTCCGATGATAAAAAAGATGTGGAAGTGCTGATTCTTGTCTATGAAGGACCGCAGTATAAAATCCGCAACATTACCTGGGAGGGGAATAAAATTTATACAACCGAAGTGCTTAATGAGCGACTCGCATTTAAACCAGGGGATATATACGACTTAGAACGTTTCAACCAGAATCTGCGCCAGAACGAAAAGCAGAATGACATCGCGTCACTCTATCTTGATAACGGTTATCTGACCTTTAATCTGCGCACAACTGAAACAAAGGTCGGCGCTGATTCGATAGATATTCTCATTCAGGTAAGCGAACGCAATCAGTTTAAGGTTGGCAGGGTTGACATCACCGGGAATGATAAAACCAAAGATAAAGTTATCAGACGTGAACTCTATACCGTGCCGGGAGACTTCTTTAACCGGGCAATGATGCTCCGCAGTTTGCAGCAGTTAGCGAATCTACAGTATTTTAATGTTGAAAAGATTTATCAGGAAGGTGTTGACTATAACCTGGCCAATGACAGTACGGTAAATGTTGCTTTCAAAGTTGAAGAAAAGTCCAGCGATTATCTAAATGCATCAGTTGGTTACAGCGGAAGTTTTGGCTTCAGCGGCGCAGTAGGGGTAACACTAACGAACTTTTCAATTGCCGAACCCTTCAGTCTGGGTGGGGGTCAGATTCTCAGCTTTAACTGGCAGTTCGGTGTGGGCAGTATATATCGTACTTTTTCGCTCGGTTTCACGGAACCCTGGCTGATGGACTCCCCCACTCTTATCGGAGCGGATATCTTTGATACCAGACAGCAATATATTTATGACCTGCGTCAGTCGGGTGCAACAGTGCGTCTCGGAAGACGCCTCAGATGGCCGGATGATTATTTTTATGCAAGCACCTTCTTCCGTTTCCAGGGGAATAATGTAATTGACGGAGGCGGCTACTACCGGGTTGGCAGAACCAATCAGTTTACGCTTGGATTTGGTTTAAACAGAAAGAATGTTGATAACCCGATTTTTCCTTCGTTAGGTTCATCACTTTCGTTAGATGCTGAAATTTCAGGCGGTCCGTTCTTGCCGGGCAGTGTTGATTTTTATAAAGTTAATTTTAAACTGGAATGGTATAAACGGATGTTTAACTCAAACAAGTTTGCATTCTATACGGTGACCGATCTCGGTTATCTCGAAGAAATTAAAGCAGGCACACCCATTCAGCCGTTTGAGTTTTTCTATATGGGTGGTAACGGTTTGGTTATTGCAACCGTGCCTCTCCGCGGTTATGATGACCGGAGCATTGGCCCGAAAGATATTAACGGCAACGTAAGAGACGGACGTGTTTATTCAAGATATACCGCTGAATTCCGGTTCGCAGTCGCGCTTGAACCAATTCCACTTTATCTGCTCACCTTTGCTGAGGCAGGTAATGTATTTGAAGACATTAACAGCGCGGATATATTCAACCTGAAGCGTTCTATCGGATTTGGCGCGCGTCTGCTTATCAACCCGATTGGTCTGATCGGATTTGATATGGGTTATGGTTTTGACAGAAAAGCAATTGACGGAAAAGACCCGGCGTGGCTTTTCCACTTCCAGTTTGGTAAAGCATTTAAATACAATAACTAACAAGGAACTCATTCGTGAAAAACACAATTAAACTGGTTCTCCTTACAGTTCTGCTTACAGCGGGATCATTGTTCGCACAAGGCCAGAAAACCGGCTATGTTGACTCTGAAGTCATCCTGAAGCAGTTCTCTGAAGCTATTAAAGCCCAGGGTCAGCTTGATGCACTTATTGAACAGTGGAATGCTCAGATAGACAGCATGACTTATAATCTGCAGCAGGCATATCAGAACTATCAGAAGCAGTCAGGCAATATGAAGGAAGACAAGAAGCTGGAAGAACAGCAGAAACTTGTCCAGCAGCAGCAGGTAATAGAAGAATACAAACGCTCAAAATTTGGACAGGGAACCGGAGAAATCTATAAGAAGCAGGATGAGCTGCTTAAGCCGGTAAAAGAAAAAATCTTTAAGGCAATTGAGTCTGTGGCAAAAGATGAAGGAATGCACTTTGTGTTTGACAAGACTGGTGAAATTCTTCTTCTCTATGCAGATCAGCAGTTTGATATTACTTATAAAGTACTCGACCGCCTTAAAAGAGGCAAATAAGTTTAACCATACAGGAGTATTCCTATGAAAACTTTGTCATATATAACCGCGTTTCTGTTCATTTGGGCAGGATTACTCTCGGCACAAATAACCATTGGCTATGTTGATTCAGACACAGTTCTGGACAAGCTGCCGGATGCACAGGATGCTCGTCAGCAGCTTGATCAGATTATTCAGGAGTGGCAGGCGGAGTTGCAGACTCTTGAGAAAGAGTGGAAGACAAAGTACGATGATTATGACAAGCGCCGTCTGATTCTTACTGATGAAGCACGGATGCAGATTGAAGCCGAGCTTGTTAAAATGGAGCAGAAAATTGTAGAATACCGCGAGAAAAAATTCGGTACGAATGGCGAACTTTTCACCAAACAGGATGAATTGATGAAACCGGTGCAGAACAGGGTATTTAATGCAATTACCGCGGTTGCAAAAGAACTTGATCTTGATTTTGTTCTTGACCGCAGCGGAGGGGTGCTTATTCTTTACGCAAAAGAAGAACATGATATAACTGCTCAAGTGCTTGAGAAATTAAAGTAAGGAGAACTCTTGATGATCACCGCGGGCGATGCTGCTGAACTGACCGGTGCAGTCTTAACAGGCACTGCTGATACGGTTATTCAACGTCTGGCAAAAATTGAAAACGCGGGGAGCGGTGATCTCTCCTTTCTTGAACGGGATATATATGCCAAATATCATGATACAACCCGGGCATCCGTTCTTTTTATTAAACCCGGTTTCCCCAAAAGCCGGTCGGAGATAACCTACCTCGAAGTTAAAAATCCTTATCTTTCATTTGTCGCGGTCCTTAACCGCTACTTTGCACCGGAATTTAAACTGACCGGAATTTCTCCTTCAGCTTATATAGACCCAACCGCAAAGATTGGCGCGAATTGCGCTATTGGTCAAAACGTGGTTATTGAAGCGAATTGTGAAATAGGGGATAACTCTAAGATTTTTCATAACACGGTTATAAGCCGTGATACTAAAATTGGCAGTAACGCTCTGATTTTTCAGAATGTATCAATTCGTGAAGAGTGCATTATCGGAAATAATGTTATCCTGCAGCCGGGGGTGGTTGTTGGCTCTGACGGATTCGGGTTTGTGCCTGATGTAAAAGGTGTATATAACAAAGTATGGCAAAAAGGCAACGTGGTAATCGGGGATGATGTTGAGCTCGGGGCCAATACCTGCATTGACCGCGCGGCTATGGGGTCAACTATTATCCGCAATGGTGTGAAAATTGATAATATGGTACAGATTGCTCATGGTGCTGAAATCGGTGAAAATTCAGTGCTCTCTGCTTTATCAGGGGTGGCGGGCAGTTCCGTTCTCGGAAAAAATTGTATAGTGGCTGCCCAGGTTGGTATTGCTGATCATCTGCATATAACCGACGGCGCTATTATTCTGGCACAGTCGGGGGTATCACGATCAATAGACAAGCCGGGAATGTACTTTGGTTATCCGGCTAAAGAGCACCGCTTAGCACAGCGGCTTGAGGTGCACACCAGAAATCTTCCTGACTATGCCGACCGCATTAAAGCTCTTGAAAAGGAAATAGCGGAGCTTGAAAAGAAACTGGAAAGCAAATAATTGCAAACATTACTGAAATAGTACGATTAAAAATGAAAAAAGTTGTTAAGAAACTTACAAGAGAAGAAGCGGAGCAGGAGGAAATCAGATTCTACAAAAGTCTGACTCCCGAAGAGAGAGTATATATGGTTCAGGATTTACGGGAACAGCATATAATTTTGTTTAATAAACAGCAAGAATACGATGAGAGTAGAGCCAGACTTCGTACACTTTTTAGAGTTATTAAAAAAGCATAATGTTGAATATCTGATTGTAGGCGGATATGCTGTTGCGTTTCACTCACGACCCCGCCAGACAGGGGATATAGATATTTTTCTAAATTCAGCAAAGGCAAATGCTGAAGCAATGCTTAAAGTTCTTGATGAATTCGGTTATGGAAATCTGGGAATTGAAGTAAATGATTTTAATAAAAAAGACCAAATAATTCAATTGGGAATGAGCCCTGTCAGAATTGATTTATTAACAGGGATTGACGGGGTTGAGTTTGAATATTGTTATAATCGAAGAGTTTTGTCCAAAATTGCTC
>JADLAF010000096.1 GCA_020848375.1 Ignavibacteriaceae bacterium
GAACCGCATCCGTTCCGTGAATCTGATTTTGTAATGGATGATCCGTTTGCGGCAGAAATAATTTCTACCGGAGTCGAACTCGAAGTGCCTCTGAGCGATAGTAGAAAATGATGAAAGAAAATACATTCGCACATACCTTTGTATCAGACAGAATTTCCGAACCAGGTGAACCGGCTGTTTTGCTAACTTACTATAAATCAACAACTTAAGTGGCTGGTATGGTTCGGAAAGTTCGGAAATGTGGATTTTCGTAAACAATGCCTCTGCACTTCAATTGATAATAAATTCACTTAAAGACCAATCCTGATAAAACATTTCCTCATCTCCATTTAAAGAATCATTCAGCCGGATTATCGGGAGGGGAAGTTCCTTGCATACTAAAATCACTTCAATAGTATCATCATCTTTGTTTCAGAAAAAGCTCCTGATCTCAGGCGGTAAACATAAACTCCTGCGCTAAGGGAGGCGTCCTTTGCAGTAAAATCAACCTCATACGTACCGGATGGTTTTTCTTCATTTATTAGTACCGCAATTTCATTGCCAAGGATATCATATACGGTCAGGGTAACCAACTGCGGCTTATTATCAGTCTGCTGCGGGATGGAGAATTTTATTCTGGTTGATGGATTAAAGGGGTTAGGATAATTCTGCTCAAGTATATACGCTTGAATGTTTTCAGAGAATGCTGCGGTAATCACATCGCTGTATTTATATGTGGCGTTAAAGTCAGTCTGCTTTAATCTGTAGTAATAGGTACCGGGTTCATCAGGGGAATAGGTATATATATACTCCTGCGGCTCTTGAGTTGAACCCGCACCCTTCACAAATCCGATGCTGTAAAACTGTTGATTGTCAGTGCTTCTCTCAACAATAAACCCGTGGTTATTGGTCTCGGAAGCAGTGGTCCATTTGAGCTGCATAGTGCTGCCGGTTTGTGTGACTGAGAATGATGTCAATTCAACCGGAAGCTGAAAGTTGTTGTTGTAAAATATGACTCCGCCTTCTGCTGAAGAACCACTTACGAAAATCTTTTGGAGATGTAATAGTTCGGCTTCATAGAGCCGGAGCGTATTTCCTTCTAAAAAGTAGTGAGATGTTACCCAATCGCCAAAGTCGGGAGTGTTTTTCATAATAAGAGGTATAAAGCCGGAGGAGGTCAGGGTATCGGCAAGGATAATTGACATTGCTGTATATGGTTCAAAGATACATTTAATGCGGTTAATAACAAGTCCGTTGCCGTTGAAATCCGCTTTATTAAATATTGCCCCCCAACCCAGTGAATAATACACGACAGAGTTTGGAACATCAAGGGAAGATGTTAATCCGCCCGCAACAGCCAGTCCATCAGAATTACAATCAATAGTGGTAAAAGTGGTTGTCCCTACAATTTGAGAAACCCTCCAGTCGGGATTAAGAAATGGTTTAACAAGCAATACTCCTATTGGGCCTGAGGTGTCACTGCTGATTTGCCCCGCTGCAAAAACATTACGACCTGCATCAACTGCCACATCATTCAGAGTCAAGCCAGGAATAAAAGGTGTGCTGAATTGCCAGGTTTTTCCGGTATCTAATGAAACAATCATCCTGTCACCACCTGGCATTGAAGCACAAATGTAGAAAGAAACAAAAGCAAAATGAGCAGCCATCCTTTTAAGATAAGTAATAGAGTCAGGTATTGTGCCAAAGTAGTTCCAGGTGGCGCCATAATCGGTACTCTTGAAAAAGGCACCCCTGTATTGCTCCATGCTTAAGGAGGATTTTCCTAATCTCAGATCATGTAGTTTTTGATAATCCCTATTTGATTCTGCATTCTTAATTTCCTCCTGTAAATCAAAAAAAGAATTCTGTTTTACCGTAAGATTTCTGGCTCCTGATGCGAAGAGAATATCCTCATCCAGTGTCTTTTGAAGATCAATGATGCTGCGGGCAGAGTCGGGCAGGGATGCAGAGTTCCAGATGGTGCCGAAATTTGTGGAATAGTATGCTCTTGCTGAAATATTGCCAGTTGGACCTAAGCCCCACCCCGAGGAGGCGGCATCACCATTATAAAACAGACTTAAGCCAAGAATTACCTCACTTTGAGTTGGCAGTGGTTGCGTAACCCATTGCGGAAAAGCAACCTGTACAAGAACCAAAACTAAAAGAAGCTGTTTCATACTCTAACCCACAGAAACAATTACTGAATGAATAGTACAAAATTACTAATTTCTGAATTTATCATGTTACATTGCTTGCCGGAGACAATTTCATGTTTTTTATTGAGACGTATTTGATGTGTGCGTAAATCCCGGTCAAATGAGGAATAATCATAATTGAGAATTTGGGTAGGACAACTACTACCCAAACAAACTCGACCTGAAATTCTTGTTAGAAGCCTTTTCAACACATTATTTGCACTTTTTATGCAAAAATGAGTTATAAAACGGTATTAAACAGCTCTTTCAAGCTCATTTATGGCATTTTTTCATAATCAGGGCCTCCTGAAAAAGTCAGCGTGCAGACTCAAAAACCACTCCAATCATGAAAGTTTACGAGTGCCATTCCCATGATTTTTTGAGCAGAGGTTTAACTCTTCATCCTAATCACTTCAATAGAATCATCGTCTTTGTTTCAGAAAAGGCTCCTGCTCTCAGGCGGTAAACATAAACTCCTGCGCTAAGGGAGGCGGACTTTGCAGTAAAATCAACCTCATACGTACCGGCTGGTTTCTCTTCATTTATGAGTACCTCAATTTCTTTGCCAAGGATATCATATACAGTCAGGGTAACCAACTGCGACGTATTATCAGTCTGCTGTGGTATGGAAAATTTTATTCTGGTTGAAGGATTAAAAGGGTTTGGATAGTTCTGCTCGAGTATATACTCTTGTATATTTCCGGTGAATTCTGAAGTGACTATATCACTGTATTTATACGAACCATCAAGATCAGTCTGCTTTAATCTGTAGTAATAGGTACCGGGTTTATCAGGGGAATCGGTATATATATACTCCTGCGGCTCTTGAGTTGAACCCGCACCCTTTACAAAACCGATGCTGTAAAACTGTTGATTGTCAGTGCTTCGTTCAATTTCAAACCCGTGGTTGTTGGTCTCTGATGCGGTGCTCCATCTGAGCTGCAATGTATTGCCGGTTTGTGATGCGGTGAATGATGTGAGCTCAACCGGAAGCTGAAGGTTGTGGTTGTAAAGTACCAGTCCGCTGCTTGCACCCATGCCTCCAACAAGGCCATCCTGATAGGTATAGAGGTCAGCATCATCAAGAAAAAGCACACTGCTATCAGAAAAATATTTATCGGTCATCCAGCCGTAAACATCGGGAGTGTTTTTTATAATAAGTGGTTTAAAGCCGGAGGCGGTAAGGGTATCAGCAAGGATAATTGACATTGCAGACCAGGGGTAGAAATAAAATTTTATCCGGTTAATAACTTTGCCCGCACCGTTAAAATTCATGGGTATCCATGCGATGGAATCAGGATTGACATAACGGCTGCCATATATAACCGCATTCGGAATATTCGGGCTGCGGTCCTGCCCTCCTGCCAATATCTCTCCGAACATGGTAGAAGCTACGGTAGAAAAGAAGGAAACCTCTGCAAAGTAATATGTTTTCCAGATACCATTTTCATCTCTGTTGAGCACTACACCATTCGAAGAGGTTGCATCAGCAATATAACCGGCGGCAAAGACGATTCCCCATCCGGTCATGGTAACATCGTTAAGAGTTAATCCGGGAATAAAGGGACTGCTTATCTGCCAGGTTTTGCCGGTATCAGTTGAGGCAATAATACGGTCTCCGCCGTTCATAGAGGCACATACATAGATTATGTTGTTGTAATTGTGACTGTCAGTTCCTGTCACCATTTTTTTAAGGTAGGTTACTGAGTCCGGCAGATCCCCGAAAAACTGCCATGTTGCACCGAAATCAGTACTTTTAAGAATCGTACCTTCGTATTGTTCATTTTGCTGAGGAAATTTGCCGATTTTAAGCTCCTGCATTGCGTGATAATCACCTCTGCTCTGTGCTTCTTTTAACTCGTGGAAAACATCAATTGGAGGGTTCTTAGAAGTAGTAAGGTTACGTGCCCCGGAAGCAATTAACCCGCCCCAGGGATAAATTCTTCCGATATCAACAATAACACGGGCAGAGTCAGGAAGTGTGGAGGTATTCCATACTGCACCTCCATTTGTGGTATAATATGCTCTTCCCGAAATATCGCCGAATGGGCCAAACCCCCAGCCGCCTACTGCTGCAAAATCTACAGAGAGCATACTCACCCCCAGAATCACCTTGCCTTGAGTCGGCAGTTGCTGCGTAACCCATTGCGGAAAAGCAACCTGAACAAGAACCAAAAACAAAAGAAGCTGTTTCATATTTTTACCCGCCGGAAACAATTGTTAAAGGAATGAGGGAAAAATACGAAGAAATTCCTAAACCATGAATCCGGTAGTATTTGCGTTTAGGTGATAATTTGTTTAATTTTAACCATATAAAAATAATGGGGTGAATTTACGCCCGCCGGTAAAAGAACTCCAGGAAAGAAAAATTATAATGCGTTTACATTTTGCTGTTGATACAAATTCCTTAACTCCCGAAGGATGGACAAGAGCTATTTCTTTGGACCATGCTGCTGAATTATTAAACTCACCTTTAACAGAATTACGGGTAAAACTAACCTGCAACAATGAATCTGAATTTCTGGCATGCAAGGAATTGCTGAATCTGATAAAAACAAAAGTAAAAGAGGGGGGATTTGTATATCCGGAAATCGAAATCGATAGTGCTGATAAAGAGCTTCGAAAAGACCTTGAAAAACCCGTCAAGAGAATTATATCTTTTTACAATAACCCGGCTTTGCTTGCTTCTGACAGCCCCTTGAAAGTATATCTTGATGATGAAAGACCTGCTTATGATGAAACCTGGTACCTAACCGAAACGCCGGAAGAAACAATTGAACTGCTTAAAACCGGAAGGGTAAAAGCACTTTCATTAGATAATGATTTAGGACTGAAAAATGACGACGGAAAACCAGAACGCGATGGCTACTCGGTATGCGTTTGGCTGGAGGAGCAGGTATTTGTGCATGGGTTCATACCACCGGAGAAAATGAGAGTGCACTCCGCGAATGCCGTGGCGAGTGAGCGGATGAGGTTGGTGATAGAGAAAATTAATAAAAAAGTAAAAAGTTAAAAAAGGAGCTATTATTCCAATGAATTGGACTATAAATGAACAGATTACAACTATCGCGGGAAAAATTTCTGTTGACTTGGCTGATGCAAATCCTAATCAATATCCTGGAGATTTGATAAATACTAATTTATGGAAGAATTTTACACTAAGTAGAAATTTTCCTCCTGAATTGGTTGTTTGTTCACCTGCAAACATTATCAAATGCTTTCAAGATGATTTATTTCTGGAAGGATTGATTTTGACAATAAACTGGGGTAAAATGAATAAGACAGTTGAGAAAATTTTTAATAAGGATATTAGAACAATAGATGAGTGTTTAACGAAATGTAAAAAGGATATTGCCGCTAATATGTCAATAAATAATTCCTGGGCATGGCTGATAGATGAATTAGGTTGGACAAATGTAATGGCTTCAAAGGTATTACACTTTCTTTGCAGGTCATTCGATTATACAAATGTCCCTGCTCCTATTGATCGCGCACAAATTATTAAAAAATTCATTCCTCGCTTAGGAGCATTCTTGCAAGAAAAAAGGACATTATTAGGAATTGAAGAACATCAGATTAATGAACTCCTAGATTGGAGTGGATATTCTCTGACGTCATTCTTGAAATATATGAATTTTATATTGACTTGGAGCCCAAATGGTAATACCACAGCGTTTGAGGTTCGGCTATTCAATTTACTTAAAAGTGGGGAACTTCCGACCTTAAGATTGGTGAGGCAGTAATGGGACAGGCTATAAAAAAATCGACTTCTGACATTCTAATGAGCTATTTAACACTTGGTCTGCTGGAAATAAGCCGAAACGAAAATAACAGTAGTCCAATCTCACAAAGAGAAATTATGGAATTTTTGGGTGGAGAGGAAAATGGAATCGCGTTCAAAGAGAAAGTTTCTCGGAAGTTTATCAGGACTCTCAAATCGTGGTTTACTTATGGAGAGAGTGAATCTATTATTCAAAGAGAATCTTTGGGATACTCTTTGACAGATGATATTCCAAATGACCAATATGCAGATTTTTTAGGAGGCTTTTTATTCTTAAATCTTATCGAGGATAAAGGGCACAAGAAAAACCTAGATGATCTTTTGCGAAAGCCTGGAGAAAAGGCTCTTTCAATCATAACAAAACTAACTTTAGCAAAAAAGGAAAAGAACCGACTGATTATTGAGATATTGAATAATGTTGGGAGACCTACTAAAATTGATTTTTATCCGAATTCATTTCAATTAATATCAGGTAAATGGAATATTAGAGGAAAAACAATTTCGCCGAATGATGTTTTTAATTTTGAAATAGCTGATATCATAAGCATAGAAAAACCACGCTTTTAATCTAATTTTTGATTGAAGCAAGCACTAAGTTGTCCCACTTACATCGATTGGTTTTCTTAAAATTGTACACTGACTCTATTCAATTGAGAATAGAAATTAGCTTAAATTAATCAATTAGGAGACCGAGAATGTTAGACTATCTGCGACAACCAGTCGATCCTGTATTATTTTCACAGTTTAGCTATGAGTCATACCTCTGGATGGTGCATTTCAAAGGTAATACGCTGCGTTTTTTGACTTGCCTGGAGGAACCAATTTGCGAATGTGCGATTATTGCTCAGGCAACACCCGAAAAGAGATTTCAGAATGGAACAGGGCTTGATTATTTTATTCTTGATCTTTTTTTTACACACCTTATTGACCAGGCAGTTTTTTATGTCTTGACGGACAACCGCCTTAACCCAAATTGTCTTAATGAACCTGAGCTTTATAAAGAATTTCAGGATTTTTTCGGTTTTTATGAAATGGAAGCGCACGGAGCTCCGGGTAAAAGCTGTCCCGAAATTTTCTTGAGGGTATTTGATAATTTCCCGGATATCCGGTGGCGTGATTTGAGGTTGTTTATGACCTATAAAAAGAGGGTTATTTGGGATCTTATGATTAAAAAGTGGTTTATTCAAAAAGGGCGCCCTGATGTTGCTGTCCTCTGTGAAGAAGAAATGAGAAGGGATTTAACACTAAGGGAGCGTTTTTCTGAGGAAGCCGAGAACAAATTAAAGTTTTTATTCAATTAAACAAAAGGAATACCAAAATGAAGTTATTCAAATTTACAAAAACCACATGTACACCAGAGGAATTTGTTAAATATTGGTCAAATGGGTACGATTACGTATTGGAAGATTTATATAAAAACAATATAAATGCTCCGTGGTCAAGAAATAAGGTTTTAAACCTATTTAAGTGGAAAAATGGTAAAAATTTATCTCAACGTAAATTACAATCCGTAGAGGTAAATTACCTTTCTCGATTAGGTAATCTTCCAACAGATTTAACCCTTGGAGATGGCATAATTATTTTTGATGATTTGAATGGCGGTCCGATTTGGAATATTTTCTGGCTGCATTTATTACGATCAGATATTTTCCCTATATTTGACCGACACACGTATAGAGCTTTTTATTATTTAACGCAGGGTGAGATCAGTGAATTACGCGATAATAATGAGCACATACGTGATATCTACTTTAACGAGTATATTCAATTTTTTAATCAATTCATAGGTATAGATCGTCGTGATGTTGACAAAGCTCTTTTTACTTTTGGGAGATTCTTAAAAAAGCATCGATTTTTATTTATTTAGAATTGAAACATTATTTATAAAGGAGATGATATGAGTCCTGAAGAACGAAGAAACTTTTATCTGCAACAGCAGGTTGATGAACTTGAATATCAATTAAGAGAGATTGAACGAAAGCGAAATAGCTACAAAAATGGATTTTTATGGTTTTTGTTCTGTCTGCTGACATTTGATTTCTTTAATTAAATCAATATCATCGAGACCTTATAAGAAAAAAAGTTTTAAGCGGAAGAACTTAAAGATTAGGGTTCAAGTTTGAAATTGAATTTGAACCCGATATTTTATTGAATTTTGTCAGGTTCTTTTGATTTATTACCCCACCCCTCCCAGAAACTTATCTGCTGAGATGATGCGGATGTCATCCTGCAGGATATCAACACCGCTCTTTCTGATGACCTGATAGGCGTAGGGGATTTGAAGCCGTTCCTTGAAATATCGCAATTGGGGAGATGGGGCGGTTTCACTGAGTTTTGCTTCGACCGCGAACCAGGGCTTTCGGTCGTGGGTTACTAAGAAATCAACTTCTTTGCCGTCTGTGCCGCGCAGATAAAAGAGCTCGGTTTTATATCCTTCACTTTCTCTCA
>JADLAF010000097.1 GCA_020848375.1 Ignavibacteriaceae bacterium
AAGTTTGACTGGTATATAGAAGAAATAGCCGCAATGTTCTTTGTTATGGGCATAGCCACCGGCATCATAGGCGGGCTGAACAGCGACAAACTCATTAAAGCATTTATTGACGGAGCAAAAGATTTAGTCGGTACAGCTCTGATCGTAGCGCTCGCACGGGCAACTCTTGTTATCTCTCGTGACGGACAGATTATTGATACGGTGCTTTACGGACTGGCTCCGTTTATCGAATCCTCCTCTCCCATCTTTGCCTCACAGAAAATGTTTGTCGTGCAGGCAATCATTAACTTCTTTGTTCACTCCGGAAGCGGACAGGCAGCTTTAACCATGCCCATTATGGCACCGCTTGCTGATCTGGCCGGCGTTTCTCGTCAGACGGCAATACTTGCATTCCAGTTTGGTGAATATACAAACATCATTATCCCAACCTCTGCGGTAACGATGGGCGCGCTTGCCATGGCTAAAGTCCCCTGGCAGAAGTGGGCAAAGTGGGTGCTGCCTCTGCAAATTATATTAATGCTTCTTGGTCTCCTGCTGCTGATTCCGCCAAATCTTATGGGGTGGAGTTAAATCAATGTACAATGTATAATTTACAATGTACAATTTAAGCAGATATATACTCATTTACACAGTCTCCTTTACACTACCAATGGCTTCAATAACTCCGGGCTTTAGCCCTGAGTTATTAAAAACACTTCACGCCATTTTCCCAAACCCGCGTTGCGGTGACTAATTTATGCCTGCGTCACAAAACCGACTCACCCCATATATAGACGTTTTTGCCAACTGCTTTTATGGCTACAATAACTCCGGGCTTTAGCCCTGAGTTATTGATAAACATTTAATAACAAATCCACCAACCGCGCAGCGGTGATATATTAATAACACCACAATCCAACCAACAACCCGCAACCGCGCAGCTATTGATAAAACATTCAAAACTCCAGACAAGTACCATGGGATTACAATGCATTATTTTACAATTCTCCAAAACCATTTCCTTGGCTAACAATTTCAATCCTGGCTGGTTCTGAGGTCAGATTTTTACTACATAAATTTGACCCCAAACAAGGTTTTAACGTTTAGCAGCGCAGGTGCTGCATATCAATTAAAATGCACTCCTCCGCAGACTGCATACAATTCATAATTCATGCTTCACAACTCATAATTTTTCTCGATTCTTCATTTTTAATTCTTAATTATATTGATTATACTATCAGGTTTGATAAATCTCTCTATTCATGGCAGCCAAGAGTTCTAAAGAAAAAGTAATTACTATTAAGGGTGCGCGTCAGCATAACCTCAAAAATGTTGACCTCACCATTCCCCGCAATAAACTGATCGTCTTCACCGGTGTCAGTGGAAGCGGTAAATCATCGCTCGTATTTGACACCATTTACGCTGAAGGGCAGCGCCGCTATGTGGAGTCTCTTTCCTCCTACGCCCGGCAATTCCTTGAGCGCATTGACAAGCCGGATGTTGACCTCATCCAGGGTATCTCTCCTGCGGTGGCAATCGAACAAAAGACCGGCACCCGCAACAGCCGCTCAACCGTAGGCACTACAACCGAAGTTTATGACTACCTCCGTCTCCTTTACGCCCGCATCGGACGAACCCACTGTTTTTCCTGCGGTAAAGAAGTCAAAAAGGCCTCGACCGGAGGTATCTGCGACTGGATTGAAGCCCAAACCGAAGGCACTAAGTTTTATTTAACCTTTCCGCTCCACTCTCACGAGGGACATTCGGTGGCAGAAGAAATTGAACTGCTTAAGAAACGGGGCTTCTTCCGCATTCTTTATAAGAACAAACTGCTCGACCTGAACGAAAAGCAGGACCTCCCGAACGATAAGGCGAAGATCAGAATCCTGACCGAGCGCTTTAAGTCTGTCAAAAGCGGAGTGAGAGATAACCTTGCTGATTCTATTGAAATCACCTTCAAAGAAGGGGAAAGCCGCTTAGTTATAATTAACAGCGAGACAGGGGAAGAATTTGAGTTCAATAAGTTTTATGAATGCTGCGGCATCAGGTACGAAGAACCCGAACCAAGATTCTTTTCCTTCAATAATCCATTTGGCGCCTGCCCGGTCTGTCAGGGTTTCAGCAAGGTGATGGGAATTGACTATGACCTGGTCATTCCAAATAAAAACATGACCCTTTTTGAAGGTGCAATCGCTCCTTTCCGTTCGCCCAAATTCAGTGTGCATCAGAGGAGTCTTGTTGCTGAAGCACCGAAGTATAAGCTGCCGCTGAATGTTCCATTTAAATCTCTTACCGATGATCAGGTTGACCTTGTTAAGCGCGGCTTCGGAAAGTTTCACGGTATCAACGGTTTCTTTTCTGACCTTGAAAAAGACACCTACAAGATGCACATCCGCGTCCTTCTTTCGCGCTACCGCGGATATACATCCTGTTACGTCTGCAAAGGTGCTCGTCTCAGGAAGGAAGCACTCCAGGTGAAAATCGGAGGTAAGAATATATACGAACTTGGTCAGCTCCCTATTACACAGACTCATGATTTTTTCAAATCTCTTTCGCTTACTGAATATGAATTGAATATAGCAGACCGCATACTTAAAGAACTTGATAAGCGGCTTTTATTCCTCACCGATGTTGGTCTCGGATATCTTACACTCGACCGTCTTAGCTCAACGCTCTCCGGCGGTGAAACACAGCGCATCAATCTTGCAACTGCACTCGGTTCCGCGTTAACAGGAACGCTCTACGTACTCGACGAACCAAGCATCGGGCTTCATCCGCGTGATAATGCAAAACTGATTAAGATACTCAAAAATCTGCGTGACATAGGCAACACAGTCCTTGTTGTTGAGCACGATCCGGAAATGATGCGCGAGGCAGATATCCTGATTGATATGGGACCCAAAGCCGGTCAGCACGGCGGAGAGATTATTGCATGCGGAGTATATACTGATCTTCTTAAAACTGCAAAGCACTCACTCACCATTCAGTATTTAAGCGGTGCAAAAAAGATACCCGTTCCCTTAAAACGAAGAACACACGAAACACCGGGTATCCGTGTTGTGAATGCAACGCAGAATAACCTGAAACATATTACAGTCGAAATTCCTCTTAAAAAGTTTGTTGTGGTAACAGGCGTTTCCGGATCCGGTAAAAGCACACTTGTGCATGATGTTATATATGGCGGCCTTGCAAAGCAGCTTGGACTGATCCCCGACCATATCGGCAGCTTTGATGAGATAACAGGATATCAGTCACTGCAGGGCATTGAGATTGTTGATCAGTCTCCTATCGGAAAATCCCCCCGCTCAAATCCGGCCAGTTATATAAAAGTATTTGAACTTATCCGTGAGCTTTTTGCGAATACCCATCAGGCAAAAGCAAAGGGATACAAACCCGGCTTCTTTTCCTTTAACATACCGGGCGGGCGGTGCGATACTTGTGAGGGAGACGGTTTCATTAAAGTAGAGATGCAATTTCTCGCTGATCTTTATCTGGAGTGTGAAGACTGCAAAGGTACACGCTACAAAAAAGAAGTCCGCGATATAACCTACAAAGGCAAAAACTTAGTTGACGTACTAAACATGACCGCTGATGAGGCAATTGAGTTTTTCAGCGGCAATGATAAAATTGTCCGGCTTATTCGGCTTCTCTCTGATGTGGGGCTTGGGTATATAAAACTTGGTCAGCCCTCAAATACCCTTTCAGGCGGAGAAGCACAGCGCATCAAACTTGCTCTGCATCTTGCCGCGCAGCGTGAAAGCCAGCATACATTTTTCATCTTTGATGAGCCGACAACCGGACTTCACTTTGATGATATATATAAACTGCTTAACTGCTTTAATATGCTTCTTGACAACGGCAACTCCGTTCTCATTATCGAGCACAATCTTGATGTTATCAAGTGTGCTGACTACATCATAGACATGGGACCTGAGGCGGGAGACAAAGGAGGCGAAGTAGTAGCTACCGGTACCCCGGAGGAAATCGCGCAAATCCCCGCCAGCCACACAGGTTTTTACCTGAAGGATTATTTGGGAATGTAACCATTTTAACAACAATTAAAACAAACAACGACATCGTAGAGACAGGGCA
>JADLAF010000098.1 GCA_020848375.1 Ignavibacteriaceae bacterium
CCGGGTTTGTAGATACACGCCGCGGCGTGTATCTACTCTTTAATAAATCACAGGTTTTACACTGCGGTTTCGTTTAACAAGTCTAACAGTTTTTGTTTATCAATGGGTTTTCCCACAAAATGGGTGCATCCGCCGGTGAGAAACTGTTCTTTCTCGTTCGGCATCGCGAACGCGGTGGTTGCTATTACAGGTACTTTTTCGTAACCGGGCAGTGAACGAATCTCAGTTGCGGTTTCCATTCCGTTCAATCCTCCTCCCAGGTT
Source organism: Ignavibacteriaceae bacterium (assembly GCA_020848375.1). Taxonomy (GTDB): domain Bacteria; phylum Bacteroidota; class Ignavibacteria; order Ignavibacteriales; family Ignavibacteriaceae; genus H2-BAC3. The sequence goes on from JADLAF010000098.1 coordinate 264, forward strand.
AATATCCATCAACACTGCTGAATAAAAATCTTCTGTTGCAATCTGAATGGCAGTTTCGCCGTCATGCACAATTTTTAATTCATACGACCCTTTCAAAAACCATTTAAGCACTTCTGCGTTTGAAATATCATTTTCAACTATCAGTATTTTCTTCATATCCATCAAATCTTTTTAATGATCTCAATTGTCCGGTCAATTTCTTCCTGGGTGTTATAGTAATGGGGTGAAAAGCGGATCATCCCTTCGCGCAGAGAGCAGACAACATCTTCTTTTTTTAATTCGTTAAAAATCAGTTTTGCTTTATCAGTTTTAAAACTGACTATTCCGGAGCGGTGTTTCAGGGGATATAATACCGAGGGGAGTTTGTAGCCAAGCTCTGAAAGTTGTTCAGTAAAATATCCTGTGTTTGAGAGAATTCTTTCTTCAATTTCCCTGAATCCGGCCTCTTCGAAAAGAGAAAGCGCGCCAGAGAGCCCTACCACGCCAATGACGCTAAAGGAACCGTTCTGAAAAGCATCGGCAGTTTTCTTTAATACAAAATCATAATTAAGCAGTTCCCAGGTGTTTTCAACAGACATCCATCCCACATATTTGGGTTGAAGTGATTCCTGAAGCCGGTCCGAAATATATACAAACGCAAGTCCCATAAGCCCCATCATCCACTTCTGAGTCCCGCAGGCCAGAAAGTCAATATGACAGGAGTGAACATCAAGCTGCAGGGCCCCGACCCCCTGAATTCCGTCCACGCAGAAGATGATATTATAACGAGTGCAGTAATCACCTATCATGGCAAGATCGGCTTTGTATCCGCTCAGAAACTGAACATAGCTAATTGAAACCACCCGGGTTCGGGGGGTTATACTTTTTATAATATCTTCGGCGGAAACAACGCCATCCTTCGACTTTACAAAATCTACCTCAACCCCCTGACTCCTCAGATTCATGAAAGGATAAACGTTAGAAGGGAACTCAATATCGTTGAGGAGAATCCTGTCCCCGTTTTTCCACTGGATTCCCTGCGCCAGGATGTTCAGACCATTGGAGGTATTATCCACAAAGGCGATCCTGTCGGGGGTGGTGCGGACGAGCCCGGCTATTTTTTCCTTTACCTGAGCAGTGGTTTTTATTACCAGATCATAGTTTTCAATATCTGTCACACTTCTCATTTTGAGGTATTGTTCAACACGGGCGGTAACTTTTGATGAGAGCGGACTGATAGACGCGTGATTGAAATAAATTTTCCCCGTTTCCAGATAGGGGAAATATTTACGGAAATTCTCTAATTTTTTATGGGTCTGCATGTATAAAGAGTTAAAACTATCCGGTGAATATAAACAGAAGAGGGAAATTCTTCCAGAGAATAAGCCCTCAGAGGAGAAAATTCGGTAATTTTAGCCAGGAAACCACTGATCAAAGGGAAACCCGGCCTATGAAATGCTCTCTTTTTCGTGCCCGCGAATTATTTGTGAAATTGGCACACTTTTGTTTCACAAAATTTGTTTAATTTTCATTTTGTGCAAAATGTCTGTTTCCCGGATTTTAGTCCGGCAGTTATGTGTATCAAAGGAGAATTCTACATGAATTTGCAAGAGAGGAAAAATCTTAAAAATATCGGATATCTGTATCTGGCGTTTGCCCATCTAACAGATTCTGAACTTTCTGAAAAAGAGCTGAATGAAATCCTTAAGCAATTAAGGAAATATACAGCCGAGTTTTCAGAGACGGAGTTTGAACGCTTTCTGGAGGAAACCATGAGATGGTACAATGACACCGCCGACAGCCGTGTCGAGATGGTTCAGATGATCGCCGGTAAAATTCACTATGAGGTTGATGATGTTCTTAAGGAGTCCTTCCTTAAAGACCTGGTGGCGATCGCCAAGGCAGATGATGATTTTATAGAAGCTGAAAAAAATCTGATAAACACCCTCAGCAATGCCTGGGGACTAGATGTAAAACTATAAACCCGAGAGGACTATGACCCGATTTGCCATTTTTCTGTTATTTGCTCTTGCATCAATCCAGACTTACGGTCAGGATATGGATTTTGACCTCAATACTGATGTTAAATACCGAACAATCGAAGGTGTAGGGGGCGGAAATTTTCTTGATGTGAAAATAGCGCCCGAATTAGCCCTGCCTGGTTTTTTCGGCACCCGCTTTGATATCAACATTCCCTATAATCTTTCCACAAATGAAATACGCAAAATTGACACTAAGTTTGGTAACTCATTCAAGTATGCTTACTTAGGTACCAACACTGCCTATATCATGGCCGGAGCGGTTGAGGCCTACTCGCAGGGTTACACTGGTATGATTGTGAACAACTATAACAACCGTCTTGATGAAAACAACATGAAAAGCGGAGCTTATGCCGGTATTAACTTAGAGGGATTCAGCATTAATGCCATGACAAATAATATTCAGAGTCCTGAAGTCTTTACCGGTTCCATGGCAGTTGATCTTCCGCTTATAGCCAATTTTCAACTGAATGTAAGTGGGGGCTATGATTTGAATCCTGACAATAACAAAGATACAAAGGAAACTGCGGGTGCGTTTGCGGCTGAACTCTATTCAGCCCTTGAGCTGGCTGATTACAATTATTTTTATGTAGTCGGCGGAATGGGGCAGATACTCAGCAAAGGTAATGGTCAGCTTGGGCTGCTTGGAGCCCGGTTCGGTACAGAAAGCTTCTTCTTTAATCTAAGTGGCTCGCTAATGCGCCTCGGGCCGGGTTTTGAGTGGGGCTTTTTTGATGCGTTCTATGAAAAGGACAGAAAAATTGGATTTAACAAAGCAGATTCCCTCTTTGAAAAATATCCAAAATCTTCCGGCGGAACAAACTTTTACGCAAGCATAGGATATAAAAATGAAGACCCGTCTGATGTTAAATTTTCACTTGAAGGATTTTACTTCACCAATTATGCAGGAATGGATTTAAATGAGTTTAACGCTGCTGTTTCCTTATATCTTCCGCGCACTCTGCTCGGAGAAGAAGGGGAACTGCTCTCAGCGCGTCTTCTGCTCAAGACAAAAGCATTCGAGAATATCAGCGGTCTCATCAATCAGTTAAAGCAGCCGGATACCAGAACGGTAATCACGCTTGACGCGCCGGTTGTTTTATTACCTAATGTATATGGATTAGGAGCTCTTGCCTTTGTGATAAATTATAGCTGGAGCTTTACTTACGATAATGTTGCTCTCGGTTTTGTCCCGCAGAAAAATTTACTCTACGGCTTCCGGCTTATTTCGAACATATAATTTGACAGTTCACAGGATAAACACATGAAATTTGAAAGATCTGCCGGGATTCTTCTTCACCCGACATCGGTACCCGGTAAGTATGGTATGGGGGACCTTGGTCCGGAGATGTATAAATTTATAGATTTTCTTAAAGATGCAGGACAATCGCTCTGGCAGGTTTTTCCTCTTGGGCCAACGGGCTATGGTGATTCACCTTATCAGTGCTTTTCAGCATTCGCTGGAAACCCGCTTCTTATCAGTCCCGATCTGCTGATTAAAGACGGCTATTTAACCGAAGATGACGTTGCGGATATACCGCCTCATAATCCGGTTTCAATTGATTTTGGACAGATCATCGGGCTTAAAACGAAGTGGCTCTTTACGGCCTATAAACGATTTTCAGAAAACCCTGACCCTCATGATCTTGCTGAACTGAAAAAGTTTGAAAAGAAACATAAAGAGTGGCTTGATGACTTCGCGCTGTTTATGGCCTGCAAAGAACATCATGGCGGAGCGCTCTGGACGAGCTGGGATAAAGATATTGCTCTGCGGAAGCCAGCCGCCTTAACCGCATGGAGGAAAAAACTTTCTGACCGGATACGATATCAGGTATTTGTGCAGTATATATTCTTTAAGCAGTGGCTGAATCTGAAAAAGTATGTCCATTCACAGGGCATAAAGATTATTGGGGATCTTCCGATATTTATTGCCTATGACAGTGCAGACCTTTGGGCAAACAAGGAGCTTTTTTCAGTGGATGAACAGGGCAAACTGCTTACAGTTGCCGGCGTTCCCCCTGATTACTTTTCACCAACTGGTCAGCTCTGGGGTAATCCGCTTTACAAGTGGAAAGCAATGGAAAAGGATGGATTTAAATGGTGGAAAGACCGCATCCGAAGTCTGCTTGAAATAGTTGATATACTCCGCATTGATCATTTCCGGGGTTTTGATGCCTATTGGGAGATACCCGGAGATGCACCGACTGCTGAAACAGGTAAATGGGTAAAGGCACCGGGTAAAAAGTTTTTCGCCAGTGTAATTAAGGAGCTTGGTGACGTACCAATTATGGCCGAGGATCTTGGGGTGATCACTCCGACCGTGGAAGAGCTGCGCGATATGTTTGGGTTCCCCGGCATGAAAATACTGCAGTTCGCGTTCGGAACCGGAATGGAAGCGAAGTTCCTGCCTCATAATTTTATAAAGAACTGTGTTGTATATACCGGTTCTCACGATAACGAAACCACCCGGGGATACTTTGAAGCCGCCAAACATCAGCAAAATGAAAACGATATATATAAGTCGGTACAGAACTATCTTGACTATTACGGTGATGAAATCTGCGTTAAGCTGATTCGGCAGGCGTATTCTTCGGTTGCGGATACTGTTGTAATTCCCCTGCAGGATATTCTGAATCTTGGTGCCGGCGCAAGGATGAACTTTCCGGGAAAACCAGCCGGTAATTGGGGCTGGCGCTTCCAGTGGGAGCAGATTGACCACCGGCTCGCTGACTATTACCGTTATTTGTCCCATTTATACGAAAGAGTTCCGGACCAAAAACAATCTAAATGACAAGGAGCAGGTCATGTCAAAATTTTTTGATTTAGCTATTATCAGAAAGATAACTTCTTCTTCACCTAAGAAGGCCAAGGATGATGGGGATCGCATCCGGCAGACACAGCTCGCGAGCTGCGCAATTTTGCTCGGAATGGCAAAGTCAGATAATGATTTTTCGGAGGACGAAAAGGCCAGGATCGTTCAGATTCTTCAGAAAACCTTTCATCTTGATGAGTTTGAAGTTGAAGATCTGATTCATCTGTCCGAACAACAGATGACAGATTCAGGAGGGCTGGAAACATTCGCCGGATATATAAACGAACATTATGATATTGACGAAAAATTTGAACTGGTTAAAGATATCTGGCGGGTAGTGTACAGCGATGAAGAGTTGCACACCCATGAGCAGGAGATGATCCGGAAGATCATGCTGCTGCTCAACCTTGACAACCGGATGATCGGTAATGCCAAGGAAGACGTACGGCGTGAGCTCGGTCTTCTGCTTTAGTTTATCGAAAGCAGAGTGTCACGCCGGCCGATAAACATCCCGATGCCGTCTGCCTGAACGTTCCACTTAATATTATTCTGCGGCTGACCGAATACCAGGTCTGAGGTACGGTTGGAACCCTGTGAATAATAGTAATCATAAAAGGGCGCGTCGTATATATACATCCTCAAACCCAGATTTTGTGTTCCTAAGTTAGATGGGACCTGGTTTGTTGTAACTTTCAGGAGACCATTATCCCCCCGTTTAATAACTGATGCAATTGATGAGTCCTCCTGTGCAACCGCCCCGCCGCTGAAGAACGATACCCAGGTTGCCGCGTACACTTCATTTGTCCATGGCAAAACAGAAGATTCAACATAGTTTTTTGACCCGGTTCCGCTTATCGCTGATTTAACAACCGGTCTTTCAATAATCCCTCTGTTAGGGATAGTTGTTTCGGCGGTTGCAAGTTTATCTTCCCATTGTACAACGAGCTGATAGGTTTCACCGGTACTGATGATAAGTGTATCATTCCGGTAAAGCCCGTTTGTTGTATGACGCAGCGGATAGAATGTGTTGTTGTGAAGTATTACGGCAGAGGCGTTTGCCAGATTGGCAAAACCCTGTGAGAACTGAGCCGCGATAGGCATGGTGCGACCGATATAGATGTTGGTTACCGGTTTGCCCGGCTCAAGTATTCCTCTGATGACCAGGCGGACTTCAAACGGAAAATCTTCCTCTTCAACTGAATTTTCACATCCGTAAAAGAGGATAATCCCAAATAACAGCATCAGCCAAAGATATAATTTATTCATCATCAGAACGTAAAATTAACTCCTAATGTCGGAAGGAAGGGGAACAGGGTGAACTGTTTTAGAACAGGAATTTTCGTTTTTCCGTCCTGACTCAGTTTATAGCCGATATATTTAGAAAAAGCATTATAGCGGTTGTACACATTATAGATATTCAGAGAAAACTCAAGATCGTTCTCCTCCATCTGGTATATATATCGAACAGAGATATCCAGTTTGTGAAACGGAGGCAGCCGGTACCCGTCCCGGTCGGAATACTCAAAAAGTATATTTGGCGAAACCGGATTGATACGAGTAAGAGAGGGTATCGAATACTGCCCGACTGGAAGAGAATAGGCCTGACCGGTCCCGTAAGTCCAGGTTGCGCCAAATGAAATGTCATCTAATATATTGTATGAGGCGACAACTGATATATCATGCCTTCTGTCAAAGCGGGGATAAAAAGGATTGCCGCGGTTAAGGCGGTCATAAAACCGTCTGGTATAAGCAAGAGTATATCCGACCCATCCTGTAAATGAGCCAAGCCGCTTATTAATAAAGAACTCAACGCCGTATGCTTCACCGTAACCGGTAGTTATCTGTTCTTCAAAATCTGAGTAATAAGCAAACGTTGCATTGTCCCGATACTCATGTAGGTTAGTCATCTTTTTGTAATAAGCTTCAATTGAGAAAAGATAGCTTTTATTGAAGGATATTGCCTCAAATCCCAGAGAACCCTGCACTGAACGCGACGGACTGACCCCAGCAGTTGAAGGATACCAGACATCTGTCGGGAGGAAAATATCATTCCGGGTGAGTAGATTAAGATTTTGATGGGCAATTGCAAATGATGAACGCAGGGTAAACCGATCAAGAAAGAACCAGGTAACAGAAGCACGCGGCTCGAACTGAAGAAACTTGCCGTTTTGCAGGTAAGACATTCTCAGTCCTGCGTTTGCTGAAAAAAACTCGCCAACCTTTATTTCATCCTGAGCATATATAGAGGCCTCAAAAGACTTTATTGATTTTCCGTAGCCGTCTTTATATAACAGTTCATTAATAAAATAGTCACTGGTGGTTGTGGTAAAATCGTGATAGATAAGTTCGACACCGGTTTTGATCATCTGGTTTTCACCGAGGAGAATCTGCATATCGCGCAGCAACCGGAGATCAGTAATGTCTGATCCGGTATAAAAATCAAGTGAAACAGCGGTTGGATATTTGTCTTTTATCAGAGTTGAAAACTCATAATTGGTAAGCATTAGCGAAGTGTTGGTGAAGACCGAAGCTGAGTTGAAGCGAGTCCAGGTCAGATTAGTGGTAGCGTTAGACCAGTCAATGCCGAAGTCAATGTCCGTATTGGAAGGTGGATTTAACAGACGGTCAGCACTGTAGAATCCGGAGATAAAAATCCGGTCAATATCAGATAAATAATAATTTACTTTGCCGTTAAAGTCATAAAAATTGTAGCGGGGGATATTGTCAGCTTCAGAAAAAGCCGCAAGGACCTTGTCAAGAAACATCCGTCTGGCTGAAAATATATACGTTGAAGAGTCACTCAGGGGTCCTTCAATGGTCACTCTTGCTGAAATCAGATTAAGCCCTGCCGTACCAATGAACTTCTCCTTATTTCCTTCCCTCATGGTAACAGCGAGGACGCTTGATAGCCGTCCGCCATACTCAGCCGGGAAAGCGCCTTTCATAAGTTTAATGTCCTGCACCGCATCACCGTTAAAAGTTGAGGCAAATCCGCCAAGGTGAGAGGGGTTGTAAACAGTAACACCGTCAACCAGGGTAAGGTTCTGATCAGCCGAACCGCCGCGGACGTATATACCTGTTGAAATTTCTGAGGCAGCTTTAACACCCGGCAGAAGCTGAAGCGCGCGGAAAATGTCAGTTTCACCGCCCAGTGAGGGGAGTGTTCTTACCATTTCGGGGGAAACATCAATTGTACTGGCAGTTGTAGTAAAATCGAGCCGCTTTTTGTCTTCAACTAAAACCTCGCCAAGCTGAACATCCTGTTTCCGAAGTTCAAAATTATATTTTTGTGAGGTGTTGCCGCCTGAAAGGGTTACTGACTTCATCACCGTCTCGAAACCGAGTGAGCTGATGAAGAAGTAATAACTGCCCGGCGGCAGATTCAGAAACGAGTAGTAGCCAAATTTATTGGCAGCCGCGCCTCTGAGCGGAGTTTCTGTCCTGGAAGAGTCAGAATAAATCAGGACGTTAGCGCCAATAAGAGGTTCACCTGAGCCGACCTCAGTAATACGTCCGGAAACATCATAAGGTTTTTGCTGAGCCCCAGCCACTATAATGAGAAACAGAAAAAGGAAAAAGGTGTGCCGCAGATTCAATATTGCTTAGTAATTTTAATCATTTGAGTAATTAAAATAGAAAACTTTTCACAAATTACGTTAATGAGATACTTCGGTTATGGTACTAAGGCACTGCAAAGGATCAGGGCAGCCCGAAGGAATTCCGGAGCATTTTGATCAACTCGTCTAACTCTTTAAGTTCAGCCCCATTACCTTCATTATTCCGGTGGTTTCCGGTCTTTTTGCTTCGATTTCAGCGATAAATTTCTGCAGGTCATTCCGCAATTTCCCGGGCAGTATGAATATATTTGTACTTGGAAGCAGTACAATCATTCTAAAAACATCCCTCCAGTGTTTATCAATTTGTTCCTGCTGCACACTTGCACCCTGGCGTCAGGACTCAAGCAGATTTATATATGCGTAGGCCTTTAGACAAACCAATGCTTCAACTGAAGCTAAGCGCAGGCCGTTCAAAGTGACAGAATGCTTCAAGGTAAAATAGTAGTAGTCATCATCTATTATTATTGCCGAAAGGTGAGAAAGCCCGTCATCTATATCAATGGAATTTATAATCCGGTCATCAGGGATCTTTAATGAGCCCGGAGCGCGGCATAAAATTTCAATCTGTTTGGGAAATCTTTTCTCACCCGGATCAGAGAACCTGTAAAAGCGATGATTCTGTTTCTCAGAGAAAAGACTGTTATATTTTGCCTTCTTGAAAAAATTCTATATGTGTTTGTTGAAAATTGTGTTAATAAAGAAAGGTAAATTTTTAGCTGTTTTGATCATCCAGGTTTAAAGGGATAATCTCCTGCAACGTGTTTTTTTAGTGAGGATGAAAGGAGGATTGTCCCCCCCCCGCTCTCATTTTTAGGGTGAAAGGATTTTCCTGTAAAGGTAAACCTCTCATCCTGTTCATATTCCCTTAATCATAAAATAATGTCGTTCATTTTGAAAATGTTCATATCTTAACGGTTCAAAATTTATTGATACAGGAGCCGGTTAATGGAAGTCAAACACGCGGATCTTTCTTCTCTGAAGATTGACCGGGCTAATAAGACTTCAGGCGGTGGTGGAATGAAAATGTACATAATCGCGGCGGTAATTCTGCTGCTTGCGGTTATCGGCTATCTTAACAAAGATGCTTTTTTTGATTCAGCCCCTGAGGTCACCACAGTTACACTTACTCAGTACACACCTTCACAAGTTTCTTCAGTTCTTAACGCGAGCGGTTATGTAGTGGCCCAGAGGCAGGCAGCGGTCGCCTCAAAAGGCACTGGTCGGCTGGTATTCCTCGGTGTGGTCGAAGGTGATAAAGTAAAAAAAGAACAGATTATCGCCCGGCTGGAGGATACCGATGTGATTGCAGCCCTCAACGCCGCCAAGGCATCGCTCTTGCTGAGCGAAGCTGATCTGAAGGATGCTGAAAACCAGTTGCGCCGTGAAAAGGAAATGCTTCTGTCAGGAGCTACCTCACAGATGTCATTCGAAAATGCTGAGGCCCGCTACCTGAGAGTTCTGGCAAACATTGCTATTGCAAAAGCCCAGATTGAAGCGCAGGAAGTGAATCTGGAAAACACACGAATCAGGGCTCCCTTTGACGGCACAGTGCTCACCAAAAACGCGGATGTAGGGGAGATTGTTGCTCCTTTTGCCGCGAGTGCCTCATCACGAGCCGCGGTTGTTACCATTGCTGATATGAGCTCACTTGAAGTTGAAACCGATGTTTCCGAATCCAATATATACAGAATAGTACCCGGCCAGCCATGCGAAATTACACTGGATGCTTACAGTGATATCCGGTATCAGGGTTATGTTACAAAGATTGTCCCCACGGCAGACAGAGCCAAGGCAACAGTTCTGGTAAAAGTGGGCTTCCGCAAATATGACTCGCGGGTGCTGCCTGAAATGGGGGCGAAAGTGGCATTCCTTGAAAAAGATGCAGAGATTAAAGATGAGGAAACCAAAACCTTTACGGTTCTTCCTGTTACAGCAGTCAGAGACCGTGACGGCAGGAAATTTGTATATATATTTTCTGACGGTCTTCTTCAGGAAAAAGAAATTTTAACCGGAGAACTGGTAGGTGCATTTATTGAAGTGAAGGGGGGCCTTACTTCAGGGGAGAGAGTTATTAATAATCTGACAGAAGAATTTCAATCCGGCAAGCCGGTAAAATTAAAAGGAGAATAAATGGAAACCCTTATTCATGTTAATGCTGTCTCGAAAATGTATAAGCGCGACAAATTCGAAATTCCCGTTTTGAATGACCTTACGCTCCAGGTTCCCGAAGGAAAATTTCTGGCTTTGATGGGGCCCTCCGGTTCCGGTAAGACGACACTGCTTAACCTGATTGCCGGAATAGACCGCCCCACCAAGGGTAGTATTTCAGTTAAGGGAACTGAAATTACCTCACTCAGCGAAACAGCACTGGCCAAATGGAGAGCCAACAGTGTGGGTTTTGTATTTCAGTTTTATAATCTGATACCCGTGCTCACGGCATTTGAAAATGTTGAACTTCCTCTTATCCTCACTCCGCTTTCAAAAGCTGAAAGAAAACAACATGTTGAAACAGCTCTGCAGATTGTGGGCCTTGGAGACAGGATGGATCACTATCCGAAGCAGCTCTCCGGAGGACAGGAGCAGAGAGTGGCAATTGCAAGAGCGATTGTAACCGACCCGATCCTCATTGTTGCGGATGAACCGACAGGAGATCTGGATAAACATTCCGCTGAGGAAATTCTGACCCTTCTTGAACGGCTTAATAAGGAGTTCAAAAAAACCATCGTAATGGTTACCCATGATCCTCATGCTGCGGCTAAAGCTGATGAGGTACTGCATCTTGAAAAAGGCGAACTGGCATAAGGCGGCATTATGAAACTCATTAAATTAATGTTTAAGAATGCCTTCCGGCATAAGCTGCGGTCGTTCCTTACGATTGCGGGAATTGCAATAGCAGTTATTGCTTTTGATATACTCCGTACCGTGGTGAATGCATGGGATGCAGGAATTGAAGCTACAGCAGCTAACCGGCTGATTACCCGTCAGGCGGTCTCATTTATTTTTCCGCTTCCGTACTCCTACCGTGACCGGATTAAGAATATCGAAGGGGTTGAACAGGTCACGTTCGCCACCTGGTTTGGCGGAGTTTACAAAGATAAAAGTAATTTCTTCGGGCGGCTTGCCGTGGAAGCAGAAACCGCATTTGATATCTATTCTGAATATGTGGTTCCTCCGGATCAGCTTGAAGCATTCAAACGGGAGCGGAATAGCTGTGTGGTGGGTTCGGATCTGGTGAAGCTTTACGGATTTAAACTCGGAGACATTGTCCGCCTGGAAGGAGATATATACCCCGGTACGTGGGATTTTGTGGTGAAGGGAATATATACGCCTAACATAAAAAACGGGGACGCAACCCAGATGTTCTTCCACTGGGAGTATGTGGATGAACGGATGAAAAAAGAGTCCCCCTTCAGAGCAGGCGAGGTAGGATGGTATATCGTCCGGATTGCAGAACCCAACCGCTCGGGGGATATCTCTGCAAAAATTGATGATTTATTTAAAAACTCCAGTGCCGAAACAAAGACGGAATCAGAGCGGGCATTTGCGCAGGGATTCATGTCTTCAGTCAGTTCCATTCTTACCGCCATGAATGTTCTCTCTTGGGTGATTATCGGCATCATCATGCTGGTGCTTGCCAACACCATGATAATGGCTTCACGCGAGCGCACAAAAGAGTATGCAGTTATGAAGGTACTCGGATTTGCCGGGAAACATCTCTCCTGGCTGATCATAGGGGAGTCCATGGTTATTGCTTTTACCGGTGGGGTAGTTGGCATTCTGCTCTCATTCCCAATAGTGCAGGGAATAGGGGAAGCAATTCCGAAGAATATCTTCCCGGTATTTAACCTTGAGTACCATATCTTAGTGTATGCATTTGTTGCAGCGCTTCTTGTCGGACTGATATCTTCAGTATTTCCCATCATTAAAGCTCTCCGTACTCCGATCGTTGAGGGCTTCAGGCATATAGGATAGAGGAGGATATATGATACCAATTAAATACAGCATCCGTAATTTTGCCACCCGCAAACTGACCATGGGAGTAACTGTGGCCGGCATTGCCCTTGTAGTATTTGTATTTGCCGCGGTGCTGATGATGGCCTACGGCATTAAGAAAACTCTGGCTGAAACAGGTTCACCTGATAATATTAAAGTGGTCCGTAAAGCATCAAACGGAGAAATTTCCAGTATTGTAACCAGTGATGTTGCAAATATCATTCTTACGCTGCCATACCCAAAAAAGAACGGACAAGGCAAACCGATAGCATCCCTCGAGCCGGTAGTGATTATCAATCTTGATAAAAAAGAAGGGGGGCTGAGTAACATTACCGTGCGTGGAGTTTCGCCCGAGGTGAAAGAACTCAGGCCGCAGGTTGTTATCACTGAAGGACGATATTATGAACCTGGATCACGCGAACTGATTGTGGGGAGGTCAATTAATGAGCGGTTCGCTAATACCAATATCGGTGATAAAATAAAATTTGCCGGAGACTTTTGGACAGTAGTCGGTATATATGATACTGACGGCAGCGGATTTGATTCTGAAATCTGGGGTGACGGTTTGCAAATGCTGGATGCATTTAACCGGCCTGCTGCTTATTCATCCATTACATTTAAGGTTGAAGATGCATCAGTGCTGCCGACAATTAAAAGTGTGTTTGAAAATGACAAGCGGCTGAACCAATTTGAAGTGAAAATTGAATCAGAGTACTACGCCGAGCAGTCTGAGGGACTTGCCATGTTTATTCAGATTCTTGGAGTCTTTATAACCGTAGTTTTTTCGCTGGGTTCAATTATCGGTGCTGCCATAACCATGTATGCATCGGTTGCAAACAGAACAGTTGAGATCGGAACACTGCGTGCATTGGGGTTTAAGAGGCGGAGCGTGCTCACAGCGTTTCTGATTGAGTCGTTGTTTATTGCATTTGTTGGCGGGATGATCGGCATAGCACTTGCATCAACATTGCAGTTCTTTTCGATTTCAAC
>JADLAF010000099.1 GCA_020848375.1 Ignavibacteriaceae bacterium
AAACTGATTGGTAAAAAGCAGCTTCGCCTTTCAATAAGTACGGATGATACAGAAGCTGATATATATGCTTCGGTGATTAAGCAGTTTTATGACGAGATGGTTGAGATCCCTGATGAAATTCTGATTTCTACTGAGCCCCCGGAAGCCGATTTGATACTTGAGTGGCTTAAGAAAAAAGCAGAAAAGAAAGTTGTATTCCACTACCCAAAAAGGGGTGACCTGAGCTCGCTGCTCAAACTCTGCCATGAAAATGCAGTCCTTCAATTAAAGGATATACAGCTTCAGAGAATGAAGAAGGAGGGCAATCTGCCATATCCGGTTAAAGCACTGCAGCGTGACCTTCGGCTTAAAACACTTCCGCGAAAAATTGAGTGTTTTGATATATCTAATTTGCAGGGAACTGATACGGTTGCCAGTATGGTGGTCTTTGTTGAAGGGAAGCCGAAGAAAAGTCTCTACCGTAAATTTATTATCCGCACTACAGAGGGAGAGCCGGATGATTTCGCGAGTATGTTTGAGGTTATTACCAGACGGTATAAGCGGTTGAAAGAGGAAGGAGGCAAGCTGCCTGACCTGATTATGGTTGACGGCGGAAAAGGGCAGCTTTCAAGCGCCGTGCAGGCGCTCAGGAAACTTGATTACGAAAATTTCTCTATCATCGGTCTGGCTAAGCGGCTTGAGGAAGTGTTCTTTCCCGGAGAAGCAGAGCCGGAGAATATCCCCAAGGTATCCTCCGGATTGAAGTTGCTGCAGCAGGTAAGGGATGAAGCTCACCGGTTTGCTATTACTTTCCACAGGGAAAGAAGAAGCAAACGCACCTTCACCTCAGAATTGAATGAGATTAAAGGAATAGGGAAAGCAGTGGTCGCAAAACTGCTCACTCATTTTGGGAGTATAAATGAAATCCGCAGAGCCGATATGGAACGGCTTATTCCTGTTGTTGGCGAAAAACGGGCAAACCTGATCATCCGCCATTATAACGAACATCCCGAGCTGCTTGAAGAAAGCGATGTTCGGGGGCAGGAATTGAACAGTGAACCGGAACTTCCACCTGCGGATTGAGCCAAAAAAGTGATATATTTTCTTTCACATTTATTAACATTTTCACTGATTTGCTCAAGAAACTGACTAACGGTCTTACAGCCCTTGTAATAATGATAACCGCATTCACAGCGGGCTGCTCTTCTGAGTCCGATGTTAAACCTTTTACAGGAAGAGATCTGATTCAGCTTGTCGAGTCTGCTGCTGCAGGTAATGAAGCAGTGAACGAACGACTGGGGAAGCTGTTTGATTATAGTCTGCCGCTTAACGCAACCTGGAATATCTTTTATTTAGACAGTCTCACGGCAAAGAACCGTCTGAAATTTTATTACCTCCTCCTTGAAAGCCCCAACCCGGTATATAACCGCTTTGCGGTGTATGATACTCTGGGGAATCTTTATCTGCTTGATAAGTCGCTGAACGGAAATCTATCGGTTTTTAACGGTCAGCTTGACTCAATTCCCTACTTCCGTGTAACAGAAAGCTTCAGGACAAAGGATACTCTTATCCTCCGCCGGCTGAATATTTATACCTATCACTATGATACCTATGCCCTTGCATTCCGGTCATTTACCTTTTATAAGGAAAATACTGTTGAGCGGGAGCAGTATATAGAGTCAATCTCACTGCAAACCATAAAAACAAAATTCCGTACGGAACCTAAATCTGACTTTTCGTTCGAAGGAGAGATATTTACCTACGACAAGTCAGCGCAGGCGTATCAGGGAAAATACCGTTACTTTGATTCGATGGTGGTAAGACGAATAAACTCATTCAGAGGAAAAGTGAGCGAACGGCAGATATTTGACAAGAACACGGCACTCCGCTCAACAGGGTGGATGTCTGCTGAGGACTCAGCAAAAAAATTCAAAAAACCTCCGCCGGAGCCGCCCAAAGGATTCACGATATTTGTGCCAGAAGGATGGAAAATCAGGAGAGATATATTCATCACCGCCTATATAAAAGAGCCCAGGCAGGGTACGTTGTATGTGAACGACAGCCAGGCAGCAAGTTTTTCGGTGATAGAACTTGCTGCGGACGACTCAGCCGAAAATCACATTAATCATAGTCTTGAAATCAGACTGGAAAAGCCATTTCCGGTCAGGATGACTGAACTGATGGCAGTTAAGCGGCTGCAAATGCAGTTTTTTGAGGTTAGCTGTACAAACAAAAGGTACCTGATAATATTTGAAGCGCCATCGTTTTCTTATGAAAAACATAAGGATATATACGAGGCAATAATTAACTCATTCGGAGTGAACTGTTAATGAATGTTTATTTAATAAGGCACGGAGAGGCAGAGTCCGGGGGCTTTTCGGTTACTGATTTTGACCGCCGGCTTACTCCGCACGGAAAAAAGCTGGTGAAAAAAGCAGCCGAGTACTGGAAAAAAATAATTCCGGTGCCGGAGTTAATAGTTTCTTCACCACTATTACGCGCCAAAGAAACAGCAGAAATTGTTCACAGCGTTTTTGCCGTAAAAGCACCCATATCATTTGACCGCCTGCTCGCGGGGAATACCGATACGGACAGTGTCTGCGAAATGATAAATATATTCGGAGTAAATTCGATCATGCTCTTCGGGCATGAACCGGATATGTCGCATCATCTTTCAATGATGACCTCAGGGGGACATCTGAACGCGGAATTTAAGAAAGCGATGATAGCAAGGATTTCGTTTGCTTCGAGAGCTGTAAGGGGGAAAGGAGTGCTGGAATACCTGATTCCGGCCAGGATTTTCGAATAAAAAAAAGGGTAGCAACTTACCCGGACGGAATACTGACCGTTGCTGCCTTCCGGCCCTGGCGGGGTTGGGCACCCGCCCGTCAAGTGCTACCCAAAATAAATTGAGATTTTAAATATAGGGAAAAATTAGCTCGAAAACAGCTAAATTAAAGAAGAATGTAAAATGAAAAATGCAAACAATCAAATTTTACAAAGTACTTTTGCGCAGTTGAAATCATCTTCATCTTGCTGTCATGCTTGCTCTCCATAATGTCATTTGAATGAAAATGGAAAAAAATAGTCCGCTCCCCGCAGAAATTGTAAACCCTGATAATTACCGAAAAGTCAGTCATGATTAAAGATTTAATAAACTCAATATATAGGATTTCAGATAACTCCTACGGTGAGATAGATAAATTGTTTGAATACAGATGCTATGAGGCGGGTGAGACGTTTGTAAATAAAAATCAGTTTAATGACAAGGAGTATTTTCTGCTGAACGGAATCTGTAAAAGTTTCCTCATTAATCCCGGAGGAGATGAAATAACTCTCTCCTTTTTTGGTGAAAAAACGGTGCTTTCCCCTCATACGATTAGAACAAAAAATCAGTTATCACTTATCTGTGTGAAATCTTTAACAAAAGCAGAAGCAGTAACTCTCGACGCAAACAAATTTGCTGAGTTAATGGTGAGTAATATCGAAATAAGAAATTTTGGTAATCAGGTTTTACGAAATGAGCTGGCTGATAAAATGGAAAAGGAAATTGGGATGGCATCACTTACGGCAAAGGAGCGTCTCCTGAACTTCAGAAAAAAATACCCTTCGCTTGAAAACGTAATTCCTCATACCGATATTGCAACATATCTGGGTATAACGAACGTTTCCCTGAGCAGATTGAGAAAAGAAGCAGCAAGATAACTTTCACTTTTTATCATTTGTTAATGGATAAGGATTTTCCGGTCGGTACTTTTGCTGGTAAAAATATCTGTAAAAGGAAGAACAATGAAAAAACTCTTAATCGTATTTACACTTGTGTTTTGCCTTTCCAAAGCTTTTGCTCAGGAGAAATATTGTAAAACTTCAGTTTCTGTTGAACTGGACCCGGCTCCTTTTATCCTGAATGGCTACTCATTCAGTTTTAAATATTCTCCCACTGAATTTCCTGAGACGGCTTTTATGATCTCAGTTTACGGTTCAGATTTCCCGGATGCAATGATGAGTTCTAATAATAAGGGCCGCGGGTGGACTGATTTACAAATGAAAACCAGCTATGCATTTTTTGTTGAACGCTTTCTAAGAAATGACAGGACAGGATTTTATTTCGGACCTTCAGTGTTTTTATATAACAAGAGTGTTGCTTCTGCCACCTTCAATGAGAGAGCCGTTTTTACTACTCTTTATCCGAATATTAGAGCCGGTTATGTATGGTATCCGTCTGAAAGTATTGATTTATATATCAATCCCTGGTTTAACTTCGGCAGTGAGATAAATATGGATAAAAAAAACGAATTGCATGGGATTATTTTTGAGCCGGGCAGATTTTATTATATTGCCGCTGTTCATATTGGATACAGTCTGAACTGGTGAATGGCCGGTTGTTATATAAAGCATAATTGCTCGGACAGCCTGAGCGGAGAATAACTCACCCCCATAGCGCTGCAGGTTCAGAAGATTTAATGAGCTGGGTATATTCTTAATTGGTCTTCACGCAAACGCGGGTTCTTGTGATTTTTTATCACCGGGAATATTTTACTGGCATGAGTACTCTGGTAAAGCGGGTTCAGGTGAAGTTCTTCATCCTTAAATGTTTTTTAACAGGGGTCACCTCACTCGCTCGTTGTTCAGGAAAAGTGTTCAGATGGAGTGTTTGTACTGTCATTTGAACCCTCCCGCTTTTGCAAAGTTGTGGTTGATTTCTGAATCTTGTCCGCCGTGTTGACCATCCTAACCCGTGTTCATGGTTCTTACGGAAATAGGTTACATAATTTCATTTATTAATTAGTTCTTGTAGCTGGCTAATTAAAATTAGGAACTTCACCTGATTTATGCCCTCATCCGGGGCTATTTTTTAGGATTTCCCCCGTTTTTCCAAGTTCTAAATTGAGTATCTTGCACCTATAATTTTCTTAAAATTCTAACCAAAAAAAGCTTTTTGCTCATGAGAATATCTGATCTTCTTACTCCTGAACTGATTACAACGGAACTGCCGGTAACTGACAAGAATCAGGTAATTGAAGCAATGCTTAAACTCATCGAAAATGACCCCCGCGTGATTGATTTCCAGAAGGTCAGGCAGTCCGTTTTTGACCGGGAAAAAGTAATGAGCACAGGTGTTGGTAAAAACTTTGCAATCCCTCACGGCAAAACCGACAGCATTTCCGACCTTATCATCGCATTCGGGAAGTCAGATGAGCCGATTAACTACAGTTCCTTAGACGGTCAGCCCGTTTATCTGGTGCTTCTTATGGTTGGGAAGGAAAATAACGTCAGTTTTAATATCAAGATACTCAGCAGAGTTTCCCGCATGATGTCAAATGACCAGTTCCGTGAAAAGCTCCGTCTGGCAGCAAGTGCAGATGAAATCAGGACGATTTTCTCTGAAGAAGAATCGAAGTTCTTTGATTTATGAGCAAGGTTGCAAAAGCAGTTCCCGGTACAAAGGATATCCTGCCAGAAGAAATTGGGGCATGGTATCGGATCGAAAAACTCTCAAGAAAGATTTTCAGCCGGTATAATTTTCGTGAGATAAGAACCCCTATTTTTGAATCAACCTCACTTTTTTCGCGCGGTATTGGTGAAGAAACTGACATCGTCAGCAAGGAAATGTACACCTTTCGGGATAAAGGGGAGGACCTCCTTACTCTGAGACCTGAGATGACCGCCCCCGTGGTCAGAGCGTTTATTGAGCACTCGATGTACAGCCAGAGCCAGATAACCAAACTTTTCTATTTTGCGCCAATGTTCCGACAGGAGCGTCCTCAGGCCGGACGTCTCAGGCAGTTTCATCAATTCGGCGCAGAAATACTTGGCAGCAGCTCCCCTTATTCAGATTGTGAAATCATCCTCTCCGCGGCAGGCATTCTTAAAGCGATTGGCCTTAAAGACCTTACTATCAAAATTAATTCACTTGGTACTCCCGCTTCACGCGAAATATACAAGGAAAAACTCCGCCTTTATCTGAATGATCACCTGACTTCACTTTCGCCCGAAAGCCAGAAACGGTATCACACCAATATCCTCCGAATCTTCGACAGTAAAGAGGAGCAGGATAAAAAAATTATGGCGGGCGCACCCCTACTTTATGAATATCTTGATGAAGAAAGCCGCGCTGAGTTTAACCTGGTCGAAGAAATGCTTTCTTCACGCGGAATTTCTTATCAGCCGGACTATCAGCTTGTCCGCGGACTCGATTATTATACAAAAACCACTTTTGAAATTATCAGCGGTAAAGTTGGCTCGCAGAGCGCGCTTTGCGGCGGAGGGAGATACGACAATCTGGTCAGTGATCTGGGAGGACCTTCAGTTCCCGGAGTCGGGTTTGCTGCTGGTGTTGAACGGATTTTGCTTGCCGCGAAAAATGAAGGAATTGTATTTGGTGATGCAATTCGTCCCGATGTATATATCGCCAATCTTAAGCGTGACGACAGCGCTGGCTCCTTCAGGGTAGCCCAGGAACTGCGTGATGAGGATATATCCGCTGAGATGGACATCCTCGGGCGCAGCATGAAAGCTCAGATGCGCGAGGCGAATAAACTGGAAGTGTCATTTGTGGTTATCCTCGGAGGAGATGAATCTAAGGATGGTAACTGCACTATAAAGAATATGAAAAACAGTTCTCAGGAAGTTGTTCCCCTTAATCAGATCGTGATCTTTATCAGCAGGAATCTGCATGGCTAAAACAGCAGTTACTCATGAGAAAAAGAGCACAAAGCCGAAAACACCAGCAAGACCCAAAAAGGAATCTGCGGACAATGAAATAAGGAAGTCTGTTTTGATTGAGGACAGAAAACGCTTTGGCAAATCAAATCTTGAGTATCATGTCCGGTTCTATTTCAGTTATGATAAAATAACCGGAAAACAGTATTATGTTCTTGCCCTGAGCACCTTTCGACTGTTTTCGCAGCTTAACTATTCTATAACTACCAAGATTAAAAAGCAGAAAGACCAGATCACTATCAATCTGCTGGGTCTGAGTACCAATAACAGCTATTACACTAATTCTTATGCTGCTGTATCATTTCTTCGTTTTGAAGAACTTTTCGGTGACTTCACGGTGAATATCGTTAAGCAGGACGGTACCGTTAACAGTGCCGTTGTTTCATTTAATATATATAATAAAACCATTAAAATCCGTTCAACATCCTCCGGTAATGCAGGGGAGGACAGAATCTTCTGTCAGTTTGAAACGGATAACTCACTTTTTACTTTTGGCTGAGGAGTTCTCTTTTTATGTTACCTGAATTATTCAGTATTGGTCCCTTCACCGTTTACAGCTACGGACTTATGCTGGGCATTGCTTTTATAACTGCTAATCTTATCCTGAATTACGACTACGAAAAACGGGGACTAGATAAGGCCTACGCAACTGAAGTCACTCTCATTGCAATTATTTTTGGAATCATTGGCAGCAAACTGCTTCACCTGATTGAGAACTGGCATGCCTTTATTAAAGACCCTGTTGATATGGCGTTTTCGCCCGGAGGGCTTACCTTTTACGGCGGACTCATCCTCGCGGCGGTTGCAATAGTTGTATATACACAGAAAACAAAGATCAATTTCTTTTATGTGGCGGATATAACCAGTCCTGCCTTAGCGCTTGCTTACGGTATTGGCAGAATCGGCTGTCATCTTGCAGGTGACGGTGACTATGGCATTCCCACATCGCTCCCCTGGGGTGTTAATTATGAAAACGGTATTGTAAAACCGATTGATATGTTCGCTGGTTCTGATATTGCTGCGGGCTTCCCTAACGGATTAGTGCCCAATAATACTCCGCTACATCCGACTCCCATTTATGAATTTTTGGCTGCTGTTGCGCTTTTCTTCTTTCTCCGTTTTCTGCTGAGAAAAGACTGGAAAACCGGACAGGTTTTTGGTATATATCTTATCTTTTCTGGTCTCTTCAGGTTTTTAGTTGAGTTCATCCGGCTTAATCCGCGTCTGATGCTCGGACTTTCTGAAGCGCAGTTAATTTCTGTCGGACTGATGATAAGCGGCGGAATTCTTTTCTTAATGATGAAGACTGCATCATCTATAAATGCTTTGCAGGAACAATACAAAGGAGTAACGGCAAAAAAAGCCAAAGTGAAAAAGGGAAAGTAATGCCTAAGTTTTTCGGCAGGAAACCGGTTCTTGAGTTACTGAAATCCAATCAGGAAATACTAAAAATATATTTCCAGAGAGGCATTAAAGGAGACGTGATAGATGAAATTAAGGGGATTGTAATCAGACAGAAACTACCCTGGCAGGAACTGCATCAGGACAAATTTAAGAAACTGGCAGGGGAGGGAAATCATCAGGGGGTGGTTGCGCTTACTCCGGAGAAGCGATTGCTGGAAGAAGATGAATGTCTTGAAATGCTTTCAAAGAAACAGGATGACATGATAATCCTGCTCGACTCAATCCAGGACACACATAATCTGGGTGCTATTCTCAGAACAGCAGAGTGCGCCGGAGTAAAGACTGTTATTACTACAAAGTTTAACTCTGCGCCCCTGAACGAAACTGTTTCAAAAGTTTCAGCGGGAGCTCTTAATCATCTGCAGGTTTGCGCGGTTCGCAATCTTGCAGAGTATATAAAGAAATTAAAGGAAATCGGCTACTGGATTGGCGCCTCCTCACTTGAAGAGAGCATAGATTATTCAGAACCTGACTATTCCGGAAAAATTGCGTTTATCATGGGGAATGAAGAAAAAGGAGTAAGACGACTTCTCCTTCAATTGAGTGATTTCAAGGTAAAGATACCCATGAGGGGAAAAATTCAATCATTAAATGTTTCCGTGGCAGCCGGAATTCTTCTGTTTGAAATTATGAAGAAAAAGTCATCCGGCCGGCATCGGGTAGATTAAATACTTTTTTTCAGGAGATATATATGAACAGCAGAGCAATTAAACCTGCAGTCAGAACAGAAAATATTACTTACGCAGTGCGCGATATTGTTGTACTCGCGAATCAGGTTGCCAAAACCGGCAAAGAAATGCTTTATCTGAATATCGGTGACCCAAACCTCTATGACTTTGCGCCGCCAAAACATCTGGTTGAAGATACCTATAAGGCGATGCTTAGTAATAAAAACGGTTACGCACCGTCATCCGGAATTAAAACGGCAATTGATGCAATTGAAAAAGAAGCAGAGCGCAAAGGAATAAGCAATATCCATGATATCTTTGTTACTCACGGAGCCAGTGAAGCAATTGAAGTATGTCTGACTGCACTGGTGAATGATGATGAAAACGTTCTCACGCCTACTCCCGGATATCCGCTCTACACTGCAATTTCAAGCAAACTGAGAGCAATTGAAAACCCTTATTATCTTGATGAAAGCAACGGCTGGCAGCCAAATCTGGATGATATCCGTTCAAAGATTAACAGCAAGACAAGAGCCATTGTTCTGATCAATCCAAATAACCCGACCGGCTCCTTATATACTGAAGATATTCTCCGTGAGATTATTAAAATTGCCAAAGAGAATAATCTGGTCATATTTGCTGATGAAATTTATGATAAACTTCTCTATGACGGAAAACATCATGTCTCAATAGCTTCCCTTGACAAGGATGTTCCCTGCATTACCTTCGGGGGACTGTCTAAGAATTATTTTGTACCCGGCTTCAGAATCGGGTGGGGTATCATAAGCGGCGATAAAACTTTACTCACCGATTATATCGAAGCAATCAATAAAATACTCCGCGCCCGCTTGAGTGCAAATCATCCTGAGCAGCATGGAATTCACACGGCATTGCTTGGCGATCAGAGTCATATAGCGGAGGCAATGGCTAAGCTCACACGCAGAAGAGACTTAACCGTGACAATGCTTAATAGCATCAAAGGTATTTCCTGTGTTGCGCCCGAGGGGGCGTTTTACGCATTCCCCCGACTGCACACTGACAAATCAGATGCAGATTTTGTAACAGGTCTTATCAGA
Source organism: Ignavibacteriaceae bacterium (assembly GCA_020848375.1). GTDB lineage: Bacteria > Bacteroidota > Ignavibacteria > Ignavibacteriales > Ignavibacteriaceae > H2-BAC3. The sequence continues at coordinate 9,911 of JADLAF010000099.1, forward strand.
GAAACCGGTGTAGTTGTAGTTCCAGGCAGCGGTTTCGGGCAGGTTCCCGGAACTCAGCACTTCAGAGTGGTATTTCTTCCGAATGAGCAGATTCTTGAGAAGGCATACAAGAGCATTGCCGCATACTTTGAAAAATTTCAAAATAGTTAATTAATAAGGACTGACTGCTTATGCAGAAACTGCTTCGAGTTTTAGTAATAATTCTTATTATTGCAGTTCTGCTGATTGTTCCCGGGATATTTATTGTCCGCGGAATTCTTAAGCAGTCAGTCCCATCCTACGAAGGCACCATCCGGGCAACCGGTCTTAAAGGGGAGGTCACCATCTGGTTTGACTCACTTAGCGTACCATATATAGAGGCCTCTGATGAAACTGATGCTGCTTATGCACTTGGCTATCTTCATGCGCAGGAGCGTTTGTTTCAGATGGAGCTCGGACGCAGGGCAGGTCTCGGTCGGCTGAGTGAAGTTATGGGAGAAAAGACCCTTAAGTTTGATGAGCTTTTCAGAACCGTGGGGATTGAACGAACCGCCAGAAAAATTCTTGAGCAGACTCCTGATGAAACCAGAAAAATGTTGGATTCTTATGCAGAAGGAGTGAACAGCTATATCCGTCTGAATAAAAGCCGCCTTCCTGTTGAGTTTGATATACTTGGATATACACCGGAGGAGTGGCAGCCGCTCCACAGTATAATTATGATGCGGATGATGGCCTGGGAACTGAATATCGCCTGGTGGCAGGATATTTCGCTCACCAGGGTTGTTGAAAAAGCAGGTGAACAAAAACGAAATGATTTGATCCCCTCATTTCCGGAGTACGCACCGCTCATCAGCTCTCTTAATATTAAATCTACAGGGGGCTATAACTTTGCATTTTTTGATATTGTTAAAGATTACCGTGAGTTTGCCGGTATCACAGGAAGCCAGGCAGGTTCAAACAACTGGGTGATCGCGCCTTCGCTTTCATCCTCCGGTGCGGCAATTCTTGCAAGCGACCCTCACCTTAGTTTGCAACAGCCCGGTAAATGGTATCTTGCGGTCATCAGAGCTGGTTCATTTAATGTTTCGGGTGTTACTCTCCCGGGAATACCGGCCGCTGTAATCGGGAAAAACGATTCAATTGCATGGGGACTCACAAACGTTATGGCTGACGACGCTGATTTTTATTCGCTGCAGATTACCAAAGACAGAAAAGGATATATTGTTGACGGTGACACCCTGGCTCTTGCCATAATTGAGACTGAAATTAAAGTCAAAGATCAGGAGCCGCGCCACTATCGTATATATGTTTCTGAATTTGGACCGCTTGTTTCCACAGGGCATCCGCATAATACAGATTCAACAGAAGTCGGTTATTTGCGTGAAATTGCAATGAAATGGACAGGCAATGATATCTCTGATGAATACCTGTCAGCATATAAACTTAACAAAGCCGGTAATCTGAATGAATTCAGAACAGCGGTTTCACATTTTAAGGTGCCTGGCCAGAATTTTGTGTATGGCGACAGAAAAGGCAATATTGCTTATTACAGCGGGGCAGGAATTCCGGCACGTGGAGAGGGTGATCCCAGAATGATATTGGAGGGAACCACGCGAAAAACTCAATGGAAAGGATATATTCCTTTTGCCGATCTTCCTTCGGCGGTAAATTCTCCTCAGGGATATATTGCTACTTCCAACAACAGAACCAAAATAACCCCTTATTATATTTCAACTTTATGGGAGCCCAGCAGCCGTATTGAGCGGATTAACCGGCTTCTTTCCGATAAAGAAAAACACAGTGCTCAGGACTTTATGCGCTATCAGTATGACAGAGTATCTTTTTATGCTGAAAAGGTTACGCCATATATATTATCAGCGTTTAGCGAAGTAAAAGTACAGGATATAAACCTTAAAGAGTCACTAATGCTTCTTGAGGCGTGGGATTATTCATTTGATCCTAACAGCCAGACTCCGACTATCTACTCGGTGTTTTTATATAAGTTCTACGAAAATACTCTGAAAGATGAACTGGGAGGCGAACTGCTGAACCAGTACTCACGTATAGCAAACGTACCGCTAAAGATTATGTTTCAACTGGTAACCAACGCATCAGCACCGGTTTTTGATGATGTTAAGACTTTTCAAATTGAAAACAGGGATGATATCATCCGGAAAAGTCTGAATGACGCGCTGAACTATCTGGAGAGCCGTTTTGGTGAAAAAATTGCGGCATGGCAGTGGGGTGAGGTTCATACACTTACTCTAAAACACTTCTTTTCTGGCAACAGCGAATTGCTTGACCGTTTCATCAATGACGGACCCCATCCGCTCGGAGGTGACGGTACTACGCTTAATCTTTCAGAGTATCCTTTTTACCGGTATGATACATTTGGCAGAGTTAAAGAATTCGAGAATCTGGTCGGTCCCTCAATGAGATTTATATGCGATTTTGCTCAGCCGGATCAGTTTTATTACAGCACCACCGGCGGACAGAGCGGCAATAGCATGTCTGATCACTACAAGAATCTTACTGCAGACTGGCTTGATGGGAAGTATATGTTGGTTAAGACCGATAAAGCATCATTCTCAAAAAACAAAAATATGCTGCGGCTTATACCGTAGCTTTCCTCAGAATGTTTTTTCTGAGATGATGCCGCCGCCCAGGCAGGTGTCATCAAGATAAAACACGGCGAACTGTCCGGGTGCTATTCCTTTTTCACGGCTGTCAATCTTTATGGTATATATGTCGTTTTTTTCATCAGTTACCTGAGCGCCAAAGGTTCTTGCGCCGTGTCTTATTTTTACCCGCAGCTCACTGCTGGTTATTGCGGATGACCAGTCAGGTGATATAAGATTCATATTTTCAACCACAAAAGTATCCCTTTCTTTCTTAATAAGCTCTTCGGTGCCAGAAACATAGATGATATTATTTTCTGTATCTTTCCGCACTACGTACCATGGACCCCCGCTAAGACCAAGCCCCGACCTTTGACCAATTGTGTAATAATAGTAACCATTGTGGGTGCCTAGTTTTTTTTCTGAGTTTATATCAATGATATCACCGGGTCTGTCTCCCAAATGGTGTTTGATAAAATCACGGAATTTAATCTTTCCCAGAAAGCAGATACCCTGACTGTCTTTGCGCGCCATATTAGGAAGTGCGTATCCCTCTGCCATCCGGCGGATTTCCTTTTTCGTGTAACTTCCTATGGGGAAAATCGCCCGGCTGAGCTGGCTTTGGTTCAGATATGCCAGGAAATATGTCTGGTCCTTAATTGCATCGGGTGAAGTTTTCAGAAGGGCATCGCTGTTAACAATTTCAGTGCGGGCGTAGTGACCTGAGGCAACCTTCTCATAAGACGGGTCAATTTTATCAATAAACTTTCCGAACTTAATGAGACTATTACAAAAGATATCCGGGTTTGGGGTTCTTCCCGCCTGAATTTCAGAAATGGTATAGCTTACCACATACTCCCAGTACTCAGTCTGCATAGTCACGGTCTCAAAAGGCACTCCCGCTTGGACGCAGACCTCCTGAGCAAACTGTATATCCTCCTCCCAGGGGCAACTGCCAAGAAAGGAAAACTCGTCCTGAAGCCAGATTTTTAGGTAGAAAGCGGTAATCTGATGCCCTTGATCTTTAAGAAGCCGGAGGGCAACAGAACTGTCAACCCCGCCGCTAAGTAAAACTGCAATTTTCATACCGAAATTTAACACACCAGCCGGTTTTTCCGGTTCCTTATAAAATTTCTCCTCCTTGTGCCTGGGCGGTATTTTTGTAATCCACGGCCAGACAGTAATATTGCTTTACTCAGTGAAAGGGGAATATGTTAAATTTGGATGCAATAATTTAAGATTTGAGGATAATGAAGGTTACCGAACATTTAGAAAAAGCAAAAGAACCTTTTATAAGCTTTGAAATTATACCGCCAAAAAGAGGCGGAGATATTAAAAGTCTTCTGGCTGTAATTGAAGAAATTTCAAAATTCAGACCCCCTTTTATTGATATCACCAGTCATTCAGCAGAAATAGAATATGTTGAAACAAAGTCTGGTATCGAAAAACGGGTAAAACGAAAAAGACCCGGAACTCTTGGCATCTGTGCGCTTATTCAAAATAAGTATAACATTGATGCGGTTCCGCACATTCTTTGCAAAAACTTTACCCGTGAAGAAACTGAAGACTTCCTGATTGAGTTAAGTTATCTGGGAATAGACAACGTTCTGGCAATAAGAGGGGATGACAATGGTTTTTCTAAACCAGTGCCTGCAGGACGCTCGGCAAATAATTATGCCGTTGACTTGGTTTCGCAGATTAGCGCCATGAATTCTGGTAAATTTCTTGAGGAAAATCTGCTTGATGCCAAGCCGACCAGTTTCTGCATTGGCGTGAGCGGTTATCCGGAAAAGCACTTTGAATCACCCAATCTTAAAACTGATATCGTATATACTCGTCAGAAAATTGACGCCGGTGCGGACTACATTGTAACACAGATGTTTTTTGATAACACCGTATATTTTAAGTATAAGGAAGCTTGCGTTGCTGAGGGAGTAAATGCCCCTATTATTCCGGGTATAAAAATTATCACCGCAAAGTCTCATCTGACTAATATTCCGCGTAATTTCTTCATCAATCTTCCGGCAGATTTAACCGGTGAGGTTATGGAAGCAAAGAACAATGATCAGGTAATGGAAATTGGGGTTACCTGGGCTGCCAAACAGGTGATTGACCTCCTTGATAAGGGAGTGCCAAGCATCCATTTTTACATAATGCAAAATGCCAGACCCATCAATTTACTGATGCAAAAACTGAAACTTCATAAACAATACTATTTTATAGCCGGTTAAATGATATTAGATAAAATCAGACGGAAGAAAAAACTGCACTGGGGAGTTTCGGGCTGCGGAAAATTTACTGAAAACTCGTTGCTCCCTGCATTAAACCTGATACGGAGGGCAAAACTTGATGCAGTGTATAGCTCCAATCTTTCCAGAGCGCGTCACATAGCTGAAAAGGCGAGTGCTAAAGTCGCAACCTCTGATTTTAATGTATTCTTAAAGTCAGGTATTGATGCTGTATATATTGCAGGCGCAAACAGTGATCATTATCATCAGGTTCTGGCAGCGGCAAAAGCAGGTAAACACATTCTTTGTGAAAAGCCCCTCTCAATCTCTTCTGCTCAGGCAGAAGAAATGGTTGATGCGTGCCGTAAAAGCGGTTCAAAGCTTGCCGTTAGTTATGTTTATCGTTTTCATCCGTTAATTACCAAACTGAAAGAACTTGTTGATAATCACGTTATTGGCAAGATTATTAGCATACGGGCAGAATGTAACTTTCTGCTTGCTGACCGGGACAATTTCAGATACAACAAAAAACTGGCAGGCGGCGGTTCGATAAGGGATGTAGGCACTCACATGATTGACCTCTGCCGTTTTATTGGTGGTGAACTGGAGCCGATAAATGCAGTTTGTGACAACATGGTATTTAAGGGGGATGTCGAAGATTTCTTTGCCGGAACTTTAAAAACACAGAATGGCGGATATGCTTTTTTTCAGGTTTCATATTCAGCCCCGAAGGCCTCAAACCGCATTGAGGTTATTGGCAGCAAAGGAACTATATATATAGATAATCTTGTTGCCTCCCGATATGCCTCGGCAAAGATGACCATCCTTATTGACGGTGAAGTTAAAAAAGCATTCAGAAAAAGAGCGAATAAGTTTTTACGTCTGTTTAAAAGCGTTAATGAATCTTTCCTCAAAGGTCAGGAACCGCTGGTAACAGGTGTTGATGGCCTTGTTAACATGAAATTGATGGAAGAACTGGAACGGTTATGTCCGCCGCAAATGAAATAATCAGGATAGGGAAACTGCTGCAGAGCACCGGAATGGTGGCCGCAACTGACGGAAATATCTCTGTGAGGTCGGACGCTGAATCATTTTACATTACGGCTTCAGGAGTGCGAAAAGACTCTCTCACAAGCAAGGATATAGTAAAACTTGATATGCAGTGCAGACCGGCGACTGAAGGGAAAAAGGCCTCCACGGAAGCAAAAATTCACGCAGCTCTTTATAAAGCCAGGCCTGAAATCGGGGCGGTAGTGCACGCACATCCAGTGCACGCAACGGCTTTTACCGCATCACCATTCTCACTGGATATAGCGGTTTTCCCGGAGGTAATACTTTCCATTGGAAGAATTCCGGTTTGTAAATATGCTACTCCCTCGACTGCGTCACTGCCTGAAAGTCTTGAGCCATATATTGAATACGCAAACGTTTTTCTGCTGCAGAATCACGGCGCAGTATCGATTGGTAAAACACTTGATGTGGCATACAACAGAATGGAAAAGCTTGAGCATTATGCAAAAATCATGAGCATACTTGTTCCCATGGGCGGTTATATACCTATCAGGAAGAAAAAACTTAAAGAACTTTATGCAATAGCTGAAGAAGTATATGGAATCTCTCTCCACAAAAAGAACAGGTTTATATAATTGAGAATACTGGTTGTAAGCGGTGGTTCATCTGAAGAGCGGGAAATCTCAAAACGGACTTCCTCTGCAGTCTATGATGCGCTAAAAAACGGTGGTCACCAGGTTACTCTTTTTGATCCGGCTCTTGTTTCTCCGCTTATTGAAGATGTAAATGGCTATTTCAGCAGTTCCGCCGCTGAGCAATTCAGCGCTCTTAATTTTATCACTGCTGTTGCCACCTTAGATAAGAACAATTACGATATTGCCTTCATCGGGCTACATGGTCATAACGGTGAGGACGGAGTAATTCAATCACTTCTTGATCTGAAGCAAATTCCATACACCGGTTCGGGAGTGATGGCTTCAGCACTTTCAATGGACAAACATATTGCTAAATCGGTTATGCAAAGTGTTGCTGGTATTGACGTACCCAGAGGGTTTTGCATATCATCATCGGACACATCAACCGATATACTAAAATCTGTAGATATGATAACCAGGTACCCTGTTGTTGTTAAACCAAACGATCAGGGATCCACAGTTGGGTTAACAATCTGTACCAAACCGGAGGAACTGCATCCGGCTTTTGATCTGGCGGGTCAATTTTCATCAAAGGTATTATTTGAAGAATTTATTCCGGGAAGAGAACTAACTGTAGGAGTAGTTGATGAATGGGAACTGCCTGTTGTTGAGATAAAGCCAAAACACGATCTCTATGATTATGAGTGCAAATATACAAAGGGGATGACTGATTACTTTTGTCCGGCTGACCTTCCTGAAGCTCTTTCCGCAAAGATCATTGACGCGGGTATTAAAGTGTTTCACGCGCTGGGGTGCAAAGGTTACGGCAGAGCTGATTTCAGATTAACACCTGAGGGCAGATTTGCCTGCCTTGAGATGAATTCACTGCCGGGTATGACTGCTACCAGTCTGCTACCCAAGATGGCTGAGGCAAAAGGATATTCGTTCTTGAATCTTATTGAGCAGATAATTAAAGTAAGCTTGAGATGAAAAGCAGCGCTTTACTGATATATCTTTTAATCATAATAATATTTTTGGGAATAATTATGTTTTGGGATAAGGGATATATAGATTACTCTGAAGTTGCTGCAAAAAATGACTCACTTACTGCTGTTCTCGATTCAGTTGAACAGGCAAATCTTCTCCTTGAAGGGGAAATTGATTCGGTAAAGAAGAAGATACCTTTCAAAATGGAAAAAATTGCCCGCGAAAAATACTCCATGCTGAAGCCGGGGGAGCAGCTTCTGATTATCAAAAGAGAAAAGTAAAACATTATGGCTGAGCAGATAAAGCAGCCCCTGCCCGAACGCCTCCGTCCTGATTCAATTAGTCTTATTGCAGGTCAGCAGCATCTTCTTGGCGAAGGCAAACCCCTGCGCATCCTTTTTGAAAGTGGGAAACTATATTCTTTTATCCTTTGGGGTCCTCCCGGAACCGGAAAAACCACCATTGCTAAATTAGCTGCTGCTGCCACTAGATATATATTCTACCAGCTTAATGCAGTATCCTCCGGTGTGAAAGATATACGCGAAATTATAGAGAAAGCAATTGACAGCCGCCGCCAGGGGAAGGGAACAATTCTCTTTATTGATGAAATTCACAGGTTTAACAAAGCTCAGCAGGATGCTCTGCTTAACCCTGTTGAACAGGGGATAATCATTCTGATTGGCGCAACAACTGAGAATCCCTCATTTGAAGTGATACCCGCGCTCCGTTCACGGATGCGAATCTTCATGCTGCAAAGTCTCACTGAGGATGAACTTCGGTTCATCTTGCATCGGGCATTGAGGGAAGATTCTCTTATAACTGAAAACAACATCTCACTTACGGATGAAGACTATCTGCTGTTTGTTTCTGGCGGCGATGCAAGAACTCTTCTGAATCTGCTTGAGTCGTCTGCTGAATATGCAGTGCATGAAGGAAAATCAGAAATCACGAAACAGATAATTGAAGAAGTCCTCCAGCAGAAAAATACCCTCTATGACAAAAGCGGAGAAGGACATTATAACCTGATTTCCGCCTTCATTAAAAGCATGCGAGGCAGTGACCCTGACGCGGCTCTTTACTGGATGGCGCGGATGATAGACGGCGGCGAAGATGCTCTCTTTATTGCCCGCAGAATGATAGTGTTTGCATCTGAAGATATTGGCAATGCTTCACCTAATGCTTTACTGCTTGCGGTTGCATGTTTTAACGCACTTGAAAAAATTGGTATGCCTGAAGGACGCATTGTGCTTGCTCAAACTGCGGCTTATCTGGCAGCGTCTTCTAAATCAAATGCTTCGTATCTGGCCATTGAAAAAGCTGCTGAGACCATCCGTAAAACCGGTGACAAACCAGTGCCGTTTCATTTGCGAAATGGTGTAACACAGTATATGAAAAGTGAGGGCTATGGTAAGGGATACCGCTATCCGCATGATTTTCCGAATGGGTTTTTATTAGAAGATTATCTGCCTAAAGAACTAATTGGAAGTCAGTTTTATTTTCCGAAAGAGGAGGGGCAGGAAAAATCCCTCAAAGACCGTCTGAAAGCGCTATGGAAAGGGAAGAAAAGCTATGAGTGAGGAGATAATATCATTGTTCCTAATTTTGCCACTTGTAAAAAACGAAAAAGTTGTATAATTTTAATGATTATTAAAGAGAAAGAATGGAAGAGCGCGTAATAATTAATCCAAGTATTTGTCACGGAAAACCAGTGATTAAAGGAACAAGAATTCCTGTGCACCAGATATTAAGCAGTCTTGCTTCAGGCGATTCTGTTGAAGATCTCCTTAGGGAATATCCAAATCTTAAGGAGGAAGATATTAAAGCAGCATTAGCATTTGGAAGTCGCATGACAAAGTTTGACAATTTTAATTACGATCAAATACATACTTGAAATTTTTTGTTGACGAGAATATCCCCCTAAGTTGTGTTAAGTTTTTAACCAGTTCTGGTTATACAGTGTTTGATGTTCGTAATAGTACTAATGAAGGTCTGGAAGATCGAGATTTATTCATCCTTGCGCAGAAAGAAAACGCGCTTTTTGTGACGACTGATAAAGATTTCTTTCATACAATTCCTAGATCAGTTGGCAACCATTTTGGGATTATTGTAATAGCTCTGCGGCAACCAAATCATACTGCTATTACCGAGAAACTCATTTGGGCCATTAACAATTTTGACTTATCCAACATGAGAAATAAAGTAATTCTTCTCAGGGATATGGGTTATTCGGTGATGGACTGAAAGTTAAGGTTTTATTGAATATAAAAGAAGTGGACTAAGAACAAAAATTTCTCAGAAAGCGGTAATAAAATTCTTCCCCGGCAGTTGTTTTACTGCACCTTTGAACTCTAACTGCAGCAGATGCGTGAGAGCATCGTATGTACTTAAACCTGATTCTCTGGCAATAAAATCAATGTGAACGGGATTCTCCTTATTCAGCAGTGAGATTATTTTTTCTTCGAATATGTTAAGATTAAAAATCTCTGGCGGGGGAGAGGAAATGCTTTTTTCTCCGGGCTCTATTCTCAGCTCGGAAATAACATCATCAGCGGAAGTTACTAATTTAGCACCGCTATTTTGAATGAGAGAATTTGGGCCTTCGGATTGTTTAACCCCAATATTTCCCGGAATAGCAAATACTTCGCGCCCGCTGTCTAAAGCGAGTTTTGCGGTATGTATTGCACCTCCCTCGATACCTGATTCAACTACAATGGTACCTAATGTCATTCCGGCTATGATTCTGTTTCTGCGGGGGAAGTTAACTCCGTCTGGTTTTGTCCCTGGTTCAAATTCTGAGATGAGCATTCCGTTTTTGGTGATCTCATAAGCCAGATCTGCATTTTCGGGGGGATATATAACATCAACTCCGCTGCCGAGTACCGCAATGGTTCTTGCACCCGCCGAGAGTGCACCACGATGGGCAATAGAATCAATGCCGCGGGCCATCCCGCTTACAACTGTGATATTCTTCTGTGCTAAAATTACGGACATCCTCTCTGCCTGGTTTTTTCCGTATTGTGTTGGCGTTCTCGTCCCAACTATTGCAACGGGATTTACTTCCTGATTAAGCAATACACCTTTGTAGTAAAGAATGACTGGAGGATCGCTTATATTTTTAAGATTGTAGGAATACTCCTCATCCCAGAGGGTAAGTATGCCGATATCTTTACGGCTGCATGAGTCAAGTAACTTTTCAGTAGTCTGGCTGAAAACATCAATGCTTTTTGAGGCAAGATTTATCCTGGATGCTAAGAGCGGACCAATGCCTTCGGAAGCAGCAAGGGAATTTATGGAAGAATCTAAAATCTGAGAGGGTGAACGGAATTTACTGACAAGTGAAGCAATTTTTTTTGAACCGATTCCCTCAACTGAAAGAAGCAGGCGCAGTGCTGAGAGTTCCCTTATATCCTGACCGAACACTATATCACTCTACCCGACTACATCAACCGAATCAACAATTCCGACAATAATGGTATTTACGGGAGCTTTATTGTGTCCCAAAATCTGCTGAACAGCATCACCCTCTTGTGTAATGAGCACAGTCTCACCTGTACCAGCACCTGTCAGGTCAATAGCTACAATTTCAGATGAGGGGAGGAATTCCCCTTTCAAGTCAACGGGCTGCACGAGCAGAAGTTTGTGACCAACCAGATGGCTGTCCTTCTGTGTGGCGACAATATTTCCCTTAACTTTTGCCAGTATCAACTTTTGACCCGTCTGCTTTAGCAGAATTCTTGTCGCGATAGAGAATTGACAAAGGCAGCAGGATTAAATAAGCGATAAAAAGAATAACAGGTGCGTAAACCAGCCCGGTGACGTTATCCCACGGACCAATAGACATAACGTAAAATCCTATGATGATCAGCAGAACTGCCGAGCCGAAAAAAAGATAATTCTTCTTCGACCAGTAGATACTGAACGGGGACTGGATAATGCGCTTAGCAGTTTTTACTGAAGTATTTTTTTTCGTTTTAGACATTGTTGCTCCATAAAAAAATAAAGCCCAGCGCTGGGGGATACACTGGGCTGTCTTTTACTAAGGTCCGTAGGCCAGGGGAGAAACCTACAGACAAGACATCACAAAATTATACAATTTCTGATGTTCTGTCAAGAACTATTTTAAAATTATTTATTTATCTGGTAAACAATTTTTCTGATAGTGTCAAATTGCAGGTACGGATACTGTTCTCTGATATAGTCAATGGCATCACCTGCGCTGATTTTTTCTGCCCGCATTTGTCTGAATTTCTTCCTGATGTGATAATCTCTGACAGCTTTTTCATCTATGAGCTGATGTGAATTCAGCAAATCATAGATATCATCGCTTATCAAATCAGAAAGCGGGTTTTCGATCTGTGCTTTAATGGTGTTCATGGTAAACTACCTTCCTTTTGTTGATACAGTTTTGACTTTTAAGAAAGTATCAAAGAGACCTTATGTAACCTCCGTTTTTGTACGTTTAACAATTAAATAGTTACTTTTTGTTCCGGAACGATTCGTGAATCCGGAGAAAATTTTCGCTCTTTAGAATGTTAGATGCAGGAATCATCAAAAAGTTTCATTTGTCAAGTCACTTTTGTTGCCTGAATCACATTCTGCCGGCATTTCCGGGTACCATGAAATAAGAGCAATCTTAAGCCAAATATAATTCTTTTTGTAATTTTGGCAAATTCTGTTGTTATTTGCCGCCAAACTTTATTTTTTTTAATCATGATAAGATGACTTCTACTGAATTTTTTGAGCTTTTTTTAGAGGAATTGAAGGAATCCCCCAATTTGAGGGGATATTACAAGTTCTTGGAGGATCGCAAATCGTTTGAATTCAGGAAATACTATTTTCTGAAACGGCTCGAGTTTGTTGAGAAGAATATTTTGGTTGATCCAGGTCTGGTTTGGGACTGTGGGTGCGGTTATGGCACACAGTGTTTATTTTTGGCAATGAATGGGGTTCAATCTGCAGGATCAACACTTGAGTTTTACTACGATGCAATTCAAAAGAGGAAGCAATACTGGGGTAAATTCGGTAATACCGATCTTTTTAAGGTGAATTATGAAAATATTTTTGAAAACCACCCTACCGCTGGTTCAATTGACTATATTTTAGTTGGCGATACCCTTCATCATTTGGAGCCGATCAGGGATGCAATTCAGATTTTTTACAAGACGCTGAAACCAGAGTGGAAGATTGTGGCAATTGAGGAAAACGGCAGCAATATCTTGCAAAGGATGATACTCTATATGAGGAGAGGGAATAAAAGGATCATTGAGATTGACGATGAAAAACTGGTGAAAAAAATATTGGTTGGTAACGAAAACATCCGTGATATTGATCAGTGGGAGGAGCTTTTTGCCGGCGGAGGTTTTCAGATCGAAGAGGAGTCAACAGAATTTGTAAGGTTATTTACACCCGCTTTTTTCAATCTTCTGGGTACTGAGAAGATTAAAAACCTTGATTCTGAGCTCTGGCGTCAGAATAAATTCATCAGGAAATACTTTTACTTTGGGACTAATTTTATCGTATCTAAGCGTTTGACTGCTTCTTAACCGGTTCTGAGAGTTCCATAACCACGATCCATGCCTTATTCTTGATGAAAGGAAGGATTTTGAATAAGAACTTGTCAATTTTTTCTGTAACCCCTAAAAATTTGGAAAATGATGAGAACTTTGTCAGGGGAACAAGAAACAGACTCGCCAGATGAAAATAGGTAAATTCTGCTTTTTTAAAATACTGTCTTATTCGAGCAAGTTCTTCCTTTGTTAAAGGGTGTTCATCATCTGTCCGGAGTCCGGGAGTCAGCTTCCTAAAAAGATTTATGAAGATATTATGCCCCAGCGGTTCGAAAAAAACACACCTTCCATCTGGCTTTAATGCCCTTGTTATGGCTGTAAATGCCTTATCAATATCAAGATGATGGATGATTGCACTGCCAATAATGGAGTCGAATCTACCCTCTCCCAGATTAAAATCTTCTGCGTTTTCGACCAGGAATTCAATCTCAAGACCTTGTTTTATGGCTTTGTCCCGGGCCTGTTCAATGGCAACTTCTGAGATATCTATCCCGGTAACTTTAGCACCCAGCCCGGCTATGGTGACTGCCTGGCTGCCCGGACCGCATCCATACTCAAGAACTGATTTCCCAAAGCACTCCCGGCTGATAAGATCAATGTACTTTTGAATGCTCGGCTGGATGATGGCATAAATGCCATTCAGATTTGCCCGACGGCCATCTGAAAAGGCAGAATTATGAAACTCTTTTTCTTTTTGAATTTTATCATGCATTAGTGATTTTTCCGGCAGGGGTATTTCTTGCCCCTGGATGAATCAGGTTTTTTTTTGAAAGATTACTCGTTAATTTACTGAATTATATTAATTTTTTTAGCATAGGATAGTATTTGGAGTCCGAACAAAGCAAAAAACCCGGTATTTTAGATTATCTGGGTGTTATGTACAAGTGGAAGAATTTCATTTTTGCGGTCGTTGTTCTTGTAACAGCAGTTTCAGTAGTAATATCTTATCTGATTCCTGAAAAATTTAAAGC
>JADLAF010000100.1 GCA_020848375.1 Ignavibacteriaceae bacterium
ATTTTAGTGCATGATTAACATGTCCGTCAAAGGTAAGACTTATGCGTTTGTTTGATGTGTTACAAAAATTTCCGCCGGAGCCCTGATTCTTTTTTTTTATAATTTCTTTTTGAGAATAATCATCCCCAAAAGCAAAGAACTCTTTCTTTGTTATCTTACCGGTATCAAGCGCACGGCGTGCTATAACTATTTCACTAACCTTAAAATGTCTGGCGCACCCTGTTATTCCGGTGCTATTATTCCAGATTTTATTGAACGAATCCTCTGGCACAAGAAATTCCGCGGCTATTTTATCACAGAAAATTTCAACCGGATTGTCAGATGGCTGCAGCTTTCTAAAATCAAATCCCGCGCTATGACCTGTCCAGATATGTGCCAGTTCATGAGCCATGGTAAATATCTGGGCGGATTTCCAGTCAGCATTATTGATGAACATAAAGGGGGCAAAATTATCCGTAAGCACAAAGCCCCGGCACTCATCAACCGGAACAGGGCGATGTGTGTTATTCTCAACCACCCCGTTAATAACTGTTATAATGCCAATATTTTCAATGCACTGGTCTAAATGCACCAACGCCTCCTGCCAGGTTGAGAAATCAGAAGCCCAGTTTTCTTTTAGCCCGAGTGCAGAACGAATATCAGCGGCAATAGTTTTAACATCCTGCCCGGTTTTGTATTTACCGACAAATGGCAGAGGGTCAAATCCATTTTCATTCAGATAATTTTTAAGCCACTCCTGCCTCTGCTGTAAAATGAGTATGGTATCATAAACATTAATATGAATCCTGTCAGAGGAACTGCCGCCTGTACGGTAATATGGTATAGGAAGTTTTTCTTCCGGAGGGGCAGGGAGAAAGAAATAACCAAACGGCAGATAAACCTTTTTGGAAAAATCCTGAAGCTGCTTAACTGTGGGTTGTCTTTTACCCTCAAGCCAAAGCTGAATCCTGGAGTTTTTCTCCAAAAGTTCAGACAAATTCAACCCGGCCCGCTTTATGGACCAGAGAATGATATCCGGGTTTACCGCTATTCTGTTAGTCATGGTGCAAAGTTACAAAAACCGGCGTTACTATTACAACCCCAATGCTTTTGCGACTCCTCAAAGAGCAATAAGGACTCGAAGGACGGGAAGGACTGCGGGTACAGGGCAGGAGGCAACAACAAGAGTGGCACAATTCGTGGTTTGGTGGCTAGTGCAAGGTTAGGAGAAGACTTCAGATATCTGTATTGTTTTTCTTTTTTGCTTGCATTTTTGTTAATTTTGAGTGTTGGATAAGATATTATACAGCCGATTAACACTTTTATTCGACCTAATCAAGCAAAAATGATTAATAAATATCCTTACTAAAACGACTGAAGCAAATTGGAGTGGTGAAATTAAACAAAATCAATATGATTACAGATAAGTTCACATTAACCCAGCCTGCATTCAGCAGCTATTTAGTTAATAATGTTAAACCGTAGATGGGTCTTTAGATGAAGTACTCGAATATGATAAAGAAAGTATGTAGTTGTTGACAGACAAAGAGGGAAGCATTGGTCCTTTATGAATCTTGCAAAAAGAAAGGAAAGAAGGATTTTGATTAATTTGGTTAAGTTGCCGAATTAGGGGGATATTGTGGCAGTACGAACTATAGCTGGCGAGCAGTTTATTAAGAAGCTAAAGGTGGTGGAGCGGAAAAAGAAGAAGTTTCATTTGTTTTCGCTGAATCCAGCTTATCCGCTGAGGGCGTTTAATTTTGGACAGGTGGAAACGGTGAAGAAGGTGGTGATGATATTAAAGGATGCGGATTATGGGAATGGAGAGAAACAAAGATGACTAAAATTTATAAAATACCAGCCCATGCAACATCTGGAACTCCTCAAATCATCCTGCGCTGTCCAGGATGTAAAACTGTTGGATATTTTGTTCCTTTCGGCAATATAAACGATATTGAGTCTGGTCAATTTAGCTTCGGTCAAAGACGCTGTCCCGATCCCCAATGCGCGACTCATGTATTTGTAGTCTACGAAATGCCATATCGAAAACTTTTAAATTCTTATCCGGTTGAATTAATTGATTTTGATCAAGAAGGACTTCCTGAAAGTATAGTACATTTTTTTAATGAAGCACTGACGTGTTTTTCGGAATCCTGCTATTATGCTTCGGCACTAATGATACGACGGACACTTGAGGAAATTTGTGATCTCAATGGTGCGACGGGTAAAACATTAAATGATAGAATTGACCAGTTGAAGACAAAAGCGACACTTTCACCAGAAATATTTGAATCGTTACATGTTTTAAGGATGTTGGGTAATGATGCCGCACATGTGAAGAGTAAGGACTTTGAGAATATCGGGAAAGAAGAGCTTGAAGCGGCCATTGAATTGGTTAAAGTTATTCTTAAAGCGGTTTATCAAAATGTCAGTTTATTAAAACGCCTAAAAGCGTTACAGAAGAAATGAGAATGGGATGGGATTTATTGTGTGCAGGGTATGGGCTGCTGTCAATTAATTTTGATGAGGTGAAAAAGGTTGTGATGGTGCTGAAGAATACTAATCTTTTTAAGAAGAGTTAAGTTGATGGGAGAATTGTTCTACTGGTTTGAAAGAAACCTTGACAATATATTGATTACAATAGTAGGAATTATTCTGGGTGGTGTGCTTACATGGGTATTAAAGGGAAGAAAACGGCTAAGCTATGAAATTCTGCATCAATCAACTTTCCTCACTTTAAACAAACCACGTGATGGTGTCATTAAGATATTTTACAATGATGAGGAGGTTAAAAATGTTCAAACCCTTCTTATCAGAATAATTAATACTGGTAGCATAGCTATTGCAAAAGAAGATTATGAAACTCCAATTGATATAAAGTTTCTCAAGGTTGATAAAATTCTATTGTATGAATTGTACAAGTCATCCCCTGAATATCTGCCGGTCAAATTAATTAAGGTGAGTGAAAGCATAATAAGAGTAGAACCGATAATGCTCAATAAAAATGATTTCTTTGATATTAAAGTTATTTTGAATGGTGAGCATTATCAATCTTTTGAGTTTTTCTCAAGAATCAAAGATATTCCGAAGATTGAATTATCAAAGAGCAGATATTATTTAAGTTTCATGCCATTCGCGATTGGACTTTTCGTGCTTGGTGTAGTTGCTTCGTTGATTAACAAGTTTTTCCCAGGTAATTCAGATCATCCTTGGTATTCAGCTATGATCATATCCTTAATGGGATTAATTATTGGTGCATATTCATTTCTCCGATACAAGTTTTTCCCGACACAAAAGAGATAAATTAAAAGTCATTTGATATGACTTAATGAACTAAATACCTCAGTGATAACAGAAAGACAAATCTATGAGCCAAGAGTTACGAAAAATTGGGATGTATTCAACTAATGTTAAGAATCGAGAAAACAAACGAATACGAGTCAAGCAAATCTTCACCCCGCCAGCGCCTCTCTGAGCACCTGCTGTAAAAGCATCTCGTTTTGTGCCTGGCTGTTCTTTATACTGCTTTGCATCTCGTCGCAGAGGTGCATTAACTCGTCTAACTTTTTTACGATGCGGGTTTGTTCGGATAGCGGAGGAAAAGGAACAAATAAATTCGACAAAGATGTCCCATTTACATTTGGTTGACCCGCACCCCAAGCCGCATCATACAATTGCTTCCAATACGGTGGACTTTCCATAAAGTACTTTAGAAATTCTCCGCACATATTATTATTTGGAATTGCTCTTATTAAATAAGATGCGAAAAGTGATTTTACTGGAATTTCCTTAACTAAAAATGTTTTTCCTATAGTACCACCTGTTCGCGCGATTACAATGTCGTTTGTCTTTAGAAGATAGTTTTCTAAATTCGAATCTGAATAATCACACCCTGGTACGCTATCCCAGTCCACTTTATTGTTCTGTATGTCTGTGATTCTTAATAATCGAACATCACGTTTTTCTGGTTTTGCTGATGCATTAAAACCATAGTGAATTCTTTGACATATCTCCCCCAACCGGCACCAGACCCAGTTTTGGGGGATTTCGAAGGGGATTTCTTCTTCCTTTATCGGGGGGAGTGGTTTTTCTTTTTTTGCTGATTTTGCTTTTTCTACTTTTATTCGGTCGAGCAGGTCGCGTGCATTGCCGTCCTCTTTATTTTGCTGAGTAAGTTTGCCCTGCATTGCCTCCTGCAAAAAGGACTGGCGGAGTTTTTTGACTAAGTCGAGTTGGTGGGTGAGTTCGGTATCAATTGCTTCAACATTATTCTTCGATGAAAGAACTGTCCGCACAATATCTAAAAATTCACTTGGAATAGAAGAAGCATCATAATTTTTCTTATTATTTATATTGTTTAGAATTCCTATGATTTCTTTTTGAATTTTTATAGGAGGTACCGGTAGTTCGGTTTGTTGAATCACATTTTGGCTTATATTTGGTTGAGCTCCACCTTTGCTTATTTCGATAAACCGAAACCGGTGTGATCTAAAAAACCAAAACAAATAATCTCGTTCAACAATTTTATTTGGGAATACTGCACAAACTGCTTGATTTGTAGCTGCTTCAATATTCGTAATTGCAGTTCTGCCTGCTGTAGCCCCATACATTGCTATTAAAAGTGTTCCTGTTGGATGAAGTTTTGCTGATGAATTTGATAAACCTCTTTCTGTAATATACTCTTCCGCCCTACTAATGTAACCATCTCTTAACTCCCCGGACTTTATCCAAGGAATACTTCCACCAAAATAATCATTGTTGTTTCTTAACGGAGTTCCCCCGCTCATCGTTTTTGCACATTCCTCAACTTTTAATTTTGGATATTTTTTTGCCAACTTACTGAAAATTGCTTCTGCAACCAATACAGCAACATCTGACTTCTTGATGTAATCGGCATAACTAACTTTCATTTCACTGCTTCTTTTAGTTGTTTTAACAGTGAATTACTTTTATTAAAACTGACTTCAAGCATCTTCATCAGTTCTTTACTGCTGTACTCGTGAGTTTCTTCCTGCTTGTTGGGGTTCTTTATATCAAGGTCATAGCCCCGCTCTTTGATGGTACTTATAGGTACTTTCCAGCAGATTTCACTTTCGGCGCGTTTCTTCCACCATTTTTTTATAGGGTCAAATTCTTCCAGACGGATTGGTTTTGTTTTGTTGTATGATTTCACCCCTTCAGGCATACGGTGTTCATAGTACCAGATATCCTTAGTCGGCTTTCCCTTTTCAAAAAAGAGAAGATTGGTAGCCACGGTTGCGTAGGGCTGAAAGACTGAGTTTGGCAGACGGATGATGGTATGCAGATTGCACTCCTCAAGCAGCCGCTGCCTCACGCGCTGTTTAACGCCGTCACCGGTCAGACTGCCATCGGGTAACACAATGCCCGCTCTGCCTCCTGCTTTAAGCAGATGAATCATCAGAATAAGAAAAAGGTCCGCGCTTTCCTTCGTGCGGTAAGAAAGGGGAAAGTTATTCTCGTTATTGTTTGCCACAATACCGCCGAAGGGAGGATTGGCAATGATTACATCAACGCGGTTTTTCTCGGTGTAATTGGTAAGGGGCTGATCAAGCGCATCTCGGAAAGTTATATTGGGAACTTCAATATCATTCAGGATAAGATTAGTTGTAGCAAGCAGATAGGGGAGCGGTTTATACTCCCATCCCGCCGTGTTTTCCTGCAGGGCTTTGCGGGCTTCAACATTGTTTGCTTTTTTCTTTAGATGCTCAATTGCACAGGTAAGAAATCCGCCGGTGCCGCAGGCAGGGTCAAGGATTTTCTCCCCCTGCTTCGGGTCAACAATATCAGTGATAAACTGCGTGATGGCGCGCGGTGTATAAAACTCACCGCTTTTGCCCGCGCTCTGCAATTCTTTCAGAATGGTTTCATAGAGCTCACCGAATGCGTGGAGGTCTTTTGCTATGTTAAAATCTATCTCATTAAGTTTGTTCAGCACTTTGCGGATATTGATTCCGCTTTTCATATAGTTATTGTTCCCCTCAAAGACTTCGCGTACGATAAGTGCACGGCGGTTGCCTGTGGAAACATTAATATTGCGCAGAGCGGGAAACAGTTTACGGTCAACAAACTCAAGAAGCTCATCACCGGTAATGCCTTCATCATCCCCTGCCCAGTTCCCTTTTTTCTTAACCCAGTGAAACTCCGCGGGGATGGGGGATTTATATTTCCTGTCCATCATCTCAAGTTCAAGATCTTTATCAGAAAATATTTTTAGGAAGAGCATCCAGCCGAGCTGTTCAATGCGCTGTGCATCGCCATTCAGGCCGGTATCCTGCCACATGATATCGCGTATACTTTTAAGAATTCCTGATATATTACTCATGCTGTTCTGTATAATTCGTTTTCAAGTTCTTTTACTGCTTTAAGATAGTTGTCAGCTCCGCCAAAGTCCCGCAGAATTTCATAAGCCGAGCCAAATTGCGTAAAAGGGTTTACCTGCAGGATGGTTATATCTTCAACATTTTTAATTCCCTCATCGGCGTATTTATCAACAAGAGCTTCAAGCACTTTGCGCGCCTGATCGCCGTATTTGGTGAAGTAGTTCCGTTTCTTCACATTATTCGCACGCTCTTTTCTGCTGAGCGGCGGCATATCAAACGCTATATGGCAGATGAGGTCAAAAAGGTCAAATTTTCTTTCAAGCGCGTCAAGCAGAGAGTCAACCAGAATACCCTGCTGTTCAAGCTCGGCTATAATTGCATCTTTTCTTTCGGCAGCGTTCCAGATATTCAGGAAGTCATCAAGTGAAGCAAATTTCCCTTTTATAATCTGTTTTGTATGGTCAGTGAGCGATACCGTAATAGGTTTGTGGTCTTTGTCAAAGTATTGTTTTCTGATATATAAGGGACGAACATCAACACCGTTAACAATAATTTTAGGTCTGTTTTCAAGGGGTTCTTCAATGCCGGGCTCATAAATTTGCCCGGAATCATCATTAATACCTTCCTCTGTGGGTGGCATGGTTGGGTCATCCCAGGTATCATCAGTTTCCTCTCCCTCTTCTGTTTCAAAATCTTTGAGAGTTGCATCCGGGTCAACAGTTTTAATTTTTATAGGAGGGCCGTCAAATGTGTCATCAGTAAACAGTTTAGTTGCGTTTCTGAAATCAATTATGGTAAAATATCTTTTATTATAGTCTTCATTGATTCTGGTTCCGCGCCCTATGATTTGCTTGAACTTAGTCATGCTTTGGATGTTGCACTCAAGCACTATCACCCGGCAGGTTTGTGCGTCAATGCCGGTGGTCATCAGCTCTGATGTGGTTGCAATAACGGGGTAGCGTTCCTCAGGGTTAATAAAGTTATCAAGTTCCCGTTTGCCTTCTTCATTGTCCCCGGTTATCTGCATTATATATTTCGGGTTTTCAGCCACAAGGTCGCCATTCAGCTTTACCAGTTCATGCCTCATTCGTGATGCGTGGTCAATATCTGTGCAGAATACAATTGTTTTTGCGTACCGGTCATTACCTTTCAGGTAGTCAGTAATCATTTTAGCGGCAAGTTCAGTCCGCTCTTCAATAATAAGCACCCGTTCAAAATCTTTGCTGTTATATTTTCGTTCGGGAACCGGGTTGCCGTTAATATCAAGTTTGCCTTTTTCGGGCTCCCAGCCGTCAACGTCAACATTAATACCTATTCTCAAGACTTTATAAGGTGCAAGAAATCCGTCATCAACACCCTGACGCAATGAATATATATAAACAGGGTCGCCAAAATATTCAATATTTGAGACAGATTTAGTCTCTCGCGGTGTGGCAGTTAAACCTATTTGTGCTGCATTGGTAAAGTAGTCAAGAATTTCACGCCAGGCACTGTCTGCTCTTGCGCTGCCCCGGTGGCACTCATCCACCACAATCAGGTCAAAGAACTCAGGGCTGAACTGCTTATATACATTGCTTTCTTCCTCGCTGCCGCTTAACCCCTGATACAGAGCAAGATAAATTTCATAGCTTTTGTCAACTTTCCTGTTTTTAACGACCGTCATTTTATCGCGGAAGTGTTTGAAGTCCCCCCTGCGTGTCTGGTCAATAAGGGCGTTGCGGTCAGCAAGAAAGAGGATTCGTTTTTTTGCTCCGGCTTTCCAAAGGCGGTGAATTATCTGGAACGCGGTATAGGTTTTACCCGTGCCGGTTGCCATCACCAGCAGAATGCGGTTCTGCCCTTTTGCTATTGCTTCAACCGTGCGGTTGACGGCTATCTGCTGATAGTAGCGGGGCTGTCTTCCGCTTCCGTCGAAGAAGTAGTCCTGCTCAATTATTTTTTCTGATTCAGGCGTGGTGATGCCTTTATATATCTTGTATTTGTTCCAGAGTTCCGCTGGTGAGGGGAAGTTATCCATCTGGATTACTTTTTCGATATTGCTTCCTGTTGCGGTTTTATCATGAAAAAGAAAACCATCACCGTTGCTGCAGAATACAAATGGAATGTCAAGTGTCCTGGCATAATCAAGTGCCTGCTGAATGCCATCCCGGACAGAGTGAGAGTTACTCTTTGCTTCAATCAGGGCAATGGGAATATTTGGCTTGTAGTAAAGGATATAATCAGCGCGCTTTTGAGTCCCCCGTGAAGTAAGCACACCGCGGACAATAATTTTCCCGTCAGTAAAGGTAACTTCTTCCCTGATCTGGGTAAGTTTATCCCACCCACTTTTTTCAAGAGCGGGGGTGATAAACTTGGTGCAAATATCTCTTTCTGACAGTGCTCTTTTATCCATGTTTCTTCTCCAAAAAGCTCAGCGCGGTTTTTCCGCTTTCTGATAACTTTTCCGGGTTGAATCTGTTTTATTCTTTGGGGTCTGATCGCAGGTAATGCCTCGCCCTGAGAATATTATTTGCTTCAAACTTACGAAATAATTTTGAATTTTGAAGTATGATCCGCGGCGGCGAAATGAATTGCGGTACTTTAACGACCCTGGCGGCTTTTGAGCGATCTGCTTACTGCAACCACTGGGGACATTGGGGCTCTAAGGACATAAACCTCATCCCCAGCCCTTCTCCTTAAAAAGGAGAAGGGTGCCAGAACTCTGCGGAACTTTGCGTTCACTCTGTGAACTCTGCATTGAAAAAAAGAATTGACACCGGCGGCAAAACCAGAACCAGCGGGAAAAACTCTTTGCGGTCTTGGCGGCTTTGCGCGAGGTGCTGGCTGCAACCACTGGTGACAATGGCGACACTGGGGGCACTGGGCTTTGTATTGAAGTACAACCTCATCCCCAGCCCTTCTCCTTAAAAATGGAGAAGGGAGCCGAAACAACTGCCAGGCAAAACTCAGAAACACCCCCGCCGTTAATTCACAATTTACAATTCACCATTCACAATTTTTTTCTTCCCGTTTTATGCAGTAAGTTAGAAGGATATGTTCTTTTAAAACCAGATGAAAGTTTACGCTTATGGAACACACTTCAACCGGTAAAGGACTGCCGGAAAATGCATATACTGAATTAAAACCGGGGGAAACGTATCAGCCCATTATGCCGGCGGGGTCAAATCCCCCCGAAGTCGGGCCTTACTCAATCGGAACCGGTCTTCTTATGGCTGTCCTCTTTTCAGCCGCGGCCGCCTATCTGGGGCTTAAAATCGGGCAGGTTTTTGAAGCCGCTATCCCCATCGCTATCATGGCGGTCGGGCTTTCCGCACTGATGAAGCGGAAAAACGCACTTGGCGAAAACGTGATCATCCAGTCAGTCGGAGCCACCTCCGGGCTGGTGGTAGCCGGCGCTATTTTTACCATCCCCGCCCTGTATATACTCGGGCTTGATGTCCCTTATTATCATATCTTCCTGGCTTCGCTGCTGGGCGGATTTCTGGTCATACTCTTCCTCATTCCTTTCCGCAAATATTTCGTGCAGGAAATGCACGGCAAGTTCCCCTTTCCTGAAGCTACTGCAACAACTGAAGTTCTTGTAGCGGGTGAAAGAGGGGGCGGCAGCGCAAAGGTTCTGGTAATGAGCGGTCTGATTGGCGGTATATATGATTTTGTTATTGCATCGTTCGGGTGGTGGAGTGAAGTTTTCACCACGCGCGTTTTTGCTTTCGGGCAGGAACTTGCCGACAAGATGCGCATCGTCTTTAAGATTAACGTTGGCGCCGCGGTGCTCGGTCTTGGATATATAGTCGGGTTAAAATACTCCGCCATCATAGCAGCCGGTTCCGCGCTTTCGTGGTATGTGCTTATTCCCGTGGTCTCGTATATAGGAGAGCAGATGACCACTCCGCTTGGCGCAAATGTTACCAAGCTGATTTCAGAAATGAGCGCGGAAGAAATTTTCCGCAACTACGTCCGCCATATCGGTATCGGCGGTATTGCAATGGCCGGTGTTATCGGC
>JADLAF010000101.1 GCA_020848375.1 Ignavibacteriaceae bacterium
GAGTTTTCCTGCACACGGACAACTGTTTCCTGCAGACTCTTTTCCATTTTCCGGTATTCGCCCAACTTGTGCATCGCCTCATCAAGCTGTTTCCTGAGCCGCTCATTTTCGGTGAGAATCTCATCAAGTTCCTCAGCCAGACCGCTCAAGTAGCCCTTAACCTCTTCGGTATCGTACCCTCGCAGAGTTTTATTAAACTCCTGCTGTCTGATATTTGATGGTGTTGTTCTCATTTTATGCTTTTATAATTTCTCGCTCCAAAAAGCGCGGTGCCTATTCTTATTATGGTTGCACCTTCTCTAATGGCTATTTCAAAATCTTGTGTCATCCCCATGGAAAGTTCTGTCAGCCGGAATCCCTGATTATTCAGTTTTTCAGACATTCCCCTCAGTCCCGCAAATGCCATCCTGATTGCATCCTCGTCTGCTGTATTTGGCCCAATGGTCATTAGACCCCGCAGATCAAGTGAACTCATCCCGGCAATGTTTTGGGCTAACTCCTTGACTTCCTGAAAAGTGTGAAGCCCCATTTTTGTGTACTCCCCGCTGGTGTTTACCTCAATCAGAACTTTCTGAATGACGTCAGAACGGGAGGCGACCTTGTTTATCTCGTTGGCTAAGGCAACTGAGTCCACAGAGTGTATCAGCTCAGCTTTGCCGACCACATACTTCACTTTATTGCTCTGCAGATGCCCTATCAGGTGCCATTCGATATCCATAGGAAGCTGAGGATGTTTGTCCCTGAACTCCTGCGGTTTATTTTCACCGAAGACCCTAAGACCTGCATCGTATGCCTCCTGAAGCACTGCAACGGGAAACATTTTTGAAACTCCGACCAGCTTAACCGAGTCAGGGTTTCTTCCCGATTTCAGACAGATATCTTCTATTTCAGCCCTTAAACGGGCTAAATTTTCCTGTATCATATTTTAAATAGAACCGTGAATGTATGCCTTAACGGGCTAAAAAACAATAAAAAAACAATGCGAAAGATACGAAAAAGAAGAGGAATTCAGGGAGAAAAGAGCCGTTTCAGCGGCAAAACCTGCCCAAAACAGCAAACTCTGACTGGAGAAAACCTTACGGTCAGTGTTTCAAAAACTGCTGCTTTTCAAGTAAAAACTGCAGCAGCCGCTGAAAACTTTCTCTGCAGCGGCGGCTGTTCAAGGACTCAAAGGACATGAAGGACAATAAGGACGATAGTAGCTTTTGGAACTCAATGTCACAGAATTAATTCTTCATTTTTAATTTTTAATTCGTTCCCTTCGTATATACGCTTTTACCTTCTCGCCGGTTTGTTCAAATATGATATATACAATCGGTATAACAATAAGGGTTAGAACCGTTGTTGCTGTCAGACCCCCGATAACGGCACGGGCTAATGGTGACCATGTTTCTGCTCCTTCACCAAGTTCAATTGCAAGTGGAACCATACCGAGAATGGTAGTTAATGCTGTCATCAGCACCGGGCGTACTCTTGCCACAGCGCCCTGTTCCACTGCATCAAGCAACCCCATACCGCTGCGCTTCAGTTTGTTGATATAATCAATCAGCACAATTCCGTTATTAACCGCGATACCAACCAGCATCACCAGGCCAACCAGCGCCATAACGCTGACTGATGTTCCCGTTATAAACAGGAAAGGAAAAACGCCTATAACCGCAAGCGGTACGGTAATCATGATAATAACAGGATCAACCAGCGATTCAAACTGTGCTGCCATTATCATATATACGAGCAGTACAGCAACCCCAAAAGCAAGCATCAGATAGAAGAATGCTTCCTGCTGATCTTCTGCCGTTCCACCTATCACCACCTGATAATCTGAAGGCACCGGTGTCTGGCTGATGATCTTTTCAATCTCCTCGGTTGCTTTGGAGAGTTCAAGTCCTGAAAGCCCGGCCCCGACTGAAACAAAGCGATTCTGGTTTTCGCGGAAAATGGTTGGTGCTGAGGCCTCTTCCCTGATTTCCGCAACATCACCCAGTTTTACCTTTCCGCCCATTGGAAGTTGTATATGTATTTCTTCAAGTGATTCTTTTCTGTTGCGGAACTCTCTGCCGAACTGCACTCGTATATCATACTCATCTCCCTTTTCTCTCATGCGGGCAACCACTGAGCCCTGAATAGCAGTAGATATATTGGATGCAACCTGCATAGTTGTTAAATGATACGCATTAAGCATATCATTATTAAGATGAACCTGAAGTTCTGGTGTGCTTGATTTAATGTTCAGCCCGATATCTACAAATCCTTCAACTTTTTCCATCTTCTCTTTTAATTGCTCCGCTATAGATTTGGCTCCGTCAATATCATAGCCGATAACTTTTACCTCAATCGCTTTTTCTGTTGAAATAGCTCCCCCTTCCTGAAACATATAAGTTACCCCGGGCAGATTATCAAGTCGTGCACGAAGACTATCCTGTATGACAAATTGAGAACGGCTTCGCTGGCTCGCCGGCTTAAGTTTAATAAATGCCTCGATGGTACTTTCCGTAGAGCCAAAAGCAGCAAGACCCTCTCTGCTACCAAACCAAAATGATACATTGTCTATCTCATCCGGATGTATCACCTCTTTAATCACATCTTCAAGTTCGTAGGTAATAACACGTGATTTCTCGATTGGAGAACCCGCCGGAGCTTCAACCAGCAAACTGATAAAGCCCTGGTCACTCTTCGGTAAAAACTCACCCCCGGCCAAATAAGCGAGAACAATTGAGAGAATGAATAACGCTGTTACAACACTGAGCACAGTCTTTTTCATTTTGAGTGACTTCATCAACACACGGTGATAAAAGCCGTTGATCTGATCAAGCACTGATCCAAAAAATCTTTTAACTCTTCCCAGAAAAGTGTTTGCGTTTTGATCTTCAATCTCAATCATTGTTGATGCCATCATAGGCACCAGAGTAAGCGCGACAACAAGGGAGACCAGCAGACTGAACGTAATGGTCAACACCAAGTCCTTAAACAACTGCCCCGTTATATTCGGAACAAAAAGCACAGGAAGAAATACCGCCACAGTAGTTAGTGTCGAGGCCGTAATAGCCATACCAACCTCAGAAGCGCCATCTTCCGCCGCATCAGCGCGGGATTTTTTCATCTCCTTGTGCCTGAATATATTTTCCAATACAACTATTGAGTTATCCACAAGCATTCCAATCGCCAGCGCAAGCCCCGCCATTGAAATGATATTCAGGGTGATATCACTCGCGTATAAAACTGCAAATGTTGCAATAACTGATATGGGCATTGAAATACCCATGATAATACTGCCCCGAAAGTTACGCAGGAATATATATATAATTAAAAAAGCCAGAACAAAGGCAATAGCCGCTGAGTTGCGGAGGTTATTAACTGAACGGGTTATGAAATCCGCCTGATCAAAAAGCACCATAAGTTTGGTCCCCTGAGGAAGAGCTTTTTGGATATTTGGCAGTTCCAGTTTTATATTCTGTGTAGTCTGTACTGTGTTGGCATCTGATTGCTTGTTTATCATAATCGAAATGCCTTCTTTGTAGTCAGCGCGCACTTCAGTTGAAGACTCCTTAAAACCATCTTCGACCTGTGCAATATCTTCAACGCGGACAGCCACACCATTGCGAACCGCGACCGTTGTCTTCCGCACCTGATCAAGATCAGTATATTCACTCATCAGCGTAAGCTGATAATTTTTTTCTCCTGTCTTGAGTGAGCCACCGGGTGAAATTCCTCTGCCCGAGCGGAGCGCCATGGTTACTTCATTCGGTGATATATTAAAAGAAGCCAGCAACACCGGATTCATATAGACATTGATCTGCCGCTCAAGACCGCCCATGGTTGCAACTGAGGCAACACCGGGTATGCGTTCAAGCATTGGTTCAATTTTTTCTATGGCAAGATTTCTTAGCTCAGACTGCCCGAGATAGTCAGAGTTAAGCGCCATAAACATCACCGGGCTAAGAGACGGGTCAAATACAAAAACCATGGGGTCAGAGGCCTCAGCAGGAAGGTAGTCTCTGATAAAATCTATACTCTTCCGTATATCTGACTCTGCCTGATTCATGTCAGTGCCGTACTTGAACTCAAGCGTGATTATCGAGCCCCCGGTATATGACTGAGAGTTCACCTTTTCGATATTCTTCACTGATGATATTGCTTCCTCAAGCGGTCGCGTTACCATTGTTTCGATATCTTTAGGACCAACTCCCTGATAGTTTGTAATAACACCGGCTATCGGAAATTGTATATCAGGAAAGAAATCAACTTTTAACTGTGTGAAGGCAAAAAAACTGAACGCCAAAACAATGGCGTAAAACATCACCAGAGTTATACGGCGGTTTATGGAAAACTTAGAGAGCAGCATTGAAATCTTTCTCCTTACTCAACAATGGAAACAAGCTGGCCATCCTGCACGATATTGTTACCCACAACAATAATCTGTTCGTTAACGGCAAGCCCCTTTGTTATTTCAGCTCTGCCGTTGCTCGTCAGTCCTACTGAAACCTCTTTAATTTTTGCGCGCTGATTCTCAACAACAAAAAGAAAAAACTTTCTGCTGTTCTGCTGTGTTCCTGTTTCCTTATTAATTGTAACAGCCGTCTGACTTAACAGTGAGGTCTCAGGTACTATTATTGCATCTTCAATTGTGCGCGAAATAATCATAAACTCGGCGTATAAGCCCGATTTAAGGTCAGTATCCGGATTGAGAATCAGTATCTCTGCCTCAAAGGTTTTTGAAACTGGGTCAATTGCCTGATCAAGAGTGATAACTTTACCTTTATATGTTTTTCCGCTAATTGCGGGAACAACAATATCTGCATTGTATCCTTTTTTTACTGACTGTATATCCTTTGCTGAAACCCTTACTTTGGCATTCATATTTCGCGGATCAATAATCTGCGCGACCGGCTGTCCGGCTGGCAGCATCTGGTTCAGTTCAACAAACACTGCAGCTACAACTCCGTCAAACGGAGCTTTGATATAGCAGTTTTCAAGCTGCTCCTTTGCCGAAAGGTACTGCGCCTCTGCGGCATCAAGCCCGGCTTTGGCTGCTTTAAACTGCATCTCTGCCTGTTCAAACTGCTGAGGACTGACTGCCTTCTGAGAGTAGAGCCGCTCCATTCGTTTATAATTGGCTTCTGCCAGTATATATTGTGCCCTTGCGTTATCAGCACCGGCTTTTGCGGCATCTGCGGTCTGCTTAAAAAGCGCACTATATTGACGGGCGATAATCTGTCCTTCAGTTATACGGTCACCTGGTTTTAGCAAAAGCTGCTCAATCCGCTCAGATGTTTTGCTGAAGACCATCTGGTCTTTCGCCGCGGTTACCATTCCGGTAAGTTTTATATACTGAGAAAGTGCCTCCGGCTGAACCTGATAAACTTTAACCGGGACGGAAATTTCTTTTTCTACTTTTTCTTCCCCGCCGCATCCGGTGAGCAGAGTAAGCGAAAGAATGGTTAAAAAGGCAATAATTATTTTATTAGCGTTCATTGTTATTCCATACTGTAAATAATTTTCCTGCTGATCGGAGAAGCTGAAGCTGGGTTACATTGTACTGGTACATTCCCTGCAGATACTGTACTTTGCTGTTCTGATAAAAAAGCTGGGCGTTAAGAACATCAAGCTGAGTGCTCATTCCCTCTGAATAAAGAAGGTGAGAAAGCCGCAGACTTTCCTTCGCCTGCTTCATGCTTTCCTCATTACTGGTCAGATTAGTTTTTGCTTCATGCCATTTGTAAAAACTCTGTTCTGTTTCAAGTGATATAATATACGCTGTCTGCTTCTGCATCAGCTCCGCCTGTTCGGTCTGGAGCCGTGCAGTCTGATAATTGATAAATCTTCTTCCCCCTTCAAATAATGGCCAGGAGACAGATAACGTTAGTGCCTTTGAACGGGAGTAGTCGTTTGGTCCAATTCGGGCGTCATCAGAAAAGGCCTGATGAGCTAAATTACCCGAAAGCGCAATAACAGGAAGTGCGGATGAGATAACCATATTTTCTCCCTGACGAGATGCATTAACCTGTTCTTTTACCATCAGCATTTCAGCGCGGTTAGTCAGGGAGAGCTTTCTGAACTCAGCCAGAGTGGTCTGGTCAAACGTCTGCATGAATTCTTTGATGGTTAAAGTGTCCGGCACAACTACCGAGTCTTCTGCTGATATATTGAGCATCATTTTAAGATTTTGTAACGCGAGTATCCGACCTGACTCAGCACTTTCCTTTTGCGGTAGAACAGAATAATACATGGCTTTTGCTCTCTGCAAATCAAGCTCGGTAGCCGAGCCCTCATTATAAAACATCTGCACCTGACGCAGATTTTCTTCCGCTGTTGTTACCGCTTCACCTGCAGCATTATATATACCATCGGCAAGCATCACTCCGAAATAGGCCTGAAGTGATTGCAGAACAACTTCTTCTTCTTTTCCTTTAAGCTCTTCCATCATTGACTTTGACATCGTCTTTTGAAGCTGAATGTTAACATAGCGCGAGCCGCCGGTAAAAAGCGGCAGCGTGAAATCAAGTGAGTGCTGAAAGGTATATTTGGTGCCCATGGTGAACTGCTGCCCCATAAAAACGATAGTCGGCAGTTCAAGATTGGAGACACCAACCGCCTGATAACGCACCGTAGGAAGAAACATCGCGTAAGCGTCCCACAGTTTATAGTCCTGTGCTTCATACTGAAGTTTCTTTATTCGGAGTGAAAGATTTTCCTGCCGCGACTGATTTACCACCGCGTCCCATGTGAGTGTAATGATTTTCCCCTCCTGCGCCTGCAGTGATACAGCAAGCAGGAGCATAAGGGCTGAAATTCTGAACATATATATATCTCCTGTTAATCTTTCTTATTCAGAAAGTGTGTTTTCCAAAACGTATAATAGCGGTTCAGATCTTCCCTCATACGTGTTATAGGATCATGATGCAGCACGCACTGTAAAATGAAAAAACTGAGGGGAGAAGTGAAACTGGAAGCAAGCATGGTAAGATCATCATCCGGACCAAAGAGTCCCTCTTTTCTGCCCTGTGAAAATACCGGCAGAATCCGTTCGGTTACTTCAAGGGTTTTTTCGCGGCTGAGTGATTTTATCTTCTCCGGCAGGGGTGAAAGTTCAACGTTTATGGCAATTGCAATGTGGGAAAAATTCTCCTCGGCATATTGAATATATACAAAGAATAACCCCTCAAGCTGTTTCTCAAAGGGGTCATCGGGTCTGATGTTTTTGTCTATCAGGTCATGAAACCGCCGGTTTCCTTCCCTGATGAGTTCAGCCAGAACGTCCTCTTTGTCCTTAAAATAATAGTAGAGAACCGGTTTGGTTACTCCCGCTCTTTCACAAATTTCCCTCACTGCCACGTCGTGATACCCCTTTTCGGAGATCAAATCAACCGCGGCATTCAGGATTTTTTGCTTTGTATCTATAGTTTCCATAATAAACTCTTACTTACCGGTAAGTAAATTACGACAATCAACAACAGATTTCAAAGTGATTTGATGAATGGTCAAAAAAACAGGATGAGCGAAATCAGGGGCTATTGGCACAAAAAATGAGTGAAATTGAGTACATTTGCAATAATTTTCAAACGAGAAATAGAAAAGAACAATGGAAGAATTACAATTGTTAACCGATATTCGCGAAAAAGCTTCAAAAGTGAAAAAAACTGTCGTCCTGCCTGAATCTCACGATGAACGGGTGCTGCGCGCGGCAGAAATCCTCACCAAAAACGGAACCGTCCAGGTCATCATTCTTGGAAATGAGAATAAAATCCGGGAGGATGCATCAGCCAAAGGTATAAATCTTCAGGGGGTGAGGATAATTGACCATGAAAAATCAGACAAGCTCACCGACTTTGCCAATATTTTCTATAATAAAAGAAAAGCCAAAGGAGTCACCTTTGAACAGGCAAAAGAAACCATGAAGCGCGATCTTTTCTTTGGAGCGATGATGGTTACTGAGGGAATGGCTGATGCCTCAGTGGCCGGGTCCTTCGCCTCAACCGGCGATGTCCTTCGTGCAGCAATCCAGTGCGTGGGTATGGCCCCTGGAATCTCAATTGTCTCCAGTTTTTTCCTTATGGTCTATCCTGAAATTACATATAGCTTTGCTGACTGCGCTGTTGTCCCCAACCCGGATGCTGATCAGCTTGCTGATATAGCGATTTCATCTGCAAGGAATCATGAGAAACTTACCGGTGAGGAGCCGTTTGTGGCAATGCTCTCATTCAGCACCAAAGGTAGCGCTGAACATGAACTGATTGACAAAGTCCGTAAAGCAACTGAGATAGTAAAACAAAAAGCTCCGGAAATAAAAGTTGACGGTGAGCTTCAGTTTGACGCAGCAATAGTAAACTCAATAGGAAAGAAAAAAGCACCGGGCAGTGAAGTAGCGGGCAGAGCCAACGTGCTTGTGTTCCCTGATCTTCAGGCAGGAAATATAGGATATAAAATCGCACAGCGTCTTGGCAAAGCAGAAGCAGTTGGTCCGGTTGTTCAAGGACTCAAAAAACCCTGCTTTGATCTCAGCCGCGGCTGCAGCGTTGAAGACATTGTGAATACCTCAGCAATTGCCGCCCTGATGGCCAAGTAGTTGTGAATTAACCGAATACTAAAAATTAAAAAGCTGCAGCCAGGTTAAAATGGCTACGGCTTTTTTTATCTGTTGATTAACAAACCCATGGGGACAATGGTGACGATGGGGACGATGGAGTGTTGATTTTACACAACCACCAAGTGGTGACATTATTATAGCAAATGAATGTATAACCCCGACCCAAACCACGAAGTGGTGATATTATTGTAGCAAACAAACATATATGCCAAACCCAAACCACCAAGTGGTGACATTATTATAGCAAATGAATGTATAACCCCGACCCAAACCATGAAGTGGTGACATTATTTCCTGATTTACACCACTTTGCATCCATAGTGAAAAGCCGGGTTAAGAAGACGTAAATTGTAAATTGTAAATTGTAAATTGTAAATTGTAAATTGTAAATTGTAAATTGTAAATTGTAAATTGTAAATTGTAAATTGTAAATTGTACATTGTACATTGTACATTGTTCATTGTTCATTTGCTTCCTAATTCTTTGACAAGAAATTTTCCCGTAATGCTTTTCTTATTCTTTGCAATTTGAGCCGGGATACCTGTTGCTATAATCTCTCCTCCGGCTTCACCGCCGCCAGGACCCATATCAATAATCCAGTCCGCGGTTTTTATCACATCAAGATTATGTTCAACAATTACAACGGTGTTCCCTTTTTCAACCAGCTTATTCAGTACTTCAAGCAGTACCCTAACGTCTTCAAAATGCAGACCTGTGGTTGGTTCATCCAGAAAATAAATTGTTTTGCCTGTGCTCACTTTGCTCAATTCGGTAGCCAGTTTAACCCGCTGTGCCTCTCCGCCGGAAAGTGTGGTTGCCTGCTGACCTAGGCGTATATATCCGAGTCCAACATCGGATATCGCCTGAATCTTTCTTTTGATACGCGGCAGGTCTTCAAAAAAGTGAAGCGCTTCTTCCACGGTCATTTCCAGAACATCGGAGATTGATTTCAGCTTATACAGCACATCTAATGTTTCCCGGTTGTCGCGCTTTCCGCCGCAAACATCACAGGGGACATATACATCCGGCAGAAAGTTCATCTCAATCTTCTTTAAACCGTCACCGCCGCATGCTTCACATCTGCCTCCGGAGACATTAAAACTGAACCGCCCGGTTGCATATCCCCGCATCTTTGACTCAGGGAGCTGAGCAAAAAGATCGCGTATATGGGTGAAGAGTCCGGTATAGGTAGCCGGATTTGAGCGGGGTGTTCTTCCAATCGGCGACTGATCTATCTCAATTACCTTGTCAATATGCTCAAGCCCCTCAATCTTTTTATAAGGCAGCGGCACTGTTTTTGAATCATAATGCTCCCTCATTAAAATTTTAACCAGCGTTTCGTTGATCAGCGATGATTTGCCTGATCCGCTCAATCCCGTAATAAGGGTCAGAGTACCAAGCGGTATCTCCAGATCAACAGCTTTCAGGTTATTTCCACGGGCTCCTTTTAGTGTGAGGTACTGTCCGTTTCCTTTTCGCTGCTGACTCTTAAGTTCAATACGCCTGATGTTTTTCAAATAATCAAGAGTGATCGAACGGTTTTGTTTTGCCTTCATCAACTGCGGAACGGTACCCTGGGCGCAAACTTCGCCGCCATGTTCCCCTGCAGCAGGACCAAGGTCAACTAAGTAATCAGCATTTTCAATCGTTTCTTTGTCATGCTCGACAACAATAACCGTATTATCAAGATCCCGCAGCCGTTTGAGTGAATTAATCAGCTTGATATTGTCACTCTGATGCAGCCCGATACTTGGCTCATCTAATATATACAGCACACCGGAAAGCTGGGTTCCTATCTGTGTTGCAAGGCGTATTCTTTGTGACTCCCCGCCCGATAGTGTTCTTGCACTCCGGTCGAGTGTCAGGTAATCAAGCCCCACATTTAATAGGAAATCAAGCCGTGTATTAATTTCTTTTAAGATTGGCGCGGCAATTATGTTATCATTGCCATAAAGCTTTATCTTGCTGAAGAACTCTCTACATCTGGTAATAGAAAGGGAGGTCACCTCACCAATGTTAAGTTTATTGAACTTAACTGAAAGTGATTCCTTCTTCAGCCGTCCCCCTTTACACTCCCGGCAATGAACAGTATTCATAAATGACTCAACCCACTCACGTATATTATTTGACGAGGTTGAGCTAAAATGATTTTGCAGATAGCCAATAACACCGTTAAACTTATGATTATAGGTTACCGCTCTACCGCTTCCAAATTTATACTTAAATGCAATTTTTTCTTTTGTGCCATGAAGAATTACTTCAAGTTGATCTTTTCTTAGTTTTTTGAGAGGTGTTTTAAAGTCAAACCCAAAAACATCAGCCACCGCCTGAAGCTGTGAATATATCCAGACTGGTCTTGGTTTGCCTAAAGGAGCAATTCCTTCTTCCTCGATTGATTTTGCGTAGTCAGGTATGATAAGCTCAAGGTCAAACTCTTTCTTTTCACCCAATCCGTCACACTCCGGGCAGGCGCCATAGGGGGAGTTAAACGAAAATGAATTAGGAGCAAGTTCCTGATAGTTAATTCCGCACTCCATACAGGCAAGAAACCGGCTGAACACCCGATCTTCTTTTCCGTCATTAAGCATCATCACACCGTTGCCCTGACTGAGCGCCACTTCCACTGATTCAGTTAAACGTGTTGTGCTTTCTTTTCCAACTTTAATTCGGTCAACCACAATTTCTATATTGTGAACCTTATAACGGTCAACCTGAAATCCCTTATGTATATCATGAAACTCCCCGTCAACACGCACCTTAGTAAAGCCGTCACTCAGTATCTCCTCAAACAGCTCACGATAGTGACCTTTTCTTCCGCGTATCACAGGCGCGAGAATCGCAACTTTCTTTCCATTCATGGTATCAAGGATGCTCTCAAGAATCTGAGCCGCAGACTGTTTCTTAACCGGCTTGCCGCAATTATAACAGGTCGGGGTTCCTACACGCGCGTAAAGCAGACGCAGGTAATCGTATATCTCTGTAACTGTTCCTACGGTTGAGCGGGGATTTCCGCCGGTTACTTTTTGCTCAATTGATATAGCCGGGCTTAAGCCCTCAATCTGGTCAACATCCGGCTTTTCAAGCATGTCTAAAAACTGCCGCGCGTAGGGTGAAAGTGATTCAAGATACCGCCTCTGCCCTTCAGCATAAATAGTATCAAAAGCCAGGGATGACTTACCCGAACCAGAAAGACCCGTAATAACTGTAAAAGTGTTTCGGGGGATTTCCACGTCAATATTCTTGAGGTTATGCTGACGCGCCCCCTTGATTATAATTTTTTCCTGTTCCAATGCTCTTTGCGGTAAAATTTAAACTTATATGTTACTCAGACATTATGATAAAATCAAATAAAATATTCTGTAATTTTTGAGTTCTATGTCTGAGTATTTCCTAAAACCACTAAATTTGCAACAATTCCGTACCCCTGATCGTTTCAGCGAGCTGGCTATGAAGGAAAAAGGGTCAGAATTTATTGCCCGTGTCTTTCCTCTGTTCGGGGGAGAGGGTTACCTGCCTCACTTGACTTCCCTCCGGAAGCAGTTTTATGATGCCACCCATCACTGTTATGCAGCAAAAACCCTAAAAGAAGGGGTAAAATACTCTGATGATGGTGAACCTGGCGGTACTGCCGGAGTGCGCATTCTGCAGGCGATTGAACATTTTGACCTGACGGAAGTGCTGGTTGTGGTCACCCGGTATTACGGCGGAACCAAACTTGGTGTTGGTCCCCTTGGTAAAGCATATTATCAGTCCTCTCACGATGCCCTCGGCTCAGCCGGGGTAAGGGAGTACCACTTATTTGAGAAAATGAAAATCACTTTTCCGCATGAGTTCATAAGTAACTTTTACCGGATTGCAGGCAGGTATTCCGTCCGGAAGGAAGAGGAAATATATCTGGAAGAAGTTGAACAGATTTTATGGGTAAGGGGTGACCAGACAGAATCTTTAATGACTGAGTTAACCGAAAGTTTTTCTGGCAGGGTACAATTTAAGAATTTGGAAGAGTTTGGGTATTTCTAAAAATTTGCGTTAATCTGCGCAATCTGCGGGAAATTTTCAGGGCATTGGTTACAAGAAGTTTGCGTCATTGTAAAGACTCAAGGACAAAAACGACACCAAGGACATCAACGACAATGAGGTTTTGATTTTCTCAGTTCAATATTTTTTATTGTGTTCTTTTCAAATCATTAAGATACCTCTTCGCCCATTCAAGGTCTAAAATCAGATTATTCAATTTTGAAAAAGACTCTGCGGTCATTTCAAGATAAGTTTGCGTTAGAGATTCCTGAGATTCCTCAGGCATCAGAAGAATGATCCCCTTAATCTGAACAGTAAACTGTTCAAAGTTTTTGGCTAAATCACTTTTAATGCTGTCAGTGTTATTCACATCATTCATCGTAGCAGCACTTTTGAGTACACGCATCAGTCCGCTTATATATTTGGCGGTAAAGCAAACATCTTCAAAGAGCTTTAGTGAGTCAGAGCTTAATGAGTAGTGAAGCATTTCTTTAACCATTTCCTTTTCCTTCAGCTTTACTCCGGAAAAAGTTTCAAGTCCGTTCATAAACGAATTACTGTCTTTGATTGTATAACTCAAAATTACTCCTGAATGCTTTTTTTTATGACTACGCCAATTCCATCCCCCGCAGGTACGATTGTAAAATGATATGCGTCCCCCGAGGCAAGCTTTTTATTAAATGCTCTTATTATTTCAGTACTTCTTACATAGGAAGCCGGAACTTCAGATGAAGCTGTATATCCGTGCCAGAGGAGATTATCAATCAAAATCACACCACCTTCACGCAGCAAGGGAAGTGAAAGTTCAAAGAGTTCATCATAGTCTTCCTTGTCGGCGTCAATAAAGATGCAGTCCCACTCAGCCAGATAACCCCTCAGCAGTTCTTTTGCCTCCCCTTCTGCAATAGTAATTTTGTTTTGAAAACCCGACCTGTTTATATATTTCCGTGCCAGAACCAGATTGTCAGCGCTCTTTTCGATTGTTACAATCCGAGCATCATCGGGCAGTGCATTGGCAGCTATGATCGCTGAATAACCAATGGCAGTGCCAAGTTCAAGAAACTTTTTTGGTTTAAGGGAGCGGAGATATATATCAAGAAAAGCAGCCCCGCCAGGTTCAATAATTGGGATGCGTTTCTCACGGGCAAACTGCTCCATCTCCTTAAGCAGAGGGTCGGTTTGCCTGAAAAGCTCCTCTAAATAATGTTCTGTTTCCTTTGTTAAAAATCCGCTCATTTCAGCAGCATCATTTTTTTATACACATTCATACCAGATGAACTGACTGAATATATATACGCTCCTGATGCCACAGGGATATTATCATCGCTTAAGCCATTCCATATCATGGAATAAGTTCCCTTTTCAAGTGACCCGGAATACATAGTTTTAACCTTCTGGCCAAGTAAATTATATATAACAATTTCGCCAACAAACTGTACGGAAGTATAAAACCGAAAGGCGGTTGCAATGTTAAAAGGGTTTGGATAATTCTGTTCAAGTGTTAATTCGGGAATTATCACCGTTGGTTCAAACCTGACTTCTGATTCAGACGGGTCAGGTGAGTACCACGTACCTCCCTCAGGCAAGGTAGTATATTTACCAGGTGCAGATTCATATTTTATATAAAAGAATATCGGAACATTTATTGGTAGCGCTGAAAGCGCTGCCTGATACTTAAAGCCCCCGTCAAAAATCATTTTAACTGAATCAAAATCTCGGTTATTCTTTGAAATAAATATATATGCCCCGTAATTGGCATAAACTGAATCAAAAAATATTTTCTCGGCTACAATGCCGCCCGGTGTATTTTTTACTGCAGGAAGTTCAAGTGCTTTTTTTACATTGATAAGTCCGTAACCCCGGTAAAAGTTTGGCCGCTTAAAACTGCCTGCCGTGCTGATGAG
This sequence comes from Ignavibacteriaceae bacterium, assembly GCA_020848375.1. Taxonomy (GTDB): domain Bacteria; phylum Bacteroidota; class Ignavibacteria; order Ignavibacteriales; family Ignavibacteriaceae; genus H2-BAC3. Next base: position 14,506 of record JADLAF010000101.1, read on the forward strand.
TAAATTTCTCACCTGCTTATTGGTCAGATGCGGGAATGCTGACCAGACCAGAGCCGCAGCACCAGATGCAATAGGAGTAGCCGCCGAAGTGCCGCTGTTTGACTGATATTGATTCGGAGTAGAGGCCCTTGCACCATACGTATTTACCCCCATAGCAACAAGTTCCGGTTTAATTCTTCCGTCCGGAGTCGGGCCAATACCGCTGAAGGAGGCAACTGAGTCAAGAGAGGTAACTGCTCCAATGGCAATCGTGTTAAATCCGTCCGCCGGGGCAACTATATACTTCCATAATCCGTTACCTTCATTGCCGGCTGCGGTTATGGTGAGCACTCCCTTGCTGAATGCAAGTTCCGCTGCACGCGTTACGATGGTAGTCTTTCCGTCCATCTGATTATATGTATAAGAAGTCTGACCCGCATCAAAAGTGTTATATCCGAGTGAAGAAGAGGTGATCTTCACACCGCGGCTCTCCATCCACTGAAGTGCAGCAGCGTAGTTGTCTTCCTCAATATTTTTTTCTGTGGGTACATATTCAGTTTTTGCCAATAGGAATGATGCATTGTATGCGGCACCTATCAAAACACTGTCATGAAAACCCCCTGCAATAGAAAAAACATAAGTGCCATGATTATGCTGTGAGGGGGAGTCTTCATCTTCATTGGCGGTTACATTATCCCCAAACACAAAATCATATTCACTCACCACATTCCGAGTCTTGAGTGAATTATGCAGTTTCCAGTCAAAGCCGGTATCAAGGATTCCCAGAATCACTCCCTGTCCGGTAATTCCTTTTCTGTGTACTTCGGGAATTTCATTCATCTGAAGCTGCACATACGACTCCCCATAATCAGTAAAATTTTTGTTTAGCTCTGGCTGATATATATTGCTTTCTTCGGGATCCAGTAACCGGACTGAGGAAAACGACTTCACTTTTTCCAGCTTCTCAACAAAAGGAAAATTACTGACCTGGGCTCTCTGCTGCGGAGTAAGATACGCACTCACTGCATTAAACCATCTAAGCTGGTGATGAATAGTTATCCCCGCTGATTCAAGCTGCTGTACATAGTCAGTGTTGAGCGGCAGGTCTTCAAACCCGATGATATTATCCTCTCCCAGAACTGCTTTCCTTCTTTCAATAGCTTCCTGTGAAAGCAAACTGAGTGCTTCCTGATAAGCATCGGAACCTTTCATCAGGTAATTATCCGTTGCTCCTTTGTCGCGGAAGTAGATAAAATACTTTTCACCTGACTGCTGTGCAGCAATCGGGATGCTAAGCAATACCATCAGCAGAATCAGCCGGGCAAAAAATTTGAATTTCATATTCATATAAGTGTAATCGTTCAGTGAACTTTTTTAAGTATTCTGTCTGTCCTTAGTGCATTCATTATCGAAAGCGCTAAAGGGTCGAGGGACCAATAGACCATAAAAGCACGGCCTATAATATTTTCATCAGGCACAAAACCCCAGTAACGGCTGTCCATACTGTCATCGCGGTTATCACCAAGAACAAAATAATAGTTTTTCTTTACAATATACTGTCCCGTTTCATGTCCGTCAATGTGCACTTTTCCCCCTTCTACTGAAACAGCCGGTCTTTGCAGTTCACGGTTAATAAACACCCGCCACTCATCTATATTGAACACGGTTATGTGGAGAGTATCACCTGACCGGGGCACAGTAAGAGGTCCGTAGGAAAGACTGCTCCACTCTTTCCCCTGCGGAAAAATCCTGTCATCACGCCACTCTTTTTTCTCCCGTTTATAAAAGACCCCCTCAGGAGTTTCTAATGGGTAGCCATTTATATACACCGTATCCTGACGGATAAAAAGTTTATCTCCCGGCAATGCGACAATTCTTTTAATATAGTTTTCCTGACGTGAGGGTATATACTCATCCCGGTCTCCGGGATACTGAAAGACAAGAACATCATTCCGTTCAGGACGGGAAAAATCAGGGAGGTTAAAAACGGGGAATTTTATATCAGTAAAAGGAATTTCAAACTCGTTCAGATTCCCGAAGGAAAGCTTTTCAACCAGAATGAGATCACCGGGAAGAAGGGTGTTTTCCATGGAGGAGGTGGGAATCCGGTATGCTTCTATGACGAACGTCCGGAGGAAGATCACCAGAATTATTGCAATAATGGTTACGCGTATATATTCCCGCACGCTCAGACCAAAGTGCCTGGTCCTGACGGGCTTTTCTTCAGGAAGGTCAGCCCGGTTCTCCATTAGTCCTCTATCTGCAGAACAGCAAGGAATGCTTCCTGCGGTATCTCTACGTTGCCCACCTGCTTCATCCGCTTTTTCCCTTCTTTCTGCTTTTCAAGAAGCTTGCGTTTACGTGATATATCACCGCCGTAACATTTGGCAAGTACGTTTTTACGGAGTGCTTTGACAACCGACTTCGAAATAATTTTTGTGCCAATAGCTGCCTGAATGGAAATTTCAAACATCTGTTTGGGTATCAGGTCTTTCAGCTTTTCACATACTTTTCTTCCCCAGTCATAAGCTTTTGAGCGGTGCACAATCATGGAAAGGGAGTCAACCGCTTCGCCATTGAGCAGTATATCCAACCGCACCAGATCAGATTCACGGTAACCAATCAATTCATAATCAAATGATGCATACCCGCGGGTGGTTGATTTCAGCTTGTCATAAAAATCAAAGATAATTTCTGCAAGAGGAAATTCAAATGTTAAATCAGCACGGGTAGGATCAAGATAAGATGTGTTTTTATACTGTCCGCGTTTGTCCATCGCCAGCTTCATGATATTGCCGACATACTCACTCGGGCAGACGATTTGTGCTTTTACATAAGGTTCTTCAATGGTTTCAAGATCACCAACCGCGGGCATATCAGCAGGGTTATCAACTATAACCTGTACACCGTTCTTTTTGTAAGCTATATATTCAACGTTTGGCAGCGTGGTTATTATAGACTGATTAAACTCACGGTAAAGGCGCTCCTGCACAATTTCCATGTGAAGCAGACCGAGGAATCCACACCGGAAACCAAAGCCGAGTGCGGCAGATGACTCCGGCTGTGAAACCAGAGCAGAATCATTCAGCTTAAACTTTTCGAGAGCATCACGCAGATCTTCAAAATCTTCTGAGTTTGTGGGGAAAAGTCCGCTATATACCATCGGCTTAACTTCCTGATAACCAGGCAATGGCAGCGGTGCGCCGTCCTTTTGCGTGGTGATGGTATCACCTACTTTAGTATCGTGAACATCTTTAATGCCGGAAATCAGATAACCAACATTACCCGCCTGCAACTCATTGGTGCGAATTTTACGAAGCCCAAGTATGCCCACTTCTTCTGCTTCATGCTGTATATCATGCGCAAAAAAACGGAGCTTGTCTTTTTCACGCAGCGTGCCGTTCATTATTCGTATATACGCAATTGCTCCGCGGTAAGAGTCGAATATTGAATCAAATATCAGCGCCTGGAGCGGTGCGGCGGGATCACCTTTGGGAGCCGGGATCTTTTTTACTACTGCTTCCAGAATATCTTCGATACCAAGTTTTGCTTTTGCGCTGGCCAGAACGATATCCTCATCCTTGCAGCCGATCAGGTCAATTACCTGATGCTTAATTCTTTCCGGTTCAGCGCTTGGGAGATCAATTTTATTCAGAACCGGCACAATTTCCAGACCGGAGTTAATTGCCATATAGAGGTTGCTGATGGTCTGCGCTTCCACCCCCTGCGAGGCATCCACAATCAGAACAGCACCTTCACAGGCGGCCAGCGAGCGGGAAACTTCATAGGCAAAGTCAACGTGACCCGGGGTATCAATCAGGTTAAGGGTATAGGTTTTACCGTCCCGCGCTTTGTACTGCATCTGAATCGCGTGAGATTTGATGGTAATCCCCCGCTCCCTTTCCAAGTCCATATCATCAAGAATCTGGTTCTTGGCTTCCCGGGCTGTTATAGTGCCGGTATGCTCAAGAAGGCAGTCCGCAATGGTGGATTTACCATGGTCAATGTGGGCAATTATGCAGAAATTCCGAATATTTTCCATAAACTCGTAAAAATTGAACTGCAAATATACTCAATTTGAAGGGAGGGGGAAATGGAAATAGGGGAGTGTTTTGGGCTGACCGGAAGGCAGCCGGCCGGATCAATATTATTACATTTTCACAAAACCAAAACCCCGGCGGTTTTGGATTGCCGGGGTTAGTATTTGGTTTTGCTTTTGGAACTTTAACTGATATAATCGAAGGACTTGAAGGACACCAAGGACATTAACGACAACTTGGAATGAATGACTAATTCACAATTCACAATTCACAATTCACAATTCACAATTCACAATTCACAATTCACAATTCACAATTCACAATTCACAATTCACACTTCACAATTCACAATTCACAATTCACAATTCACAATTCACAA
>JADLAF010000102.1 GCA_020848375.1 Ignavibacteriaceae bacterium
TAACCGGAGCTTCAAAACCCGGAACCAGTCGCTTATATGAATTAGTTGTCGGGTTGGTGAACGCAAGCAGTGATGGTGCATGCTTCAGCAGACCGCCGATAAAATAGAGAGCCATTTCACTTAAGCCCGCAGAACCGTTTCCTGCAAAAAGTGGTTTGCCGTTTTTCCAGAGACTGGTATGAACGTGCATGCCGCTTCCGTTGTCTCCATAAATCGGCTTTGGCATATACGTAACGGATTTGTTTGCAGCGCGCGCTGTGTTCTTGATGATATACTTAAACATCATCAACTGATCAGCCGCAGTGAGGAGCGGAGAAAAACGGAGATCAATTTCGCACTGACCGCCTGATGCAACTTCGTGATGCTGAGCTTCAACATGCAGTCCGCACGCCTGAAGATTAAGCACCATATCATTGCGCAAATCCATTAATGAATCTGTAGGAGGTACCGGGAAATATCCTTCCTTATATCTTGGCTTATATCCAAGATTAGGCATTTCATCTCTGCCGCTGTTCCATTTTCCTTCAACGGAATCAACTTCATAAAAACTTCCATTTGGTGCGGAGTTAAAACGCACATCATCAAACACAAAGAACTCTGCTTCAGGACCATAATACACTGTATCAGCAAGCCCGGTTGATTTCAGATATGCTTCTGCACGCTGGGCTATACTTCTTGGGCAGCGCTCATATTTTTCGCGGGTTGCAGGATCATGCACATTGCAGATAAAACTCGCCGTTGGTGCCTGAATAAACGGGTCGAACCAGAATGTGGTGGGGTCGGGAATGATAAGCATATCGCTTTCATGAATTGCTTTCCAGCCGCGGATTGATGAGCCGTCAAAGCCGAAACCGTTCTCAAACGATGAGCCGCTGAACTCCTGCGCTGGCACGGTGAAGTGCTGCCACTGACCCGGGAAGTCAACGAACTTAAAATCAATAAACTGCGCTTTGCAGTCTTTAATCTGCTTCAGAGCTATCTCGATAGGAGACTGTGCTTTTGCCATATAGTGAACCTGTTCCTTATTATTTATTTATATGTGATGTTATAATTCAATTCTTGCAGTTTCTTTGGAAGTCGAGAGGACAAAATTTGTCTGCGTGGAAAGCACCCCCGGCCACGACTGTATTTCAGAGAGCAGTTTCTCCAGCGCGTCCGTGTTCTTTACAACGGCTTTTAGCAGGTGACTCCCCTCCCCAAGGATGGAGTGACACTCCAAAATGTAGGGGTTCTTTTCCGCTTTCTGGGTGAGTGCCTTATAATGCTTGGAAGACTCGCTCCTGACCATAATGAAGGCCATAATATCGTAGTTGAAAAACTTTTTTTCCAACTTGGCGTAATACCCCTGAATTATCCCCTTTTCCTCTAATTTATTCATCCGTTCGCTCACCGACGGAATGGACATGCCGATTTTTTCAGCAATTTCGCTCCTTTTGGTGCGGCCGTTCTCCTGGAGGATGTTCAGAATCTTAATATCTAAGTCATTTACCATTATTTACCTTAGAAAATAACAATTTTTATAAACAAGGGCTCAATATATTAGGTGGATTTCTAATTTCCAAAGAAAAAGAAAAAAATTATGAAGGATGAAGTATGAATTATGAAGGGGAAAGGAGGTCAATTCGTGGAATTAGTGTCCTCAAATTCGTGTCAATTCGTGTTAAATTCCGGAGATTATGCCCCTTTGATTCCGAAAGGTGTAAATGACAGTTTTTCTGATTTAACCAGCTCAAAGAGGTCTAAGTTAACCTGAAGACGGGGCTGGAGTTTGTGGTAAAGGTGGTACTGAACCGCGATGCCGTTGAGGGACTTCACATCGCAGCCGGCAAGTTCCATCCGGAACTGAATATCAGAGTCCTCCCCGATTGACGGAGCCTCGTAGCGCTCATCAAACCCGTTCACTGCAAGCAAATCATCCTTAAAGGCGGAAAAATTGCACCCCAGCACTCCTCTCTTTTTCCGGTTCATGAAGTCACGGAGATAACCGTTCTTGATATATATCCCCTTTTCTACATCATACGATTTGCCGAAGATGCCGTCCATATAAAGCGGAAATGGTTTTTTCCACAACCAGCCGTCTGCAATTTTTTCAGGGGTGATCTGCAAGGTGATTTTTTCTGAGAGGTTTACCCTTCTTCCGGTCAGCACCGTTGACTCTTCACTGTTCTGATAATGCTCCTTAACAAACTCCGGATGCGGGATGCAGTCACCGTCAACAAAGAGTATATATTCAGCTTCTGCTGCAACGATTGCTCTGTTTAAAATCCTGTTTTTCCGGAAACCCTTATCTTCCTGCCAGAGATGCCGGAGAGGAAAGGGAAAATTTTCGCTGAGCTTTTCAATCTGCCGGACGATACCTGCCGGAGAGCCGTCATCGGCAATGATGATTTCAAAATCACGGAAACTCTGCTGCTTAAACCCCTCAATGAGCAGTGTTAGATAATCTATCTTTTTATAAAAAGAGATGATGACTGAAACAGCCGGGGATTTTTTACTCATCATCTCCGGTGAGTTTCTTCTTGAGCTTAATCCGTTCCTTCTGGCGGTTATAAGCGGATTTATCAGACATGATGCGGGAGGGCTTCCGGGCAACAGGAATGCGCTTCTTCGGCCTGCGTACCGTTACCGTCTGAACTGATTTTGTAGAATTTTTCTTTTGCATGTGCAAATATAAGGAAGGGCGGGCAGAATTGTAGGGA
>JADLAF010000103.1 GCA_020848375.1 Ignavibacteriaceae bacterium
AGGTAAAGATAAAGTCTGGATTTCTTGAGGTATATACAGATAATCCACATGATGTTGAAAAGCTGGTGAAGAACTGGTACCGCAGGCGTGCAGAGCAAAAGCTGAGGGAAATTGCCCTGCCGTTAATCGAGTCATTTGCTAAAAGACATAAGATTGCAATACCACAGGAAAACTTTGTCCTGCGCCAAATGCCCACGCGATGGGGGAGCTGCACAGCAAAAGGAAAGATTATCGTAAACCCCGAACTAATAAAAGCCCCGGCAGGATGCATTGAATATGTTATCCTTCATGAGTTATGTCATCTGGTACACCGCAACCACACCCAGCGGTTTTTTGATTTGCAGACAAAAGAAATGCACGACTGGGCAAAATGGAAAACCAGGTTAGAGAAGCTGCTGGCGTGAGAAATGGATTTATTATTTGATTAAAGATTTTAACGTACCTGAACCATTTATATTAAAACTGCCAGCTTAAACTAAACACAAGACAGTGCCATAAATTAAAAAGCCCCGGTTAAAAACCGAGGACTTTTTCGCGGCCCGATAAAGGCTAGCGGCCTCACCGAGTCGACTTAAAAAAATATAAATTGCCATAAACTATCCCCTCAAGCGGTGGAATCCGACTTTTGACTTGTTATGACTCTACAAATATAATTATGTGTATCATGAAAACAAGGGAATGCAAGAAGACTTGGTTAACGTACAGACTAAAAAAAAGAGCTCCCGCAGGAGCCCTTTTATGGTTAAGCGTTATTCCGATTTACTTTTCGTATTCTTTGAGGAAGCCGGCAAATTCCTGTCGGTGTTCTTCTTCACCGGAGAGGATTCCTATGTACATATCCTGTGTTACGTAGTCTTTCCCGTCACAGAGTTTGATTCTTTTATTCCTCTTATGATTCTTATTCATTACTTCCGAGAAAATAGATTGCCTGCAGAGCAAAGTTTTCTTTCCTCATCATCCGTAGAGCCGCAGCAATGCTTAACGGGCCTTTTTCGTTTTGCTACTTCGTCAACGTTAACTTCAGCTTTAACCCAAATCCATCCTTAAAAATGCGGATCAGGTTGGAAAGCCGGATGTCTTTATTCTGATTTTCTATTCGGGAGATGTAGGGTGTTTTGGTGCCGCAGAGCTCAGCTAACACATCCTGCGAGAGCCCCTTCTGTTTCCTCAGCTCCCTGATGACTGCACCATAGGTAACCGGATTAAACGACAGGGGAAGCGTGGTTTTTGGTTTTGTCGGTTTTGTTGCTTTTTTTACCGGACTTTTCTTCCCTCTTACGGTTGATGACTTTTTGTTTTTAGCGGTGGTTTTTTTCTTCATACTATTGGGTTAATTATTTAGACAACACATCAAAATAGTGATTTAAATAAAAAAAGCCGGAAAACGTTACTCCGGCCTTTTAAATTCATAATTCAAATTTCATACTTCATAATTTTAATAACTATTTAACCAGCTCCACCACGATCAGTTTCTTTTCCTTTACGTTCTTGATGTTTGTTGGTTTGTAGTGAAGTTCGTAGGTGGTGATCTTCTTGATATGGGTTGAGTATTTTACCTGTGCGGTGGTGAACTCGTTGGTCAGATCGCCGCCTTTGATAGCCATGATATATGCTTTCTTTTCAAACAAGGGGAGTGCATATTTAACAAGCATGATAAGAGGCACGGTCGCGCGGCTTAGGATGAGGTCAAACTTTCCGCGGTATTTTTCGATGAACTCAGGCGACTCAACACGCGCGTTTTCAACCTGCACGTTCTTCAGCCGGAGCTTTTCAATAAATTCAGCTACCGCGGTGGTTTTCTTTGCGATTGAGTCAACCAGAACACCCTTGAGCAAAGGATTCATAATAGCGATAGGAATGCCGGGGAATCCGCCGCCTGTTCCCAGATCAAGAAAGCAGGAACATTTTTCTGGTATATACTTGGTTATATATGAAGAGATGAATACATGGTTTTCGATAATGGATTCAATATCCTTGCGGGAGACCAGATTTACTGCTTCGTTCTTCTCAACAACCAGCTCCGCAAAAAACGCAAGACGCTGAAGCAGAGCACCGTCCGGGTTCTGCCCGTTCTCCCAATAGAAGGAAGTAAGTTCTTTTAGGTAGGACTCTTGTGTATGGTGTTGTATCATGCCACGATAAGAAAAAAAATATGAAATTACTTTTTCAAATATACCAATAAAACGGATATATCGGAAGGTGTTAAGCCGGAGATACGCGATGCCTGCCCCACAGATCGGGGTCTGAATTTATTTAACCGGTCACGTGCTTCAAGCGAAAGATTCTTAAGTTCTGAATATTTAAAATCTGAAGGAATTCTCATCCCCTCATATTTATCCAGCTTACCGATATGCTCAGCCTGGCGCTTTATGTATCCCTCATATTTTATCTCAATTTCGATCTGCATCTGAATAACCGGATCAGTATAGTCGTTATGCTCTGCGGTCAGGAAGCCCGCGGCGTATCCGGCTATTTCAGCCAGGGTAAGCTCCGGCCGGCGGGTGAGTTTGGCGACTGTTTCAGAGTTTTCAAGCAGCCCCAGCCCTTTTTTTTCAAGAAGCGGATTCGCCTGAGCGGGTGTGAGGCGAATTGCTTTATAATAACTGATTCCTTTCCTGATAATCTCCTTTTGTTCATCAAAATGGCGCAGTTCACCATCGGTTATCAGCCCGTACTGATTGCCATACGCTGCCAGACGGAACTCCGCATTATCAGCTCTGAGCAAAAGCCGGTGCTCAGCGCGGGAAGTGAACATCCGGTAGGGCTCATCGGTGGATTTGTTCACCAGATCATCAATCAGCACCCCTATGTAGGCCTCGCTTCTTTTTAGAACAAGTTCGGGTTTGCCGATGATTTTTGCTGCCGCGTTTATTCCGGCCACCAGCCCCTGAGCCGCGGCCTCTTCATAGCCGGAAGTGCCGTTAATCTGTCCTGCAAAGTAAAGTCCGGAGACCTTTTTCGTCTCGAGTGTCAGATCAATCTGATGAGGCGGGAAGAAGTCATACTCAACAGCGTAGCCCGGACGTATCATTACTGCGTCCTCTAAGCCACGGATTGAGTGAATTGCCTCCAGTTGAACTTCGGCAGGGAGTGAGGTTGAGAACCCATTCAGGTAAATTAAATCTGTAGTTAACCCCTCTGGCTCAAGAAACAACTGATGCCGTTCCTTATCGGAAAACCTGACAATCTTATCTTCAATAGAAGGGCAGTATCTTGGTCCGGTTCCTTTAATCAAACCGGTAAACATGGGGGAATCCTTAAATCCGGTCTCCAGAATTTTGTGAACCTTTCCACTGGTGTAAGTCAGATGACAGGGGAGCTGGGGGAGATAAGGGAATTCACCGCGCGGAGTTCTGAAGGAAAAGGGGAGAGGAACTTCATCACCCGGATGAACCTCAAGAATTTGCCAATTGATGCTATTTTTGTCCAAACGGGGCGGGGTTCCTGTCTTTAGTCGTCCGGTTTCAAAACCCATTTGGATGAGGGAGTCGGTAATTCCTGTTGCGGGCTGTTCACCGAATCTCCCGCCCGAGACTGCTTTAAGACCCGTGTGCATCAGTCCGTTAAGAAAGGTACCCGAGCAGAGCACCACGGCTCTTGCCGGAAAGAACCTTCCCTCAGCGCTTGTTACCCCTGTTACAATTCCGTTTTCCTGATTGATTTCGGTGATGTTTTCCTGAAGGATAGTAAGATTTGGTTCGTTTTCTACAATTTTTAGCGCCCCCTTTGAATAAAGGTCACGATCGTTCTGTGAGCGGGGAGACCAGACTGCAGGTCCTTTCGAGCGGTTGAGGGTGCGAAACTGAATTCCTGAGCGGTCGGCTATTTGTCCCATAACTCCGCCCAGAGCGTCAATTTCTCTCACCAGATGACCTTTTGCGGTACCACCTATGGCTGGATTGCAGGACATCCTCCCGATACCGTGTTTTTCCATGGTGACAAGAGCAACGGAGACCCCGATACGTGCTGCAGAAACCGCCGCCTCAATACCGGCATGACCGCCGCCAATAACTATAACATCGAAACTATGCAAAAAACCTCAGGAATTCGTTTCACGTGAAACGGGTAAAGTCAAATAATAAATGCAGTGCAAAAATAACCTTATTTTGCCGGGAATTCAACCCGGTAAGTGGGGGTGCATGTTTCACGTGAAACGGTCACCTCCTCCGACTTGTCACCTCGGCTCCGCTCGGAGACCGTGGGGTGGTCCCCGAGCGGAGTCGAGGGGGGGGTGCTGGTCTCCTCGACTCCGCTCGGAGACCGGAATTGAAGTGCTCTGGCGCCCGATTGAAAAGGTCTCCTCGGCTCCGCTCGGAGACCGTGGTGGGGTCTGGTTCCCGAGCGAAGTCGAGGGAACTCAGGCAAAGCGGATGGTATTTTTTTATTAACAAGAGTAATTCATTGGGTTAAGAACAATTTTTTTTGAAAAATCATTTGCAGTAAGTAATTTTTCAGACAAAAAATAGAATTGATATGTCCAAGGGCTATATGTATATTCTTGAATGCGCAGACGGAACGTACTATACCGGAAGCACGATCGATCTGGAAAAAAGAATACTTCAGCATCAGTCAGGCGAAGGGGCGAATTATACCCGAAAAAATCTCCCTGTAAAACTTGTCTATTATGAAGAATATGAGCGTATTGATGAAGCATTTTTCCGGGAGAAGCAGGTTCAAAACTGGTCTCAAAAGAAAAAAGAAGCGTTAATCAATTCGGATATGGAAGCATTGAAAAAATTAGCGGAATGCCAAAACAATACGCATTATAGGTTTTATCGGAAAGATAACAAAGATGATGCTGAGGTAAAATAGCTCCTGTCCTCGACTCCGCTCGGAGACCGTGGTGGGGTCTGGTTCCCGAGCGGAGTCGAGGGATGGTTCCCGAGCGGAGTCGAGGGAACTGTATCGAAGTCGAGGCAAACAGCGGAAAATAGTCACTTTTTTCGGAGATTTGATACTTTGCATTATATTCCTCTCATATTTTTATAACATCATCGGAAATTACCGCATGAAACCTCTGCTCTCTTTACTTTTTGTTCTCGTTTTGCTTGCGTCTCTTAGTGCGCAGACCCAAAACCCGAATTATGACTCCACGCTTGCAAAAAAACTGGGGGCGGATGAAATGGGGATGAAAAGTTATATCCTGGTTATCTTAAAAACCGGTCCCAATGATGTAACTGACAAGGCGTTTCGTGATAGCTGTTTTAAGAGCCACTTCAGTAATATGAAAAAGATGAGTGATGAGGGGAAGCTGGTTGTGGCTGGCCCGCTCGGAAAGAA
>JADLAF010000104.1 GCA_020848375.1 Ignavibacteriaceae bacterium
ATGTTTCTAAAATATTTTAATACATTTATAAGAGCTGCATTTAGATATCCGGTCTCCTTTTCTGAACGCGCAATTTTTTCATCGTAATACACCGCCTGATTTCCGGATATTTCTCTCACAAATTCTATAAACTTAGCTTTAGGGTTATCAATCAGTGTTATCAGTATATCCGCCAATACTAATGCACCCGCATTAATAAACGGATTCCTCGGAATTCCTTTTTCATACTCAAGCTGCACTATTGAGTTAAATGGGTTGCCGGAGGGCTCCACACTTATCCGCTCCCAGATTTTTTCTCCAGTGAGAGAGACCGCCATGGCAAGTGAAAATACTTTTGATATACTCTGCACCGAGAAGGGAGTGTCCCAGTCTCCGACTGCATACTCTTTTCCCCCCACCGTGCGAAGGTGCATTCCATAGTGATCCGGGTTAACTTTAGACAGTTCGGGGATATACGAGGCCACCTCCCCGGTGTTTTTCAGATAGGTTGTTTCTGCTTCTATCTCGTGCAGAATTCTTTGAAAGTCTATTTTACTCATGTTGCTTTATGCCAAAAATCGTATAGTTGTCATACAAATATACAATACTTTGTTTTTGGTTTAGAGTTTAAGCAATCAAAGGACATAAAGGACTATAAGGACAGCAAGGACAAGCCGATAAAACTCTGCGGTACTTCGCGTTTACTCTGCCGATCTCTGCGTTAAAATTCCTCTTTGTGGCTTAGCGTCTTTGCGCGAACTTTCTTCTGGCACTAAAGCAATTTTCCATTTTCCATTCTCCCTTATCAATTAATTTACCCCCTCCCACCATTTTGCTACCGGATAACTTTCATTCTCCAGAATAATACTCTCCCCAATCTTCGGTGTTGCAATCGGCATTTGCAATTTATCCGCCATCGCAGTAACACGGAGGATCGGGTCTTTCCAGCTATGCAATGCCAGAGTAAAACTGCCCCAGTGAATGGGGATAAATACTTTTGCTTTAAGATCAACCGCTGCCTGTGCTGTTTCTTCCGGCATCATGTGAAAGGCCTTCCACCGCTCATTATACTGACCGCATTCAAGCATAGCAATATCAAAGGGCCCCAGTTTTTCACCTATTTCCTTAAAGTGCGGTCCGTATCCGCTGTCACCGCTGAAGTATATCTTCCTGGTTTTACCCTGAATAATCCATGAGCCCCAAAGCGTAGTTGTTCTGTCAGTCATTCCTCTTCCGCTGAAGTGACGAGCCGGAGCAAAAACCAGCTTCACTCCCTCGTGTTCAGCTTCATCCCACCAGTTATATTCACTTATCTTTTCAGCGGGGACACCCCAGGCCAGCAGATGCACCGAAACACCAAGTGGTACATAAAAATGATTTACTTTGTCTTTTATTTTCAGTATCGTTTTATAATCAAGATGATCATAATGATCATGCGAAAAAAGCACCGCGTCAATCTTCGGCAGTTTATCTGGCGTAATAGGAAGTTCTTTTGTATATCACTCCGGTCCCATAAATGATACAGGTGAAGGGCGGTCCGTAAGCATTGGGTCAAGCAGCAGTTTCTTTCCGTCTATCTCAAGCAGAAAAGCAGAATGACCAAACCAGGTCAGTCGTGTTACTTCTCCATTGCTGTTTGCCACATCGGCAGAATCAATTTTCTCAACCGGCTGCGGTGACTTTGGCGAGCGTTCCGGATTTCCTTTTACAACATCATATAACACATCAACCATGTTCGTAAATGACATATCCATGGTGGTTTCAATCTGGTTAATAAAGATGCCGTCCTTGTAGTTGCTCAGCTTTTCAAATGTTCTTTTCTGCTCATCAGATATTTTCCCGCCAAAGTCAGGTGTAGTGTAATAAAACACTGATCCGGCTATCAGCAGAAGGAGTATCACGGTGCCCATAATTATTCCAATCATTTTCAGTCGTTTTCTGTTTCTAATCATCAACGCTTTGCCGCGTCATTAATATCTTTGTTTTCAAGAAGTGTTTTGCTGTACCCCTGTTTTGCTATCTTTATCATTGCCTGCCCGATTCTTCTGGTGTCGGTTACCATATCCGGAAACAGTTTTTTAAAAAGAGGAGTTATGGGCTTCATAAGTATATACAGCCACCGGTATAGTGTTGTCCGCGAATTTATGCCGTCAAGTGGTTCAATAAACCCCGGTCGGAACATATATGCTGATCGAAATCCCTTCCTGAAGATCATATTCTCCGTCTTCCCTTTAATCCGTGCCCAGGAAATATTTGCCTCTTCAGTGCCGTCAGCTCCGGTTGCAGATATATATATGAATACCATATCACTCTTCACGCCTACAAGTGCATCCGCGAAATCTTTTGTCATACTAAAAGTCACACTGCTGTATTGTTCCTCGCTGATTCCGGCAGCAGAGATACCAAGACAGAAGAAACAGGCGTTATATTCCTTTAGCTGCTCAGAGTGGTTCTCAAGTTCCTTAAAATCCTTGAGATTCAGTTCCTTCAGTTTTGGATGTTTCTCACCTGAAGGACTTCTTCCGATTGAAAGAACAGATTCCACATTATCACTTTTTAAGCATTCAAGCAGGACACCCCTACCGATCATTCCGGTTGCTCCGGTCAGCAATACATTAAGTTTCATACACACTTAACAAATAAAGGATTTTTATAATTCCAACAGAGTAGTAGTGCCGGCTACCGTTTCTTATCCTGCCTGAGTGCCCTCCGTATCAGGAGAAACGATGCTTCAAGATAATCATCTGATAATTTAGGATTCAGAATTATCTGCTTCATAATGTCATTTAGATGAGCAAGAATGAAATTACGGTGCATTTCTGCCGAAAGCTGAGCCAGTTCGCCGTTGCCAATCCCCAGCCGGATGAGAGCTTCAAGTACTGCGGTAAGCTGATCTGAAAGTGACTCACGTAAAAAGGCGGGAGATGTTTCGTATTGCATAAGGAACCTGGCAGTATTCGGGTTTGCCAAAGTCCAGTTAATCAGTGCCTCCCTCATCCCATGCAGAATAACAAAAAACGGCTGCTTCTCATCCAAATCTGCCAAAACAGCACCAAGGATATCCTTCTTTGACACCGAGTAAAGAGCCCTAATAAGATCATCCTTGGTCATAAAATAGTGAAAAAGTGTTCCGTTTGCCACTCCGGCGCGTGCGGCTATTTGGGCGGTAGGGGTGGCATCAATACCGTTTTCCGCAAAAAGCTCCGCCGCCGCCCGGAAGATCAAATTAAGTTTACCAATAGACTGACTAATCACTCTATTAAAATACGAGTAAAAAGCGCCATTTCCAAAGAATTTCCTCTCATCCCGGCTAAATAGTATAATCTGCTGAAAGATTTTCTTCTCCTCCCAAACACAATTACTTTCCCAAAGTTCTCCTTTTCATTCCGCTCTTTATTCATTTTCTTTTTTCCTCATTTCCCTTGTACATTGTAAATTGTACTTTGTACATTATTGTTTAATACCGGATTGCCCAACAACATGAAACAGTTCTTCTTTTGCTTATTAGTCGGCTTATTTTTATTCGGCTCAGCCACTCAGGCACAAAGTATCCCTGACTCAGAGGCACTTGCCAAAGCCCGCGCACTGCTTAAGTCTTTCCCCCTGATTGACGGTCATAACGACCTTCCCTGGGTCATCCGTGCTGATGACGAGTCCCCGATGGATGTTGAGGCCTATAACCTCCGCAAAAGAACAAAGGGGGATACTGACATTGACCGCCTGAGAGCTGGCGGGGTAGGAGCTCAGTTCTGGTCTGTATATATTCCTTCCGCCCTTACAACCGGATTTGCCAGGGCACAGCTCGAACAAATAGACATTGCCCTCCGGATGATTGAACTCTATCCGGATGTATTTGAACTCGCATCAACCGCTGATGATATCGAAAGAATTTTTGCATCAGGAAAAATCGCCTCGATGCTCGGTATTGAAGGGGGCAAAGCCATTGAAAACTCTCCGGCCGCAATTCGTGTTTTTCACCGTCTTGGTGTCAGATATATGACGCTCACCCACTCCGGCACCACCGACTGGGCTGATGCCTGCACTGACACCGCACAACATGGCGGACTTTCATCCCTCGGCGAGAACCTCATCCGCGAAATGAACCGCACCGGAATGCTCGTTGACCTTTCACACGTCTCAGACGCAACCATGAGTGATGCATTAACCATAAGCGAGGCACCAGTCATTTTTTCTCATTCATCAGTTCGTGCAATTTCAAATCATGTGCGAAATGTTCCTGATTCAATTCTGATCCGTCTCTCTAAGAACGGTGGCATTATGATGATTACGGTTATTCCCAACTTCACCTCTGAAGAAAAACGGATCTGGGAGGATGGACTCTCAACCCACCTGAAAGGAATAAAAGGAAGGGAAGAACGGGCAAAGGCACGGCATGAGTATATACAAAATCACCCGGAACCAAAAGCCACCCTGAAGCAGGTTGCCGATCATATTGACTATATCAAAAACAAGATTGGCGCTGACTACGTGGGCATAGGTGCTGACTACTTCGGTGAAGATGACGTTGCCGAAGGAATGGAAGATGTATCAAAATATCCACACCTGTTTGCCGAGCTTATAAAACGGGGCTGGGCTGATGCTGACCTGATAAAACTCGCCGGTGGAAACATCCTGCGTGTGCTCCGTCAGGCCGAACAAACCGCCGCACGGCTTCAGAAAACAACAAAGCCAATGATAAAATAATTAGTAATGAGTAGTTAGTAATTAGTAAACTTATTGATGTGTTCTGTTTCCGTATCCGTTTTAATCCGCGCTGCTTTAGCAGCCAGATAAAATACGCGCTCCATCTTTTGAGTTAAAAATTTGGAAATGCTAAATTGTTCATTGATTTCCGAAGTTCTCAGATATTTAGTTCACCAAAGTATTCATGATGCGGAATGCTCAAATCAACAAATTCAAACTGCAGTTTATAAACTTCATGTAAGAGATCATAAATCTTTTTGCTTTCCCTGTCAGATGAGATATAATACCTGATTTGCTCGGATTTGTCGGCCTGTGCAAAAAGTTTGGTATCGTTGGGAATAATGTTTCTTTCCAGAAGTTTTAGTTTACCTTTTTGCTTAAAAACGTGTCTTGCTAATTCACCCGTCCGCACCGCCTGGTCTATATTAAAAGGGGCTATTTGCAGATTCCTTAAGGGCAATTCTGAAAAATCTCCACCTACACAATACTCTGCAATGCTGATGGTTGATATCATCATGGTAATATCATTCCGGATAAAATATCTGAAATATCCATCAGCATTCCCGAATAACGGGTCTTCGTCATTCAAAAAGCGAAGAAAAAAACTGGTATCCAGAAGTGCTGCCTTATGTATCATATCTTCCCCTCACATCGTTAATCCAGGTGTCCGGATCAATATCCCGTAACCATCTGCTTTTTGCTTTTCCCCTGATATTTTTTAAGTATATCTCATCATATCCGGGCGAATAATCAATCAATTCAATAAAAGATAAAACCGAAACATCAATTTCGCCGGTTTCTGAATTCTGTTTACCAATAGCACGGATACCAAGATTTTTATAAAGAATATTTTCACTATAGCCCTCAAGAAAGCTAATCGGAGTTTGAATTCTGATAATTCCAAATTCTTCAGTCAGTAAGTGAATGTTTGCTTTGTCTTTACCGCCGGCATTTGTAACCTTCCCGTAGAAATAAAACTCCGCATCAGACCAAATAGCTTCCGTCCGAAAGAATTTTGTTTTACGATTGATGATAAGTTCATTTGTATCAGGAAGTGATGTTCTTAACAAAAAATCATATCCCTTACGCTGGGCTGTGATTTGAATATTTTCAATTGCCCGCGCAGATTCAATCTCCAGAAAATCAATAGCATTAAGATAAGTGATTTGCCCCAAAACTGCATTTAGTCCAATAATATGCTGGCTTGAAGTACTAAAGAGATGTCTGACAGAACCATTTTCTATTCGATAACTTATTAGAGGTCTTTCTTTTTTTGCACCCGGAAAAAGAAGATTCTCTGCATTTTCAAAAATCTCTGCAATCTCTCTGATATCTATCAGCTCCGTTGAAATTTCTACGTTGCCGACTATACCGGTTATGCGTATTTCAAGAAAACCGGCTTTCTCTTTTTCTGATATATTCGTCATACCAAAACCATCCCCTCCTCTTCAACACTTATAAACAGGTCCATGGTGATCTTCCAATTATCGTAATAATTGCGGTCCTTAAAGATCAAGGAGATAAGTTTGCCATATTCTAACAAATACCTCAAGGAAATCTCAGCAGCAAGCTTATTATAGTTTTTTACATCCGCACCCTCAGTAAGAACCAAAACATCAATATCAGAATCACCAGAAAAATCACCCCGCGAATAAGATCCATACAGGATAACCTGGTGAAGATTTCTGCCTAAAAGACTGCGCAGCTCAGAAATAAGCTTTGCAAGCAAAGGCGCGATTGACTCGGGTATGGTCTGTGTGTCAGTTTTCATTTAAATTCATATTGATTATTGAAAAATACATGAAATCGTCAATATTTGAAACAACCGATATTTTGCCATGAGACTCACCCGATTTTGGCAGTGTCAGCCAAAACTCTATTGCCCAGCCAGAGGAGCTGTTTTCTGGTAAAGGACATCATCGACTAAAACAAAAGCTCAATAATCCATAATAACCAGTTCTGTTTCAGAACCTATGGTTATCCGTTACATCGCCAGAGATAAGAGTTTCCGGAATTGTACATTGTTCATTGTAAATTGAACATTGACCTCCGGATGCGTTTTAATCCGCGCTGCTTTAGCATCCGTATAAAATCTGCGTACCGATGGTTAGAAAACGGTGCTTTTTGCGAAGAATTGGAGACAATTGGTTCTTAACCGAGCAACTGACTGAGTTTTCCATTTCCCATTCATACTTAATATTCCATAATTCAATTTTCCGTATTATTACGGTCTCATTTTTCACAAGAAAAGGCGTGTCATGTCTAAAAGTAAAAAAATCCTCTTCATTATCCTTGGCACATTGCTGCTATTTGTTGCCACGGTTTTAATCATAGCCGCAGCCAAACCGGATGACTTCAGGGTTGAACGCTCAAAGCTCATCTACGCTCCGCCGGAAGTGCTTTACACTATCGTGAATGATTTCCGCACCTGGGAGCAGTGGTCCCCGTGGGAAAAGCTTGACTCCAATATGAAAAAAACCTTTGCCGGTCCCTTGAGCGGTGCGGGCTCCTCTTATGCCTGGGAAGGCAATGAAGACGTCGGCAAAGGCAAAATGGAAATTTTAGAGTCAACGCCGCACTCCTTAATAAAAATTAAACTTGAGTTCATTGAGCCATTTCCGGTAAGCAACACCACCGAGTTCACCTTCACCCCTGCTGAGGGGGGCACAAAGGTAGTTTGGGCTATGTATGGTTCTTCGCCGTATATATCAAAACTTTTCAGCGTCTTTATGGATATGGATGCCATGATTGGTAAAGATTTTGAAGAAGGTCTGAGCAACCTTAAAGGTATGCTTTCCAAATGAATGAACCAGCCGTCATTGTAAGCAGAGTTTTTCCTGTAACACCCGACATACTCTGGCGCGCCCTTACTGAAAAAGACCGCATGAAAGAATGGTACTTTGATCTGGCTGAGTTCCGGGCGGAGGTTGGTTTTCACTTTACATTTTCAGGCGGCCCAAATGAGGACCGCCAGTATCTTCACCTCTGCACAGTAACAGAAGCCGTTCCAGAGCAGCTTCTTGCCTATTCGTGGGAGTATGATGGTTATCCGGGCAGAACTATAGTTTCCTTCAGCTTAACTCCTTCTGATGAAGGCACGCTGCTAACACTTTCTCATACGGGGCTTGAGACCTTCCCGGCAGATAATCCTGATTTCGCTCGCGAAAATTTCAGCCAAGGATGGAATGACATCATTAACAGGCCTCTTAAAGAATATATTGAAAAGCTCATGAACAACTTCGGTATATAGTTTTTTAATCCGTTATTACATCAATTAATCATATAAGGAAACCATATATGCCTTCATTAAGCATCTATCTCAATTTTCAGGGAAACACAGAACAGGCATTTAATTTTTATAAATCGGTTTTTGGCGGAGAATTTCTCCAGGTT
This sequence comes from Ignavibacteriaceae bacterium, assembly GCA_020848375.1. Lineage (GTDB taxonomy): Bacteria > Bacteroidota > Ignavibacteria > Ignavibacteriales > Ignavibacteriaceae > H2-BAC3. Next base: position 8,077 of record JADLAF010000104.1, read on the forward strand.
CAGCGTTTCAGTGATATACCGGACTCTGAACAATTTCCGGAAAACGAAAAAAATAAAATTATGCACATTGGTATGGCGATCGGAAACACATTTATTATGGGTACGGATGCACTTGAAAGCATGGGGCAGAAAGTGGTTTTCGGCAACAACTCATATATAACAATCACGCCAGAAACAAAGGATGAAGCAGACCGACTTTATAAAGAACTGTCGGAAGGCGGGAAGATCGAAATGGAGCTTCAGGATACCTTCTGGGGCGCATACTATGCTTCATTCGCTGACAAGTTTGGCGTTCAGTGGATGATCAACTATGATTATCCGAAAAAATAATACTCCAGTCATTTAACAACAACTTTTCGTTATACAATATTCATTCAAACCGGCCGTTTGTCAGATTAAACGGCCGGATAAATGTCACCAAAACCTATATTTGCAGACTATTTTATGAAGATTTACCGCTTTTCTCTGCATGAAAGAAAAATGTAACTATTATTACCGCCTGATCGTCTCCGCCCTTAAAGGGGAGGAATATGATTATACGACCATCAACCTCCGGAAGGCAGTACTGCTTCTTTCTATTCCTATGATGCTTGAACTGGCGCTGGAATCAGTCTTTGCGGTAGTTGATATATATTTTGTTAACCGTATTGGCGTTCATGCGGTTTCTGTTGTGGGGCTGACCGAGTCAGTAATAACTCTTGTTTATTCAGTCGGCATCGGTATGAGTTCGGCCGCAACCGCGCTGGTTGCCCGCCGCGTTGGGGAAAAACATCTTGACGCGGCTTCTCACGCAGGCGCTCAGGCCATATTGCTGGGCTTGATCTCATCTTTTGCCCTGGGCATTCCGGGGTATTTCTACGCTGAGGAAATTCTGGCAATGATGGGCGCCGAACCGGAGGCAATTCGGCAGGGAGTTATATATACACAGCTTTTGTTTGCCAGCAGTGTTTCCATCATCCTCCTCTTTCTCATCAACGGAATTTTCCGGGGAGCAGGAGATGCGTCAATAGCAATGAAGAGTCTCTGGCTTGCAAATATTTTTAATATTATCCTTGACCCCATTCTTATCTTCGGTCTGGCATTCTTTCCTGAAATGGGAATCAAAGGAGCCGCCGCAGCTACTGTTATCGGACGAACGCTTGGGGTATTGTATCAATTTTATCATCTCTGGCGGTCATCTGGCATTCTGAAGATGAAGTGGCAGCACTTTAAACCAGACTTTACAATAATAAAGAGTCTGGTTGCCATTGCCTCACCGGCCACCTTTCAGTTCATCATTGCATCAGCAAGCTGGATCTTCCTGGCCTCAATGGTGGCAGAATACGGCAGTGCGGCTTCAGCCGGTTATCAGACAGCTATACGCCTTGTGGTTTTCTTCATCCTTCCTGCGTGGGGGATGAGCAACGCGGTGGCCACACTCGCCGGACAAAATCTGGGCGCCGGAAATCCAGAACGCGCTGAAGAGAGTGTATCCATTACAATAAAATATAATGTTGTTTTTATGGCTTTGGTTACCGCTCTGTTTTTATTCTTTGCGCATCCGCTCGTTGGCTTTTTCATACCGCCCGAACATACCGAACAGACTCTTTATGCTGTTCGTTCGCTGCAGATCATTTCTGCTGGCTATATATTTTATGGTATTGGTATGGTCATAACCCAGGCCTTTAATGGTGCCGGCGATACAAAAACCCCCACCATTGTTTACTTTATCGGTTTCTGGCTCTGTCAGATACCACTTGCATACTTATTGCACCTATACTCAGGTTTAGGTTTCACCGGTGTGGTCATCGCCGTACCCGTTGCTGAAACCCTGATGACGCTTCTGATCTGGCACCGATTCCGTAAAGGAACCTGGAAAAACACAAAAGTTTAATTAGTAGTGAGTAGTGAGTAATAATCGAAGTTTAAACCTTTGCGTTACAAAGTGAAAACTTTACAGCTCTCTGCGAATAATTTCGTTCTTTGCGCCTTAGCGTCTTTGCGCGAACTTACTCCATCGCCGGATGATCGTATAATCAATTAAGTCAGTATATTGCTAATAAAATTTTACCGGTTTCATCAATGCACACAATTTCGTTTTTTCTGCTGATACTTCTTTCTGCACCGTTCATTCACGGGCAAAATGCCGCTGATGTAATTTTGTATAACGGCTATATATACACAGCCGACTCAACCGGCAGCGTTCACTCCGCACTTGCGGTAAAAGAGGGTAAAATTCTGTTAGCCGGTACTGATACTGAAATACTTAAACTCGGAACCACTTCCACTGAAGTAGTCAATCTAAGCGGAAAACTTGTTCTCCCCGGTTTTATTGACAGCCACGCCCACTCAATCAGTGCATTTAAACAGTTCTTTGAACTGAATCTTTACGGGCTGAAATCCGTTGAAGAAATTCAGCGCGCACTAAAGGATTACCACACCAAACACCCGGAAGCTGAGTATATAAAAGGACGCGGCTGGAGCAATACTATGTTTCCTAAAACCGGTCCCGACCACAGGTTTCTTGATGAAATCGTAAAAGATATCCCCGTAGTGCTCGCATCGGAAGACGGTCACTCACGCTGGGTGAATAATAAAGCATTGGAACTTTCAGGCATTACAAAATCTTCCATCTCACCGGCTGGCGGTGTTATAGAACTTGATCCTGAGAGCGGTGAACCAACCGGCACCCTACGCGAGTCTGCCTCCGACCTGGTTTCTGATCTCGTTCCTGCTCCCACATTTGAACTTATGTACAATGGTCTTCTTGAGTTTCAGAAAATGTCAAGTGGATTCGGTATAACCGGTGTTCACGAAGCATCCATTGACGCCGGCAGCATTGAGCCGGAGGTCTATCGCAAACTTGAAGCTGAAGGTCGTCTCAATATGCGCGTCTCCTGCTCATTATATATAGAACTGGACTCCGGCAGACAGGCGATACAGCACCTGATATCCGAACGCAGCCGTGACCGCGGAGAACTTTTTTCTGCTAATTATGCCAAACTCTTTGCTGATGGTGTGGTTGAAGGAAGCACTGCGTTTCTTCATGAGCCGTATTTACATCTTCCTGGTAACCGGGGTGTGCTGCTTTGTAACTTTGACAGTCTTAAAATTGTTTGCGCTGAGCTAGAGAAAGCCGGATTCGGCATACACGTTCACGCCATCGGTGATGCAGCAGTCACCGCAACGCTTGATGCCTTTGCGTATGCAAGACGGATCTCAGGGAAAACCAATAACCGCAATATGATTACTCATCTTCAGCTTGTGCGCGCTTCTGATATACCCCGTTTTAAGTTGCTTGGTGTAACTGCTGCAGTTCAGCCCTTCTGGTTTATAAAAGATGAATACTATCACGATATACAAGTGCCGTATCTTGGGCAGGAGCGTGCAGACCGTGAATACCCAATGAAAAGTTTTTTTGATAACGGAGTAAACGTTGCCTCATCAAGCGACTATCCTGTTACTATACCGTCTAACCCGCTTGTTGCAATTCAGACCGGAGTAACGCGAACCGGGCCCGGCTCTGGTGCATCCGTAACTCCACTCTGGCCGGAAGAGCGTGTAACAGTTGAGCAGATGCTCAGAAGTTATACCATCAACGCAGCGTATGCCAGCCGGTGGGATCATCTGACCGGTTCACTCGAACCAGGCAAATCAGCCGACCTGATAATTCTCGATAAAAACCTGTTTGATATACCGGTAAACGAAATAAGTACCGCAAAGGTAATGCTCACAATGTTCAGAGGAAAAACCATATATAAAAATTAATTAGAAATTAGTAGTTAGTAATGATTAATCTTTTGATAACAGTTCGTCTAAATTTAGGGCATCTGTAGAGACACGCCGCGGCGTGTCTCTACGAACCCTGATTCAAAACTCAGCGTTAACTTTGCGTTTAAAAACTGCTCCCAAAGGAAAATAAGGATATAAAAGACCGCAAGGACTTAACCTGACTAATTTCCCCCTTCTAATCGAAGCACCGGAAATTTTTCCCCTTTCACCAACAAATACTCAAACATCTTATATGTCACCAGCCCGATCTCTGATTTTGGCTCAAGTGCCTGCACGATTACATTGCCTGCAAGTTGATTCACCGGCAGCAGCCAGTATTCCTTTTTTAAGTCGGTAGTATTTATCGTACTTCTCTCAGTCCCCGCATCAACAACTATATCCCCCTCAAAATCAACAGAGTCAATTGATACAATGTTATATTCTGAGACTACATCGGCAGTCTTTGGTATATACTTCTCTTTCCGGAAGCCATGCCGTTCCGTCCAGGCAGTCAGTTTTTCATCATCCGCCGGAATAAGATATCCCTTTGGTTTTTTTACACTATACCGTGACTTCACAACAGGTCTGTAATTCTTTACCGTAACAAGAGTGTCCTTTCCGGTTGAAACCGAAAGCAGTGCCATGGTTCTTGTTTCTCCCGTAAGAGCATGTGTCATCTGCACGGCAACTGAATCGGGCTTTCCGGCGAGTAAAGATTTTCTTCCGTTTTCAACAAGATTTTTAATCTGATTTTTATTTTTGACGGCGAGCATAAGAAATCCCTTCACTCCCGCGTGCTGTCCTTTCGCTCTTCTTTCAAGATTATCAAGCTGATTGCGTCCGTTCATCCCTTCCTGAATAAAAGAAAACGCGCCAAGTGAGCCAATACTCTGGCGACCATCATTAATGTCGTACGTGCTGCGGCGGATAAGCTCCTTTTCAGGCGGACCTCCCGGCAGATACTCCTCAAATGAGAATCCCTGCGCTGATATATACTGTTTAATAAACGGCATATATACCGCTATCTGATAAGCTCTCATTTCCTCCGCTATGTTCATATTTGTCAGAGTTCCGACTGTTACCTCAGAGTTTTTCAGATAGCCGAATTCAGTCCAGGTTGTTGAGTAGGGGGAGTACTCATGCACATCCATATTCACATCAAACTGATATTTATTGTAAAGCTGATGAAGTCCGCGGGTTTCAGGCTGCATCATAATGAGATGATCCCGGTTAAGGTCCGCGTTGTTTCCGTTACGGCGTGTGTCGGCTTCGTTGCCATCAGGATTCATCATCGGAATTACGGCAAGGTCGGCCTGGTGAAGCATATAATCAAGCTTCCCCTCAGTCATATCTGCAAGAATCATAAGCATTCCCTCCTTTCCTGAGGGTTCGTTTCCGTGCTGCTGCGCAAAAACCAGTATCCTGAGCTTATTATTATCAGAGCCAAACTCCCCTTCAGAAAACTTTACAACGGGAATTTTCCTTCCCTTAGCAGACTCGGCTATATATTCAACTTTCATCTCCTTTTTGTGAGAGACGGCTTGATTAAGGAAAGCGATCAGCTCTTCATAAGAAGTGTTCTTTGTAAATCCCGATTTTTCAAAAGGGGTTTCAAGCCGCTGCGCGCTGAGTGTTACAATGGCAAACAGAAAAAGTACAAGATATTTCATATTTATTAATGTGTTACGGTGAATGTTACGACTGAGTGTGCTCTGTGGTGCAGAACATATTTGCACCCGAAAATTAACCAAAAATCCCTCTTTTTTAGCTATTTTAGAGGATTATTTCAATTTTCTTTTAATTCTGATATGATTTTCTCCCGGCACCTGACAATTATTGTTCTCCTTTTTTCCGGCTCACTCTTTGCCCAAATCCGGTTTGATGCTAATTTTGAGAGCGGCAACCTCAATACAGTCTCAACTACCGACTCGGTTAACTGGACCGTTACCACAAAACAGGACATCGGCGGCAGGTGGTTCTACTTCCGCATCACGGGGATGAAAGACAAATTCATAAAGGTACGGGTTTCAAACAGCGATGTCAAACGAGCTATGTATTCTTATAATAACGCAGACTGGCAGCGCTTTTCTTCTGAAGAAAGCCCCGGCAGCAGCTCCTTCCAGAAAATATTTTCTTATGACACGGTTTTTGTTTCCTACTATATACCATATACACTCACCCATCTTCGGGGCCGTGTTACCGAATGGGCTTCTCATCCGTTTGTAACACTTGATACGCTTGGTCACACCCTGCGTAATCTGCCGATGTATGTTATGGTGGTTACCGATCCTTCAGTGCCGGATTCACTTAAGGAAACCGTCTGGGTACACGCGCGGACTCATCCAAGCGAGACTCCGACTTCAGTGCATTTTGAAGGAATAATGAAAACACTCCTCAGCGGTGATGAGGTTACAAATCATTATCTCAAAAAACTGATTTTTCACATGATTCCCTTTACCAATCCAGATGGCGTATATTACGGTCGTTCGCGCACTAACTATGACGGAGTGGATGTTGAGTCTGACTGGAACCGGGTGGACTCGCTCACCAGCAAAGAAGTACGCATTCTTAAACAGTATATGCAGTCAGTCAATCAGGTCAATGTGCTCAAAGTGTTTTTGAACCTTCATTCACAGGCCTCGCCATTCTGCACATTCTGGATACACACCGCATCCTCAACCTCAGCTCATTTTTTCAGACGGGAAATGCAGTTCTCTAATCTTAATATATCAGACAACCCATATTTTGCTTACGATGACTACAGTTTCTCAAATCTTTCAATGACCTTCCCTGAAGGATGGCAGTGGCGCAACTGGGGAGAAAAAACCATGGCGCTGACCTACGAAACTCCCTATGATTTTTATTCCTCTGGTGAAATTGTTACAAATGAAAATCTGGAATATCTCGGCAGACGTTCTGTTTTTGCGCTGGCAGAATATCTGGAACTTTCTCATCCTAAACATCTGATTCTTGACAACGCAGGTCTTCCTTCCTTCTGGGCAACAGACACCACCGGAGATGATTTCTTCGGGTCTGACTATTTATATACATCTCCCGGTGCAGGATCAGGTCCGCTTACTTTCACCACCGAATCTCTTCAGGCCGGCAGTTATGATATATACGGCTGGTGGCCGACGGGAAATGTTTTTGCCTCTGATGCACGCTTTACCATTACCGCAGGAGGAAATACTCTACAGAAATCAGTTAATCAGAAAACAGGCAATGGTGAGTGGCGGATGCTGGGGAATATATCTCAGTCGAGCAGCGGTCCGGTTGCCATTACGGTTAGTGACACAGGCAACGGCTTTGTAGCTGCTGATGCATTCAGAATTATTTATAAGGGGGAACCAACCTCAATAAAACACTCTGATCTTCCGCTTAGCTTTTCACTTGATCAGAACTATCCCAATCCCTTTAACTCACAAACTATTATCCGCTACCACCTGCAGGAGCAGGGACCAGTGCGTCTTATGATTTACGATGCAGTCGGGCGCCAGGTTACTCAATTGGTGAACCAGGTGCAGAGCACAGGCACCTACGAAGTGCCCTTTGAAGGCAGCGGTTTTTCATCGGGTGTATATTATATACGGCTCACCCTTGCCGGACGCTCTATAACCAAAGCAATGGTGCTGCTGAAATAGTCAAGAGAAGTTTTATCAAAACTAAAATTGGGGTTTTGTGATAACCAGACTTGGTAAAGACACGCCGCGGCGTGTCTCTACGGTTTTCTCTGTTTACAATTTCTTTGCCGCTTTGCTCGAACTGTGTTCTATCACTCTGCGAGACTCAGCGAAAACTTTGCTTTCCTTTGCGTTTAAAAAATCCTGGCACATCTAACCTCACTTAATTTCTAACACAACAACAACTGACTCCAGAATCTCATAATATATCCTCCACTTTCGATACGACAAATAAAACCTCCCGTCATCACCCCTTACAATTCTCTTTCTTGACAGATCATCAGGGTTTACACTAAGCTGCACACGGGCATAATTCAGCAGATTTTGCCCCTCGGCTTGCTTAATAACCGCAGCTTGTTGTTCGGCAGTGTCAGAAACTTTAACCTCATAACTAATCTGAATCCGCTCCCCCGCCCAGCCGGTCAGGGCATCCGGGAAACTGTCACTGTAGGGCAGGTACGGCTTTACATCCAGCACCGGAGTTCCGTCCAGCATATCCGAACCGCTGATATATATCTTCAGCCCCTCATGTTTTATATATTTCACACAGCTCAGCCCTATATTATCAGGCCGGTGCGGAGACCTGGTGGCAAAAACCCCGACCTTCTTCCCTTTATTCCTTGGCGGAGTTACCATTGGCTTCCAGCCGGTATTAAGATGAAAAAAATATACAATCCAGAGATGACTGAATCCCTCCAGACCGGTAAGCGCCTGCTCAAAATTGCACCCGGGCTCAAGTTCAATAACCGCTCCGGTTGCGGCGGTCATTGTCCCCTGTCTTGGGGCTTCGTACCGTTCTTTCAGATCCGACCGGACGTATCCGACCGGTTTAATAATAACGCTCTTTTCCATTATATTATTTCATTTTTTTCTGTGCAAAGATACCCAGATCATTTTTTTTTAATAGGATATTTGTTAAGTTTGCACCGCGTGTGTTTGAGAAGGAATACCTGGATTTCCATTCTAAAACCTTAAGGAGTTGAAATGTCCGTTATACGAACGACCCGTTCGCTTTGCCCTGTCTGTTTAAAACAGATTTCCGCTGACCTTGTCAGCCGTGATGATAAGATGTTTATGGTTAAGACATGTCCTGACCATGGACCTTTTGAAGATCTCTATTACGGCGACGCAGCCCTCTATCAGCGTCTGATGAAAGAGCTTACGGGAGGTGAAGAAATTAACCAGCCGCTTGCAGTAGATTTGGGGGAGACTACCCGACAGAGCGCTCCGGTAAAAAACCCTTTCGGTACTCCGGGCATTGGTATAATAGATGTAACAAACAGGTGCAATCTTGACTGCACAGTTTGTTTCGCCTCTTGCAACTCAGCCAGAGATGTTTATGAGCCACCGGCTGAAACCATTTACGCCATGATGGATACTCTCCTCCAAGGTGACAACCCCTGCCCCATCATTCTTTTTAGCGGCGGTGAACCAACTATCAGAAAAGACTTTCTTGACCTCTGCCGTATGGCCAAAAAGAAGGGGTTTAAATTTATCATCGTTGCTACAAACGGTAAAAGACTTGCAGCCGAACCGGATTATCACCGTCAACTGGCTGAAGCTGAAGTGGATATTATATATCTGCAGTTTGACGGTGTAACCTCTGAGCCGTATATAGCGCTTCGGGGCATTGACCTGCTCGCAACCAAACTTCAGGCCCTGGACAATATTTCCAACTCACCCGTGGACTATCCGGTAACTGTTCTTGTGCCGACTATTGCAAAGGGCATAAACGATCATCAGATTGGTGATATCGTCCGTTTTGCTTCAAATAACATTAACATCATTAAAGGTGTTCTCTTCCAGCCGGTCGGCTTTGTTGGTCACATCAAGAATAAAGACATACTGGCAAAACGCATTACTAATGCAGATGCTATACAATCGCTTTCAGTCAGTTTTAATAACTCCATCAGCAAGGATGATTTTTATCCCCTCGTCTGGATTCGTGATTTTCTTGAGGCATTCAAGCGGATTCATAAGCGTACTGATATTGTTGACCTGAAAGTTCATCCGGCCTGTTTTACAGTTTCCTATTTCGTAAAACACAATGACCAGCTTATCTCGCTTAACCGTCTGCTCAATTTAGAAGAACTGCGCAATTTTGTTAATAATCTGAAGACCGGTTCAAAAACTGAGATTGCAGCCGAACTTTTTAAGTCCCTGCCAAAGATTATCAGAAAAGATACTTACAAGATGAGTTCTAAACTGATAAAAATTATGTCAGAGATTTTTCTTGAAGGATCTGAAAAAGCAATTATCAATTTCCATGAAGACAATGTTCTGCTGGTAGGTTTTGAGCATTCCTCCGACCCGTATAACTACGACTGCGAAAAAATTGACCGCTGCTGCATTCATTACTCCACCCCAGACGGTAAAACGGTGCCCTTCTGTTCTTATAATGTGTTTAACCGGAAGGAACTTGAAACTACCTTCTCAAAGAAAAATTTCAAGTCAAATTAAATTAAAGACTAAAGCAGACTTACCGGATTCAGGATTCAAATTGTTTCCTGAATTCGGCAAACTGCTCTTTCAGAATATCTAACTCTTTCCTGAGCTGCTTCACCTCCCCCTTCAAATCTGACAAAGAATCACCGGTTTCGGGCGATGAGTCCTCTTTAAACTCAGGCATCCCGCAAAGAAGGTGCGCGTAGCGCGCATCCCGGCCAGGTTGTCTTGGTAGTCTGACCGCAAGCGGCTTCTCATTAGTAATAAATTTATGTAAAACCCGCTCAACTTCTTCAAGTGAGCTAAATTCATAAAGCCGTCCGGTTCTGCTCCGAATCTCACCAATAGTCTGCGCACCTCTGAGCATTAATATTCCAAGAACCGCGCTCTCAGCCGGGGTCAGATTAAGCCCTGTGGTAAAAATCTGCTTATATTTTGGAACCCGCTGATCACTGGAGGTCACTTTGCACACGTACGGAATTTCCATCAGCTCAAGCAAAACCTTCTGAACCAGCTCTTCAGAATAGTTAACAACTGGCTCGCGGCTTGTTTTCTGATTGCAGGAGTTTGTAAGAGAATTAACCGAAAGTGGGTAATACTCAGGGGTAGCTTTTTCTTTCTCAATTAGCGTTCCGATGACGCGCACTTGCTCTTCGGTTAAAAAACTCATGGCTTCCTCAAAAAAATTTCATTACTGATGAGAAATTTACTCAGAAAATTTAATTATTTTTCGATATTGAGGTATCTCTAACAAGCTCGCCTCAAATTTTAACGACTTCATGCTTATCTGAAAATAGTAGTTGATGTGAATTCACAGAATATCCTCTTTCGTCCCTCATTGATATCTGATTACGACCAGGTGCATAATATCCTGCGAACAACATGGCTGGATACATATCGTGGTTTTGTGCCGGAAAATGATTTGCTTTGGTATCTGGAAAAAGAGTACAACCGCGAAAAATATCAGCAGATTCTGCTTGATCCTGACTATCAGGCGTTTTTGGCATTATCAAGTGATCAGGCGGTTGGATGGATGCGCATCAGGTTTCCCCCTGAATATCTGAATATCGTATCACTTTATATACTCCCGCGGTTTCAGGGGTGTGGCATCGGAAGCCGTTTTCTTGATATGGCGAATACTATCGCTCAGCAGAGGCAATACCAATATATAACGCTCGGTGTTATGTCTGACAATCTCAAATCAAAAACCTGGTATGAACGGCAGGGTTTCCGTTTCACCTCCGAAGAACCATTCAATATCGGCAAAACAGATGTGTTGCATCTGTTCGGAACAAAACAAGTAACGAACTAATGGACAATGAACAATTTACAATGGGGGAAAGGCTGCTTGCGGGAGGAGACAGATTGTCATCTGTCTGTACGAGTTGCGTAAAATGAAATTCATACTTCATAATTTACACTTCATAATTCTTAGACAGATTATCATCTACCTGTACGCAGCTACAAAATGACATGTTCATGCATCGTAATTTTAAATTTTGTGGTTTGTTCTGTTTTTATTAAGTTTTGGGAAATATTTAAAAGGTCCTCAAATGTTTGCTGGCAGATTCATCCTTTTCGGAAATGTCTTTTTCTACATTCTTTCAGCATCTCTATTTCCCCAAATGCAAAAAGTTCCCATTGATAATTCAATTAGCCAACTATTCTCACCTGCCATAATACAAAGCGATGATGGAGTTATCCATTTATTCTGGGTTGAAAATAACCCAATTACAGGAAAAAAACTCTGGCACAAAAAGCAGGTTGGCGGTGTCTGGCAATCCAATAGTAATGAAATTATTTTCCCTGACTTCGCGCCCACCACTGACTTTACTAATACGGTAACCGTTATCAAATTACCCGGCGGGCGAATCATTCTTGGCTGTAAAGCAGCAGTGCATTATTTTATCTATTCAGATGACCATGGTGAATCCTGGTCAGCTCCGGCCGAACTCCTAAATGGTATTACCGCATTAGCTAAAAGAGCAGCTCACAGCGGGTTTTTTACTCAATCTCCTGGCGGGAAAGTATTCTATTCTCATACCAGGTATGGTAAACTTTACAGCTCGGTCAGCAGTGACAGTGGTTTAACCTGGTCGGTTCCCCTGGAAGTAGGGAGCCCTGCACTGACCGGGGTGTCTTTCGGTGTTGTCACTGAAACTCAGAATGGTGAATTGTGGAGCGCATATTCATATGCCAACCAGACCGGCATTTATTCGGTATCTTCAACAAACGGCGGCGCCAACTGGACAAGCCCTTTATTGATAGCTGCCAATATACAAACACCAAAACATATTAAGTTAAATAAAGAGGGCGGAGACACGATCAGTATCTATTTTGAAAACGCTGTTGCAACACCTCATCCGCCATTAAAGCAAAATGATATATACAAAGTTACCAGTGCAACAGGATACCCTCCTTTTAGCAATCCCCGCAAGATTACTAATTACAGGGGAGACGACTTGTATTCCTCCATTTCATTTTCCGGCAATATGTTTAGCTTTCTTAGCAATCGTGACTCCTCAGGTTTGGCAATATACACTGGTTCAACATACGGAACTATTGATGAACCGGTGCCTCCGGCCATATATGGTTATTATGCGATTGCTGATGCCGGTCCTGGGCAGGATGAGTTCAGAGTCAGAGTAAAAACTGAAAATTCAGCTCTTGCATCTGTCCAGATAGTAATAAATAAAAACAATGGTGTGTTTGAGCTTATTTCTCTTAATGATCAGGGACTGTTCAGCGACTCAGTAGCCGGGGATCACATCTACTCTCACGTGATTGGAGGTTTTGCTTCAGGAGATTTTGTTCGTTGGAAAGCCATAGTAACCAGTAGTTCAGGAACGCAGACCACAACTCCTTTCAATAACTCGTTTTTCTCAATAGGCGATGTCAAGTTAATAGATACACTACAGGCAGGTTTGATGAGCATTCCTTTTGACAATATGGGTGGATTTACTTCCGGTAAGTATGACAATAAGGATTTCCTTTTTACATCTGGCTTTGCCCTGTCAGGTCTTGCAGGTAATTCTCTCTGGGCTAATGGTAACTCTTTAGCCATTCGGCTTCACGATTACCTCCCTGGAACTGTAGAAGGAGATACGGCAGACCCAAGAAGTTCAATCTTTGTTATTCAATCATCAGACTCACCCTTTGGCGAAGCGTGGCAGAAATATCGCTATGCAGTTCAAACCGGAGCTGATTTTTATGACGGCAACAATGATGGTATTTATGAACCAACTGATCTGAATAGTAATAACCAATGGGATGAAGATGAAGATGCCCCGCTCCTGATTGGAGATTACACTTCATATACGGTTTATAACGATGCTGTGTCCAGTCTAAAACGCAAATTTCATGATCAACAACCCATGGGAATTCAGGTAGCTCAATCGGTTTTTGTTAAATCCCTTTCAACAAATGGATTTAACGAGACAGCTTTCATTCGCTATACGATTACCAACAAGGGTACACACGATGTTCTTGATGATGTTTATTTTTCCGTATATACCGACCCTGATCTGGGAGATTACGCAGATGATTTAATCGGGTCTGACACATCCCGTAACGGAGGTTATGCATACAATGACGGCAGTGATACTGAATTTGGTGAAAATCCGCCTGCTTTCATGCAGAGTTTTGCACAGCTTCCTTATACATATGTTCCTGATGTCACTTATATTGATAGTAACAGCAATGGACTCTATGATGAGGGTACCGATACTCCGATTGATTCAGTATCAGTGAATTTTGGTCCTGTTATAGGACAAAGAACTGTTACTGGTGCGCGTTTTGTCCCTGTCTCTTCATTTATGCAAACAATGCAGTCACATCCGCAGGTTGGGTCACAATCTTTAACCGAAATGCTTCGCAATATACAACATGGCAATGATAATTGGGGGCAGCCCATAGATGTTTGCAGTTGGAGCTTTGGGAATGGCCCTGCGCTTTCGAACTGCGATAATATTAATCCTCATTTTATGTATAGTGGCAACCTGGTTTCTGGTACAGGGTGGCTCAATACCACTGAATTAGATCAGCGATTTCTATTAACTGCTGGACCTTTCAGGATGGAAAAAAACAAACCGGTTTCTTTTTTAGTTTCTTTGGCAATAGGACGAAGTAATAATGCATTAAACTCAATAAAAAAAGTGCAGGATGTTACTGATTTCGCCCATCAGATTTATAACAGCAACTTTACTGATTATACAACTTCCATAGAAGAAAACACCGCGATTGTTCCGACTGAGTTTTCGCTTTCACAAAACTACCCTAATCCATTTAACCCGGAGACAACTATTCGTTTTGCCATACCGGCTGCAGGACTGGTTAAGCTGAATCTATATAACATCCTCGGGCAAAAGGTAAAGTCACTAACTAATGAAATCCTTCAAGCCGGAGAGCATATTGTTAACTTTAATGCCACAGAGTTTTCATCGGGCATCTATTTCTATCGTGCAGAGTGGAACGGAACCAGCATTACCAGAAAGATGACAATACTGAAATAATTGATAATAGAGAATGGACAATGGAGAATTATATTATGTTAATTCTCCATTGAAAAAGCGCTGTCAATTAACTTTGCGTTAAACTCTTCTTTGCGTCTTTACTCGAGGGGTACAGTTTTTGTGGTCGGAGACAGATTGTCATCTGTCTGTACGAAATTTGAATTCCTTCTGAAAATTGTTCATTGTTCATTGTTAATTGTACATTGAATAGACAGATTATCATCTGTCTGTACGAAGTTGTGGAAGATGAAATTCATACTTCATACGCTGGCGTAGCCAGAACCAAAAGGAAATTTCATTAAATTTAGGCGATAAATATTATAGAGGTTTACCATGAAATCCGTATTCCATAAGAAGTATGAAGCCATCATCGAGGGGACAATCAGTTGTTATGATCGGGTTATTATTAAC
>JADLAF010000105.1 GCA_020848375.1 Ignavibacteriaceae bacterium
GACCCGATGCATCGGGTCAAGTGCATCGTCTCTACAATTTATATTTCATACTTCATCCTTCATAATTCTCATCCGTATATTTTAACCCGTTTGCGACCAGTGCAGGAAGCACCTGCCCATATATAGCCGGGTGGGTTGGTATCTGCACCCCGATAAGCTGAATCTTTTTTTGCAGAAGCAGATCTGCAGTGGCCGCAACGGGGAGTCCGACAGTGCGTGAGATTGCCGTAAGTGATGAACCCTTTCCGTGGTCAATCATCAGTCGGCTGATTTTTTCTTTTCTGTTATTTTCAGCCGGATACTCTGCTTCAACTTCAATCTGGAGAATAACCATATCGGTCATACCTTCAGGCAGTGTAAATTTTTTGAGGATAAGCTGAGTCATGGCCTGAGCCGCGGTTTTTGCTTTTCCTCCTATTTTTTCTCTTGAGAAAAGCCCCAGCCAGGCGAGCTTTGACATGATGTTGCCAGTCGGACTTATCCCCAGATAATTAGCCGCTTCCTGCTCAGCATTAGCATCAGTGGTTGATGAGGGAAGGAACATTGCAGTAAACTGACGGTAGGTCATTTCCGGTAAATCTGGAATAAGAATAAGTTCGTTTGTCATTCCGAGCTGAATGATCTGCTTCCATGCTTCGCTCCATCCGGGGTAGCGGAGTGTTCCTCTTATAACGGTATGACTCTCGTTAATGCCCAGCAGCGACCCGTAAGAAAGAGAATCCCGGTTAGGATATGCTTCAAAATATCCAAGTCCTTTCACAGGCACTCCCCAGGTTCTGTCAAAGATGCGGTGAAAGGGGAGCATTTTAATTTTTCCGTCTTCTTTATATATAGCACCATCCTCGCCGGCAAGTAAAACGTTACGCGGATTCCAGGTGATTGCATAATCAAACGGGTTTGTTTCTATCTTTTCCTCAGGTAGTCCGCTGCCGTAAGAGCGGAAACTTTTTATTACTGCGCCTTTTTCCTTAAGACTGCTCAGTAAAGACATAGCAAGCATGTGATCAATACCCGGGTCAAGCCCCATCTCATTCAGAATTATTATGTTTTTCTGGACTGCATCACGGTGAAGAGTTTTTACTTTTGGATCTTCATACGAAGCCGATATCATTGAGACTCCTGCATTCAGGCAATCAAGAGCAATCTGAAACTGATAAGGCCTGGTGAGCATATTGATGACAATATCAGTGGAAGCGATCAAACTGGTTCGCGTGATGCTGTCATTGATATCCATCCCTATTGCCTGCCCCTGCGCATGATGATTAATTGCTTCCTGAGCTGACCGCTCATCTCTGTCGCAGACGGTTACAAAGTAGTTTCTTTCTTTTGCAATGCCAAGAAGGTAGTTTATGAGATAGAGTGAACTTTTACCTGCTCCGAAAATTAAAATCCGTTTCATTTTTTTAGTACATTTGTTATATGGTTTTTAAGATAAGAATAATTTTTGGTGAGCTTGCCGCTCTGAACAATCAGTGCGTTTGTAAACTCATGCGGTAGTTGTGTGATTCCGCGCTGCGACTTTAAATCAGTATTTGCGAGCATGGGTACAAATGGAACCAAAGCTGAGCCGAATGAGGATGATGCTTCATAAGCAAGTTCATTGGGGAGTTTATCAACTGCAAGAACAATCGGACCTTTGCCCTCCACGCCATAGTGAATTTTTCCGTCACGCACATCATACACATAGACGGGATTGGTCATATTGGTTTCTTCAAGATTAATCTCAATGGAACCTTCAATGTCGCAGGTTATATCACCAATAACTCTGAGCCGGGGTTGCTTTCTTCCGCTGAAAAGCTGTTTGGTAAACTTCTTGGTTACTAACTTCGGAAAGCGGGAGTCCCAGTATATACCGTTAATCAAAACAGTCAGAAAAGGGAGATACTGCTCAAGTGCGGATGTATATTCAGACGGATTGGCATTGAAGTGTTTCAGATTGAATGACTCCTGCCCCTTTTTTCGTTTATACAGATGATGTTTCTGAAACAGAACTTCATATACCACTTTGTTGGAAAATTTTCCTTTTTTGAAAAACTGCGCAAGTTCTTCAGGATTGAGTGTAACAGTCGGGAGCATATCAAAAAGTGAGAGCGCACCCTTTGTTACATGACCGGTTCCGGTTATACCGACAACAAGGGGAGTAAGCTGCTTTGGCAGACCTTTTTCTGAAATCTGATAACTTGCCTCAAGGAATGCATCACGGGCTTCATAAAGCCGCAGGTAGTTTGTGGCGTACTGTATGTGTGAAAAGGGATTTTTAATTCCTTCATGCTGAAGCCGCTTACCGAGAGCCCACATGGTGTCTATGGTTCCTGCAAGTCCGGCGTACTCTCCAAAAAAGATGAGCCGCCTGCCCTGATGGTCTTTAACCAGTTCGTAGTCAAGCAGTGATATATTTTTATCCATAATATCTTTGAGCATACCCATATTATACGTCTGCCCCTTAATGACATGGGAGAAAAAACAATAGGCGGTATCAGGGATCAGGTACAGCGGGGCTATTTCTTTTACGCCGAATATGATGTTGGCCTGTGAGAGGTCGCGGGTGAGAATTGCCCCGGCTTTTTTATACTCCTGGTCAGAAAAAATTCTCTGTTCCCAGGGTTCAACCAGTACTTTAACGCCATGTTTGCGCACAAGGTGGCTTACATGCTCAGGTACCAATGGCGTGCGGCGCTGTGTTTTATCTTTTGTCTCCTTACGGATGGCTATAACATTTTTCATGCTACTCCTTTCTTATCAGGTGGCAGAAAGATTTCCGGCTATCAGGGTTGTTCTGCCGGAAACATGAATTGCAATGTACAAAGATACAAAAAAAATCAATCAGAATCAATGCGCTTGACCGCGTCCGCGGGGTTTTAAGGGTATCGGGTTGCTATATATATCAGTATGGCTGATCTGTTCAGAAGAGCGAAATGATATATACTGCAAAACCTCTGCATCTGGCATTATTGATAAGTACAAAATTTTTCCGCTGATCCCGTAGAAAATTTATGTTGATGGAAGAACATTCAATTCATTTTCCCTCTGCGAGACTCTGCGTAAACTTCGTTCCCCTCTGCGTTAAACTTTCCGGAAAATGGCCCGCGGATTTTAAGCAGATGCTTCGGAGCTCTGATTTATTAGGAATCGGAACCTAAACTACTAAACTATACTGCGATGATGGGAGGCTGATAGTACGGATGCTCAAGCAGCGCTGATTCATACGGATCGGAAAGGTTTCCCGCAGATTAGCGCAGAAGTGATTCTTTGCTTCACTGATGGGGCGCTGATTGTACGGATACTGCGCAACGCGGATTTTCGCTGATCGGAATAATCGCGTTTATCGTGTGCGTCCTTTTTTGTTTTCCACTTTTTTTGAAAACTCAGGCAATTCCTCTGTTTAATATACTTATAACCATTTTCTTCACGGTATCCATCTCCTCTTTTTTACTAGTTGCAACGAAAAGTGTTATCGCTGCTAAGGTATCGTTGCTGATTACCGGGGACTGATCTTTCTTATAAAGCAGATTATTCTGCCGCAGAAAATAGAGAAAACAGGCGGCCCCAATTCTCTTATTTCCATCAACAAATGAATGGTTTTTTACTATAAGGTATAACAGTGTGGCTGCTTTTTCTTCGATGCTTTTGTACAGCTCTTCGCCGTTAAAACTTTGTGCTATCTGACTAACAGAACTGTAAAAACTTTGATCTTTAGGAACGGCAAAAACTCCAGATGAGGATGATGACCTCATTTTTGCAATTATTTCTAAATACTCCCTAACATCCGGGTAAACAGTCTCTCTGATCGTCTTCCCTTTAATATCAAGTTGTTCGTGATCGTAATCATCAAGCAGAGCAAGTCCTTTTGCAAAAACGGAAAGTATATTGCTATCCTCAGCAGATGCCTGCTCGCTAATGGCACGGCTCTGAGGATGCGGATTCCCGACTTAAGATATTCTACCTGCTGTTGCTTTTCTGCCAGCCGTTTTTCATTGATTGCATATCCACTTACCAAATATTCCCTCAGGCGCTGGGTTGCCCATTGACGGAATTGGGTACCACGAACTGAATTAACTCTGTAACCTACCGATATTATTGCATCAAGATTGTAGTATTCTACTTCGTAGGTTTTACCATCTGAGGCAGTTGTTGCATTTTTTGCAACAACTGAATTTTTGTCAAGTTCTCCGGAAGAGAAAATATTCTTCAGATGCCTGGAAATAACAGATTTGTCTCTGCCAAAAAGAGAAGAAATTTGGTTGAGGGATAGCCAAAAAGTCTCCCCCTCAAATGTAACCTCAACCTGTGCTTGATTTTCAGGGGACTTGTAAATGACAATTTCACTCATGGATTCTGATCTAGTGAATAAAAATTACAAAAGTTTTCAAGTTTTTCTTTCCAAATCTGAGAAATTCTCAAGCAAAAAGCATACCTTAAAAAGCAGCCCGTTTCTGTGTGGTATAAACCTTTGATTTTGTGCTGATTTCGCTCTTTTTGGACGGATTTTCTGGTACTAAAATTGCAGAGTGGGGGTATTAGTAACAGGAACACAATGTATCAAATCGTAAAAGCAGAATTTATTGCGCCTGATGTGAAGCGTTTCACCATCCAGGCCCCAAAAATCGCAAAGAAACGCAAAGCCGGGCAGTTTGTCATCCTCCGGCTGGATGAAACCGGGGAAAGAATTCCCATCACCATAGCTGACTCAGATGCCTCCGAAGGCACAATCACCATCATTGTTCAGGGAGTGGGTAAGACTACCAAAAAACTGAATACCCTGAGTGCCGGTGAAGATATCCACGATGTAGTTGGCCCTCTTGGCAAACCTTCCCATATTGAAAATTTCGGAACCGCGGTCAGTATCGGCGGCGGAGTTGGTACTGCCATTGCCTACCCGATAGCTGTTGCACTCAAACAGGCAGGTAACCATACCATCGCTATTTCAGGTGCCAGAAACAAAGAGCTGGTTCTTCTTGAAAAAGAACTCCAGGAAGTTTCTGACGAAGTATATATCACCACTGATGACGGAAGTTACGGCTATCATGGCTTTGTAACCCAGAAGCTGAAAGAGCTGATTGACTCAGGCAGAAAAATAGATTTTGTTTTAGCCATCGGCCCTATTCCCATGATGCGCGCGGTTGCTGAGACCACAAGACCTTACGGTATTAAAACAGTGGTCAGCTTAAACCCTGTTATGGTTGACGGCACGGGAATGTGCGGAGGATGCCGCGCAACGGTTGATAACAAAACCGTTTTCGTATGCGTTGACGGTCCTGAGTTTGATGCACATCAGGTGGATTTTGAACTGCTGATGAAGAGGAATAAAACCTACGGTGACTGGGAAAAAATTTCACTGCATGATCATCTCTGCAACTATGACCGTATATATGATGAATTTAAGAACACACAGAAAGAGGAGCCGGCAGTAGTATGACAACACCATTAACAAAAAAAGAGAGAATGAAAATTCCCAGACAGCCGATGCCTGAACAGAATCCTCTGGAAAGAAGCGGCAACTTCAAAGAAGTAAATCTTGGTTTTACTGAAGAATTAGCAAGAATGGAAGC
>JADLAF010000106.1 GCA_020848375.1 Ignavibacteriaceae bacterium
GAATCTCTCCTTTACACTACCGAAATTAATAAATTTAAGAACTAAAATTGACCATATTTTTGATTTGTCAGAATCATGCTGCCGCATAAAACGACTCACAGAACATGATATTTTTACCATTCAAAAACTCTGAAAAACATCTCCATACTAATTATTCTCTCAGGAGTAAATCCCATATTAACGGCAAACGTATAAATTTTACCTGAATAATGCAATATAATAATTCAGTTTATCTGAAATCTGCACGAGTTTATGAACCAGAGTGCAAAATTGAAGAAAGATTCAGTTTATGATATGCTGCAATATGCAGAAAAGAAGAAGGAAGCACGATTATCCAATTGTCTGATAGAAGCCGAATACTCAAAATCATTTGCATCTTTCCTGAAACTTGCTCTTCTGCTGAAGAAACAGACTACCTATTTTTTGCGGGGTCAGGGAGTAAAAGGCATCCATGAAAAATTATAAAAATCCATAAACAGGTCATAACCGAATCCTTCTGGATCCCGCTTGCGGGATGACCCTTTAATCACAATCCCGCAAAGCAGATCAATTTCT
Organism: Ignavibacteriaceae bacterium; assembly: GCA_020848375.1. Lineage (GTDB taxonomy): Bacteria > Bacteroidota > Ignavibacteria > Ignavibacteriales > Ignavibacteriaceae > H2-BAC3. Next base: position 556 of record JADLAF010000106.1, read on the forward strand.
AGCAAAGGGAGATCATCACCGCAATTCTAACCGTGATCGGATTGGAATCAAATCAAGCGGATTTTCCTCAGTCACTTTTTCTTATAAAAATCTTTTTTGTAATTCTTCATCATCTTACCGAACAGTTTGTCTTTTTTCCGTTTTTCGGCAGTGGTCATTTCGAAGTGCTTTTTCTCTTTCTCCAGTTTCAGATAGTTTTGGTAGGAATCTTTGTCTAATTCTCCTTTTTCAATAGCATCAAGAACCGAGCAGCCAAGCTCAATTGTATGCGTGCAGTCTTTGAATCTGCAATTTTCAGAAAGACTGAGAATCATATCAAAAGTAGTTTCCAGTCCGCCTGCGGTATCGGCAATACCAACTTCTTTCATTCCGGGATTGTCAATCAGAACACCGCCATGTTCAAGCAGAATTAACTCCCTATGAGTTGTAACATGTTTTCCTTTATTCGTACTCTCACTTATTGTTCCGGTTTTCATCAATGATTTACCTGAAAGATTATTCAGCAAAGTAGATTTACCGACACCAGATGAACCAAGCAGACAATAGGTTTTCCCCTTTTTTATGGATGTATATAAGGCCTCATATCCTTTTCTGGTCTCATTACTGACCGGTAAAACCGGGATATCAGCAATCCGCTGTGAGACTCTCTCTTTTAGTTCATCAATTTTCGTATTGTCAAATAAATCAGTTTTCGTGAGAACAATTAAGGGAGTAACTTTTGATGTGTAACATAACGTCAGGTATCTTTCCAGGCGATTGATGTTAAAATCTCTGTCAGCGGCCTGCACCAGAAAAGCAAAATCAATATTTGCCGCAATAATCTGAACCTCTCCGAACTGCCCAACGGCCTGCCTTTTAATAATCGAAAACCTTGGCAATATGCTGTGGATTATCGCTAAATCATGATCATAGATAGTAAGTGCAACCCAATCACCCACCGCCGGAAAATCTTCCCGGTTCCTGGCCGTGAACCGCATATTACCGGTTATCTCAGCGTGGAATTCCCCCTCTGCTGTTTTGACCACATACCGCTCTTTGTGCTCAGAAATAACTCTCCCGATTTCAAAATCAATCAGGTGATGATCTATTCTGAACTTATCAAGGAGAGTGTTATATCCTAAATCTTCAAGGGTCATTGCATTTCAATCGTATTAGAGATTATCGTTATCAATACGTCAAATGATCAGAGTTATATTGTTAGCAGGAAAACCACGCAAATATATGAATTTATCAGAATATGAGATATGGGTTCCGGAATTGGACATGTTACCCGGGAGATTATATTCTGCAAACTGCAATCACGCCTGGATCAGGTGTTCAATAATAAAATAAAGACAGGTTGTCGGTTTTTACGCAGGTCAATTTCCCCCAATCTCCGATTTCTCCCCAATTCATAATTCATACTCTATAATTCATAAAAAAAGGGCTGCCTTATTCAGACAGCCCTTTGAAAAAAGGAGGATTATTTCCTCTTAATAAACTGACCAGGTGAAATCTGTTTCGTAGGTGTAATCATAATTGGTCAGGTTGTATGAGTTTGACCAGTAATAGTAAATGTATTTACCCTGTGAGCTGCTCCAGATATTGTCTGTTTCAGCGTAGAAATCTGTCCAGCCGGTACCAACGTTGTTATATACAATGTAGTAACCTGCATTAAGATAACCCTGGTAAACACCGTCTACGTAAACATAGAGGGTATAGTTGGTGAAGTTTTCAACTTTTACGTCAACAACTTTTGCGCCCGGACCTCTGGTAGAAGCAAGCTCAGCTTCAACTGAAGAGATTGTGGCCCCGAGATCTTTTGACTTATTCTTGTCATTACCGAGCATTGAGTTTTCCCAAATGCCCTGAAGGGTCTTAAGAGCGTTTACATTCTTCTGTTTGGTAGCCAGGTCAGTAGCTTCTTTAAGAAGATCCATACCGGTAATCTGTGCTTTTGATTTAGTTGCGCCTTCCTCGAGGAAGAGAATCATAGCAGCAGCGATGATGGTGTTAACTTCTGCTTTTTTACGACCGTTTTCGATCATTGCACCGAGGTTATCCAGAGATGAGTTGGATGACTTTAACTGAGCTTTGAAATCAATGGTGTTAGCCGGAACGGTAACGGTTTCATTTGATTTCTTGTTTTCTTCCTTTGGCTTCTTGTCCTGAGCGACAGAAACTGAGGTGAATAAAAACGCAAGCATAAGAACGAGAGCTGCGAAACGATTTGTAGTGAACATTGTATCTCCTGTGAATGGATGATTATTGAAAAAATTTGTTTCTGAATATTATAGCACACAAAACCGGTAAAAGTTCCCGAATCCGGATAACTTTTATCCCGAAAGTTAAGGAATTCCGTTTAAAAACAAGTAAAATCCTCAAAAAACTGACCAAATAACTCATTTGAGCCAGAAATTATCCTGTCATCCACCGATCCGATATGTCCCCCATCGGCAGGTGAAGAGTCCCCGATGATCTCGCAACTCTTTCCTGATCAAGTAACATGTTCCCGCAGATCACGCAGATTTACGCCGAACTCATCCCCACATCCCCAGATGAATCCGGCGGCTATTGCAAGCACAACCTATACAGAAACTGTTTTCACACTGATCCCGTACAATCTCCTAGGAATTTACCCCTTACTGTTTCATTAAAATCTGAAAATTCTTAATTCTTAATTTTTTATTAGTAATTTTATTTGTAGTCTCCGACCATCACGAACGATGCCCAGTAGTATGGAAATACAAATTTCGGGTTCTGTTGAAGCACCCGTTTTGCCTCCTGAAGCGCGGTTACTTTATTCATGGTCTTCAAATTCTTGTAAAAAGCATTCATCAGAATCGAGGTTGCCTCATCATCCACCTGCCAGAGGGAGGCGATAACGGTTTTAACCCCAACATCAAAGAATGCGTTTGCCGGATTAACCATCCACCCCTGAATGATTTCATCGCTAACTGCTGTCTGACAGGCAGAGAGTGTAACCAGATTATACTGATTCAGGTTTGAGAGCCCCCATACCTCTTCAATGGTAAGTCGACCGTCCTCACCTGCTATATCATTTGCTGCCAGGGTCAGATAAGAGTTCTCGACTTTGTTATAATCAAGGTTGCCATGCGTTGCAAAGTGAATAGCGTTAAAATCAGGAGTAAGATTTTTAACTTTATCCTCAGATGCTTCCTTCCTGACATAAATTTTTGAGCTCTCAAAAATTTTCTTCAGATCATTCACTTCAATTTCAGAATTCGGCAGGGTGTTATCAGCATTACCAAATGCCATTACCCTGAAATCAATGTCATCCTCATCCTGCTGACCGGTAAAAATATCGAGCGTGCTGATATAGAAGATTGAATACTTCTGATTCATGAAGACTCTTTGATCCGCTTCAACCGATGAAAGCGCTTCAAACGGAAGATAATAGAGTTTTCCGTAAGGAATAATAGAAAGTTTTTTCTTGTCCTTAATGATATCATAAACCGGTCCAATGAGTGTCTGGAAAAGCTCATCAGAGGTACTGAGAAATGGTTTCAGTTTTGAATCAACCACAAGCTCCTTACCTGAAGTTTTTGGCAGAAACGTATTCGGGTCAAGATCACCCAGTGATTTCCCGATTTGTCCGTCTTTCATAAAGCGGTAAAGTTTCACTACGGACTTTTCAATCTTATCCTTCGTAATTGGAATAACTTTTGCAACAACAGTATCCTTTGACGCGGCAAATATATAAAGTTGGTTTTCCCCCATAAGATATGCCAGTACCGCCACATCCTGCGGAATTTTGCTCTTTGAACGGATGAAGCTCTTCGGGTTTATATTACTTGCGAAGTAATTCTGCAGAGTGGGGAACTCCTTCACCGTCTGGGTGATGAAGTTTATATACTCTTTTTCAGCAACATTTTTGTTCTTCTCCAGACTTTCAAGATATTCCTTGTTTTGCTGCGACTCCGGCTTTGATTTTACTTTGGCAATTTCTTCCTCAATGCCGTTAACCTTGCTCTTTAGGTCTTTTTCTTTGGTAATAGCTTCGTTTTTGTCTTCATCCTTAAATTTTACATCAAGCTTCCCGAACTGCTGTTTCAGAGCTTCGTTGTTGCTCTTATCCAGGAAGATCAGCGCGCTGTCTATTTCGTTCTTCTGTATATACAGTGAAATTATTTCTTCGTAGATTTTAACTTTTTCCTCACCCGCTGAGAAGAGCTTTGCTGCTTTTTCTCCTCCGGTCAGTTTACCGCGTATGGTTTCAACCACTTCAATAGCTTCTTTCAGGCGGTGGATACCAAGGTCAACCTGATTCTGATCGCGGTAGATAAGTCCCTGCATATAGAGGGGCTGATATAGGTATCTTGTAGAACCAATCTGTCTTGAGGTGGCAATTGACTCATCAAGATACTGCAGCGCGGTCTTAAAGTCCTTTTTGAAATAAGCAAGTTTACCCTTAATGTTAGCAACATCGGTTAAGCGGTCTTTTTCACCAGATTTTTTAACCAGGCGGTATGCTTCATCGGCGTATTTCTGTGCTTCATCATATTTCTCCTGTGCGATAAACATCTTCGCAAAGATGGTGTTCACCGTAACCTGCAGTGAGTTAAAATTGAACCCGTCAGCCATTTTCTTTGCATCATCAAGATACTTCTTTGCCTCATCAAATTTCTTTTGTTCAGCAAGAACTTCTCCTATATTAGAAAGGACGATCGCGTAAAACTCATTTTTCGCGCTATACTTTTCAAGTATTTCCTTCACCTTGTAGAACTGAGGCAGCGCGGACTCATGATCTCCCTGCCAGTAGTAGATTGTTCCCTTATTATTAATAGGCGTAGCACTGCTGTAGTCATCATCCTTGCTTGCGTAGAGACTGTCTGCAATGTCATAATGATAAATTGCCTTGGCAAATTCACCCATGTGGTTGTAAACGTTACCTAAACTCAGATTGATTGATGCCAGTCCCCAGAAGTTATCAATCTTTTCATAAATGGCTTTAGTTTCTTCAAGAATGTTGAGTGCTTTTTTAAACTCACCGGTGTAAAGCGCCATATCAGCTATACTCTGGTTCGCAATGGCAATCTGATTATTATTCTTTGCTTCAACTGCCATCTTCTGAGATTCTAAGAAAAGCGAATCAGCGGTCTTAAAGTCGCCACGGCTCATAAAATAGTAACCGATGTCAACCATGGTGCTCGAAACTTTAGCCAGGTCGCCCAGTTTAACATAAATTGCATAAGAAGAGTCTATATATTTCTTACTCAATTCTATGTCGCCATTTTCCTTGTAAAGATTGCCTATCCTCTGATAGCAGTACGCCAGATTATTGTCATTATTCACCTCAGCAGACAAACGAACCGCAAGGTTAAAGGTTTTAAGCGCGTCATTAAATCTCTTGTGATAAACATACTCAAGAAGCCCGAGGTTCGCCAGAGTATATACCCTGCCGCTGAAGTCGCCTATCTGCTCATACATCTCAAGCGCTTTTTTCCAGTTTGTCTCCGCAGACGCGTAGTCAACATAAGAGTAATATACTGAGGCAATATCAAAATATGCCTCAGCAAGTTTGAAAGGGTCTTTAAGATCACGTTTAAGGTCAAGTGATTTTTCAAGTTTTTCTTTTGCTTTTGAGAGGTCCTTTACTTTAAGATAAAGGTCACCAAGGTCTTTATATACGTCAGCCAGACCGCTTTCGTCATCGGCCAGTTCGTAAAACTTAACTGCTTTTTCAAAAGCTTCTATGCCCTTTGCCGGGTCTCCGCTTTCCTTATAAAGAGCACCCAGTTTGCTCCATGAGTACCCCTGCCCTGCCAGGTCATTTGCCTTTTCGCGCAGTTTGATAGCGTTATGATGGGTTGCGATCGCTTTATCATATTCACCTAACGTCCAATAAATCTGGGCGATGTTGGAAGTAGAAAAACCTGCATCCTGAGAGCTGCCCCTCCTGGTGTGAACTTCAAATCCTTTTGTATAATATTCAATTGCTTTTTGATATTCGCCAAGCTGCGAATAGTTATAACCGATATCGTTAAGAGCTTCCCCCTCTTCCTGTTCATTATTAAGCTCTTTAATCAGCGACATCATGCCAAGATAATGTTCAATAGCCCGGTTATGCTCTCCTTTCTTCTCATATATTTCACCAATATTATCAAGAACGGTCAGTTTAGAAACTTTGGCAGACTTTCTGCCGGATGAATCGTAATAAGCAACAGAAAGCTGATATATAGTAATAGCTTCATCATATTCATTAAGATACCTGACTGACCATGCTTTCCCCCAGAGTGAAGAGGCAATCGTTTCATATAACGCATCCGATGGTTCCTTTGCGGAAACCTGAATCTTAAGGGTAATTGCCGAGTCAAACATAGCTGCAGACTCTTTCAGGAAATCCTGATCCTGCAGATTAAGTGCGTCATTATGAAGCGTTTCTGCTGCATCCCATATATAGTCCCCCTTTGCGTATAAATATCGTGCCTTCCGGAAGTGGTGTCCAGACTTTTCATATTCCTTAGTATCTCGGTATGCCTGTCCGAGTTCAAAATTCGTTTTCATATAGTCCCAACTTGATGGTAAAAAAGAAGCTAAAGAGTCAAGATACAGCAGTTGTGCAATCTGCTCCGGATATACACCCGGCTGAACTACCATTGAATCTTCAATACCGCCGGCTATTTCACCAATGAGCGATTCATCTTCCAGACTCGCCTTAAAGCGGTCCATAAAATCAGCAGGTCGCATTATGCCAATATTATCATAGAGCAGCTTTTTCAACTGCGCCTTATTAAGCGGAGAGTCGCTCAGCAGCCAGGTGGCGTATGTCACCGGGAACTGAGAGTTTTTACCATTCCATGAACCCGGGTATTCTGAAACATAGGTCAGATATACAGCAACGGCTTCATAATCAGAATTTTTGATTCCGTCCATCATGCTCACCCCTTTGTAATAGCCGGTGGTTGAGGGCTCGTTCCAGGTGGGGTAGTCTTTTACGTATTGCGAGTAACGGTCATGTGAATCTTGAAGGTCTTTTACAAGCGCTTCAACAACACGTTTTTCAAGTGAGGGGTTGTTATAGCGGTTAAGCATAAACCTTGAATAAAAAATTTCATTGCCGAGCGAACGGTAGCTCATATTAATCATAGCAGTTTTTTCAAGCAGACTCTGAAATGAGCGCTCAGGGCTATATACTTCAAGACCGGCAAAATCACCAGGATAGACAAGTTTGCCTTCCTTGCCGGGGGTTTTAAGCTTTAGACCAATGACTGAGGTATGTTTGTCTGCTTTTATAACACGTATCTGCCCCAGATAAAAAGAGGAGTGCGCCTCAAGGTCAGTGAAGTATGCGCCGGATATATCACCCTGTGAGCCCACAAAAATTCCGTCTTCTGTTCCGCCGAGTACTATCGCCACGGCTGAGTCTGAAGTAACATATAATAAACTGAGTATATAAAACTCATTCTTAACCGTCTGCGTTGTCCTTTTAGGTGCAGTGTTTAGCTCCTTGTTAAATATCCTTGCTGCTATTTCAAGTCCGGTAGCTGCAGCGGAAAACAAGTGCACTTCATAAGGAGCAGCAAACTGCATCATTGAAGATGCTTTTGCCAGGAGTAGATCCGCATCTTTATATTTACCCGTTCTCACAGAATAAACCGCTGCCATCAGATAGGTCTGAAAAGCCGATTTTGAGGGATTAAGGTTCTTCATTGACTCAGCACGGTTTTTTGTGAGCCATTGTTCCGCTGATTTCACCGAGTCAGCTACAAGCGCTGCTTTATCTATATCAGCATCATAGCCCTCACCAAGGGAGTCAGCCATTTTTTTCCTTTCGGCAAAAAAGATCGCTGCATGTGAGTACAATTCATATTTTATGAGAGTTCCGTAAATAAAGCCCGAATACTGGTGTATGTTGGCTGAAAGCTGCGCTGCTTTTGAAACCTCGTACGCAAGATTATAATAATATGCGGAGAGAACAGGTATATATAGATTTTCGTATGCAAGCCCTATATTGGAGAGAACCGAGACTAATAGCCCGATTTCACCGCCTTTTTCGTATGCAGGTATGCAGTCCATCCATTTGCGTATTGCAAGCCAGTACTCACCCTCTTCATAGTCCTTAACTCCAAGATCCTGCAGCGACTGGGCTGAATCAACCGTAAGATCCTTATGGTTAAATATATTTGCTTCCTGCGCCATGAGGTCGGCTACAGAAAAGAGCACCACAAAAGCGAGTAAGAAAAGGTGAATCCGGGCTATGTTCATTTGAGTTACTCCTCAGAAAATCTTTTTACTTTAAAATACAGAAACGGATCCTTTTGCAGGATCCGTTCCGGAAAAAATTCTTAATAAACTGACCAGGTGAAATCGGTTTCGTAAGTGTAGTCATAGTTTGTCAGGTTGTATGAGTTCGACCAGTAGTAGTAGATATACTTACCCTGTGATGAGCTCCAGATGTTATCGGTCTCAGCGTAGAAGTCAGTCCAGCCGGTGCCGATGTTGTTATAAACGATGTAGTAACCTGAATTAATATAACCTTTATAGGTTCCGTCAACATATACATAGATGGTATAGTTTGTAAAGTTTTCCACTTTAACATCCACAACCTTTGCGCCGGGACCGCGGTTTGAAGCAAGTTCCTGCTCAACGTTGGTAATGGTTGAGGCCACTTCCTTTGCTTTGTCTTTATCGTTGCCAAAGAGAGGGCTTTCCCAGAATGCCTTAACGGTACCAAGAGCAGCGGTGTTCTTCTGAGTTGTAGCCAGTGTTGTTGCTTCCTTCAGAAGATCCATACCGGTTATCTGTGCCTTCATCTTTGTGCTGTTCTCTTCGAGGAAAAGAATCATAGATGCCGCAAGCAGCGTATTTACTTCAGCATTTTTTCTTCCGTCTTCAATCAGCTTGCCGAGCGATTCAAGTGAAGAGTTTGTTGATTTAAGCTGTGCCTTAAAGTCAATGGTAGATGCAGGCACTACAAGCTGTTCTTTGGATTTTTTATTTTCTTCCTTTGGCTTTTTTTCCTGTGCCATTACTGCAGAAGAAAAGAAGAGTGAAAAAACGAGTGTGAGAACGATTGCGAACATTTTTGAGTTTTTCATTTGAAATCTCCTTGAGAAATAATTGATGATAAGAAATAAAATTGTTGTTGATTATTATATATCATCAGTTCCGGATTTGTTCCCGGGAATTAATGCATTCCTGTTAAAAAGTAGGGAGCCCAGTAAAAAGGGTGTACCCAGTCAATGTTTTCATCACTTTTCAGCACCTCAAGCTGGGCCTGGCGCAGTGCCTCATGAACCGGTAGCCCGCTCCGGAGCTTATTTTCATAAAACTTTTTCATAACCGAGGAGGTGGACTTGTCATCCACAAACCAGAGTGTGGCTATTATCCTCGGTGCTCCGGCAAAAATAAATGAACGGGTCAGCCCGACCAGATCATCACCGGCAGACTCCCGGTCTCTTATATATCCCCCCACCTGTCCTGACTGACATGCGCTCAGTACCACCAGACTGGCATTAAGGTCAAGGTCGAATATTTCGTGTGCCGTCAGATAGCCATCATCATCCTGTGTGGCGGTAAACAAAACCTTCGACTCGAGCGCATTTGCATCAAACTCGCCGTGTGTGGCAAAATGAACGACATTAAATTTACCTATATTTTGCTTCACAAAAGATTCTGTTGCTTCCTGCTGAATAAGCAGAGTCTTTTCAGTAAACTCATCAGAAATAGTTTTGGCCTCCTCCTCCGCCCCAGGCAGCTTTGCCCAAGTAGGGGAAGGATAGACAGGATTCCCGATAATTAGTGCGTTCGAAAAGTTGTCTGAGTTTTTCTTTGTAATAAATTCCAATACGCTCGCCGACGGGAGGAATATCAGAGACTTTTCCTCAATCCAGAATTTAGGGCGTACCAGATGCTTTGTCCTGCTGAAATCAAGATTAAGCGGAGAGGTGATCAGTGCACCAAATGGTAAATGGTGCAAAATTCCGTGGGGGACAATATACACCATTTCTGCGCTTTTGAGCAAGTCAGCAAACTCTTTACCAATTAAAAGTCCGTGCAGATTGAGCAGCCGCCATTGCCAGTCATCGCTGGTTACCGTATTTTTCCATTCCTCCTGCCAGATACCTACCCAATTCCGGTTACCTTTTTCCCGCTCCTGATCCATAATTTTTCTTTTGAACTTGCCCGCGTCAGTATTGAACTGAACAAAGGACTCCCTGAGTGAATGAATTGTATCTTCAATGGAATATGAACCAAAGTTCAGCTCTCTGACCCTGATATCGTCTTTGGTGATAAGCAGAACCGCGGAAAAATTCTTGCCGGTAAAAAATTCGAGCATCATCGCTGAGTCAGGCAGAAGTTCCCTGATGCGCTTAAGTGAAGCCGGAGCCACCTGTTTCAGGGATGCAAATTCCGGCTCTTTTTCTGATAGCTGACTAATAACTTCATCATAAAGCCGGGTGTAGTTCTTTAATACTTCTGCGCTGTCGGGGTCATTCTGAGTTCTCCCGATACTGTTAGAAAGTTCTTTCTCTCTTTTTATCAGCAGCTTAACCTCATCAGAGTACTGTTTTGATGACGAGAAATCTTTAGTATATAACAAATCAAGCAAAGAGCGTGCTTTGGCGCGTTCAATGGTATTAAGCAGTTCTTCTTTTTCTTCCAGTTTAAATTGCGCGCGCATCAGATTTTCATAATAGAAAATTTTATCATCAAAAAACGTTGAACGGGCAGCATCCTTGCCGATATTTCCCCTGACCGCTTCTATGCCCTGCAAACAATAGTTAAGCGAGTCTTTAGCTGATATATACAGTGACTTCTTTTTACCCGGATCGGTTTCCTCGTCCGCCTGATCAAGCAGTATCTTGCCTATATTACCAGTTATAATTGATGCCCACTGGTTATTCCCCTCTTTTCTGAACTGGCTTACCGCCAATGAATAAACCTCAAGCGCACCGGCTTTATTTTCAAGCAGCTCAAACGACCGGGCCTTATTTGCAAGGTCAGTGGAGTTATAGCGGATGGCTAATGCCTGATCAAAAAGTTCAATTGATTTTTCAATTTGTTTTTTCCCTTCTGCTGATTCTTTCCCCAGTACCACTGCGGCTTCATCGCGATATGCTCTTCCCAGATTTCCGAGGGTCAGATACTCCCCCTCCCTGTTCCCCAGTTCCCGGTCTATGGTCAGAACTTTCTCAAGAGAGAAAATTGTCTTATCAAATTCAAACTGCGTCTGATAAAGAATAGCTTTGTTATTCAGGATATTTGCCTGTTCAACCTTGTAACTGAAAAGGGCAGTATCCTTTTGGCTTTCTGCCTTCATAATGTAGTCCTCCGCCCTTGCCGAGGCGGTGTCATATAGTCGGTGAGCTTCATCGGGCTGATTATATGCAGCATACACATTACCAAGGTACTTATATCCCCTTATGAAATTAAGGTGGTTAATTTCTGCCTCTGCCAGTTTAATTGCCAGCTTAAGGGCAGCTTCAGCGGGCTGGTACTCCCCTTTCCCGATAAAAATCAGGGCTTTCCCCAGTTCAGCAGTGCTGCCCTCTTCACCGCCAGCCGCTGAGGCAGAACAACCCGAAAAAAAAAGTCCGAGTGCAAGAAAAATTGTCAGGAATATTTTGCTTATTAACGCTAATTTCATAGTATGAATGATAGGAATTATTTATTTTTGTTGAAAGAAGATAAGAACCTGATAGTAATTTACTGAGTTAATTGTGTAAAGTGCAATGTGATTTTATGCACACGGATTCATACCATTCTTATCACCTGTCGTAAAACACAAATCAGAGCGCCAATAAAGTGTATTTTGTATTCAGAAAATTGAAGAAAATGCTTCAATCTGCAAAAAAAGAGTTTTTAATATAGTTCAATCAAGGAGACCAGAATGAAGAAGTTCCTTTCTGCCATAATGCTGTTCGTGGGGCTCACTGGAGCCGGTTTGGCCCAGCCAACTACCACACTGACGGCTTTCCAGCTCGATGTTTTTGATCCGCTGCCATCAATCAGTTTTGCAAACTTGGTTGTTTCAAACGGACTTGAAGCCACACAACCGGTATTCAGAGTAATCATGAACCCCGGAGTCCAGGTTAAGATTTCAGGAGAAATGTACTGGACTGATATCAACGCCACAAGCCCTGTTAAGCTCGCTGATTTCCGTACCCGGGAATTTAACTCTCGCATTATTCTGAGTAATCAGTTCGGAAGTGGCGATATCCGAATTGAAGATGATTACATCAACCAGGATGCAATTGACCAGAATCTCGCCAAAGGTAAACCAATCGGAACCTACTCACTTACCCTTTGGGTGCTTGATCCTGTAACTAATCAGCCCCTGAGCTTACCTGGAATAACCAACCCTCAGCAACGCTCAATGACTTTTTACAATCCGTCTCAGACAATCACCATTACTCAGCCGATGCAGGGGTCAGTTGAACAGCCAACGGATGTAATTGTCTCCTGGACTCAGGTTACCGGTGCTGCTTCCTATTTCATAAAAGTTAATAACAGAAAATCACCCGGTCAGTCTGACGAGGACATCCTGAACAGTGAAAATCCGATTATTGACAACAAAGACCTTGGCAACAGGACAACGGTTAACCTCCGTTCAATCATTGAACGCGAATGGGCTGCCGGTGACGAAATTGTTGTTCGGGTATCAGCTTTTGTTCCGGGACCAAGCGGCGGATTTGGTCTGCAGAGTAACCTGGTCCGTTTCACTCTCGCTGCCCAGAATAATATTCAGGTACAGATTCAAAACTCTGCACTGACAACCATCATGAGTTATCTGCCTCCAAATTTGATTGCACAGTTTAATAACCTGCTGCAGGGACAGAATATTGCAATCAGCAGTTTCAGAAACGCTGACGGCACTCTTATGACACAGGCACAGGTTACCGCAATTATGCAGGCACTTCAGGCCAACCCGCAAAATGTTGTAGGTGTGCAGATTATTCAGAACACAGGCAGTAACTAAAAGGAGATGAAAAAATGAAAAAAATATTAACAATTTTATTAGCGGCTCTTTTTAGCATTACTGTTTCAGCAGGCGGCGGTGAAAATCCCCCGGCTGACAGCCCGGTTGCAATCATGATGAAAGTTGTCAAAGATGTAACCCTGAAAAAAGCCGAAGCTGACTGGTCATCAGTAAAAATCGGTGCTGCCCTCAGTACCAACGATGAAATTAAGACAGGAAGCCAGTCTTTGGCTCTTATTAAATTCACTGACAACTCGATCCTGAGAGTCCGTGAAAACTCAACCCTTAAAATCTATGCTGACAAAGCTAACAAGGAAATATCAAAGAATACCTACGTTGACAAAGGAAAGGTTGGTTTTGAAGTAAAAAGACAGGGTAACGAAGAGTTCAAGTTCACAACCCCGACCATGGTGGCGTCTATCCGCGGTACAGATGGAGTTATTGACGTTGACGGCGATGGTAACACCACATTTGGTCTTAGCTCCGGCTCTGCCAATATTGAAGCTACCCAGGGCAATAAGGGGCAGGGTACCGTTACGAGCGGTTTCTTTGTCACGGTCGGAAATGACGGAAATATCAATATTCAGCCCGTCAGCAACAACCCGAACGTTCAGAATCTGTTGAATAACAACAATAACAACACTCCTCAGACCAAAAAACTGATTATTAAGACAAATATCGGTGACATCATCATCGAATATGTCGGTGACTATTAATAGATTATAATTAAAAAAACAACAACCCTTAGTGAAAGCTAAGGGTTGTTTTTTTTAAATTATTCGTAAATTGCTGTCATTAATCACTAAGAATTCAGTTGTCTAAACAAAACTACCCAATCCGGAGAACGCTTATGTCTCTTTATACCAGTTTAACCAGATTTTCTTTAATTCTTGTTTTTCTGACTTTAACCAGTTCCTCAATTGCTCAGCTAAGCCCATACATTGCTGAAGTCAGAACGGGAGCAGCGGTCGAAGGCGATGTTCTGCGCTTTGAGGTTGAACTCATAAAAGCGGATAACGTCAATGCAGTTTTCCTCTTCTATAAACCCTATGGTGAAATTCAGTTCACCGAAGCAGAAATGGACAAGAGAGGCAATCTCGCAGAATACACACTTTCAGGTGAAGATGTACGGGTACCCTACCTGGAGTACTACATCGGTGTAAATCTTGAAGACGGAAGTTCTTCCTATTACCCTGTTCAGGTAAACGTTTCAGAACCTCCTCTTCAGATAGCTGTTTCAGCTCGCTCAGCCAAGGATGCTGAAGTAGTTATTCTCGCTCCCGAAAAAAATACATCAGTACCTCGTTCAGAATTTTTTATCTCGGTATCTCTTTTGAGAGCATCTGACAATATTGACCGTTCAAAAACCAAAATATTTATTGGCGAGCAGGATGTAACTTCACTCGCGCTCTTTGCGGATGATCTTATCATGCTGAGCGGTGAAAATCCGGATCTTAAGATGGATGAAGGAACAACTACCATCCGTGTTGAAATCTATGACAATTCCGGAAAACTCTATCATTCTGTGTCTTCTGATTACCAGTTAATCTCTGAGTCCTTAGCTGAGGAAAGACGAGACCAATATGAGTACCGCGGTGATGTAACAGCGGAGTCCCGTTCGGAAGATGTACAGGGTAAGTCAACGTGGTATAATAACCTCCGCGTCAACTATGAATCCAAGTATAAAATATTTGAACTTAATGCTAATGCATATATAACATCCGAGGAGGAAGATACCAGACAGCCATACAACCGTTATTTTGCGGAATTTCGCGCTGGCAACTGGGTGAAACTTTCAGCCGGAGATGCTACCCCCAGATTCCCTTCTCTCATCATGACAGGTAAAAGAGTAAGAGGTTTTAATGGCATCCTTGAATTAGGATTCTTTAACCTGCAGGCAGCTTTTGGTGAGATCAACCGAGGTATCCAGGGCAGAATTGATACTTTATATACCGCCGCAAACTCACCTTTCGGACGCTCAGATATTGTGGCGCTTGATTCAGCAAAATATACATCTGAATACAATGCTGGTTATCGTAATGCAAGTGTTACCTTTGGTTCAAATACCAGAAGCGTGCTTGCTGTAAGACCTTCATTCGGCAGCGGCGAAAATTTTCAGTGGGGCTTATCCTACCTCCACTCAAAAGATGACTTTGAAGATATTGCATTCGGCGGAATTCCTCAGGAAAACGTTGTGGCAGGTACTGACCTTACCATAGCGTTTGATGAGCAGAGATTCCTTTTTAATGCCCAGGTTGCACTGAGTGTAAAAAACTCAGATATTTCAAACGGTGAACTTAGTGACAGCCAGATTGATACACTTTTTGGCCCCGGAAAATCATTTTCGCAGGATCCGAAAACAATTAAAGATCTGAAGAATCTTATCGGAAGTTTTATTACTTTCAATCAGTATATCGAACCTTTGAATATTGAAGAGCTTCCGAATTACGCCGCTGAAGCAACTCTTTCTCTCAACTACTTTGATAACTATTTCAGAGGACAGTATATTTATCGCGGCAATGACTTCCAGTCATTTGGTAACACATTTGTGAGAACTGACGTTGCAGGTATCAATATTAACGATCGTCTGCGTCTTCTGGACAATACACTTTTTCTCGCAGTCGGCTTCGAGAGTCTGAATGATAACCTTCAGAAAACAAAGTTTGCTACCACGACATTTAATACATTAAATACTTCAGTCTCCTATTTCCCAAGATTTGATTTCCCGAGCATTCTGGTATCCTACACACAGAATGAAAACACCAACGATGCAACCGACCCCAACATTGTTATCAATGATGTAACAAACAGAATCGGCACCCAGCTTTCCTACGATTTCCGCTGGCAGTACCGCACCCAGGTTTCACTCGGTTATAGCATTTCTGTCCGTGATGATAAATCAATCTCTGATTTTGATGTTGATAACAGCTCTCTGAATCTTTCTTCTAACACTAACTGGGCGCCAGCTTTAGTTTCTAACGTAAACGTTTCCTATAATAACACAAAGATTCAAACTTCTGAACTGAGTTATGTAACACTCACTGTTGGCGGGCGTTATTACATGCTTGATAACAAACTCCTTGTGACCGGTTCAGTGAACCCTAGCTTTGGTGACTTTGAGAGAACCGCACTTGATCTTTTTGGCACCTATTACTTCAATAACTATCTTTACGCACAGGCACAGCTCAGATATATTGTGAACTCATCACAGAACAGCATTTCCGTTCCGAATGATTTCATCTCAGGTATCATGATCAGATATAATCTGTACTAAGCTTTATGGCTAAAAAAAAAGATAAAGGTGATTTTCTTACCCGATTTCTTGTTAGTCTTGGGTTAGCAGTACTGGTAGTACTGCTGACCCAGGTCAGTTTTCTCAGGTTAGACCCTCTCACCAAACTAGAGCAAAAACACATAGATGAGCGCTTTCTCAAAAGAGGCGTTCTGCCAATCAAAGACTCCTCTGACATCATCATCCTTGAAATAACCCAGAACACATATAACAACATCCCGGAGGCCTGGCCCTGGCCGCGTAGTACTTTCGCAAAAGTCATAAGAAATCTTAATGAAGCAGGCGCAAAGGCGGTCGGGATAGACATTGTTATGTCAAGCACGGATAAATATGATCCGATGAATGACTCAGCTATGTTCAGTGTTATTCGTGAATTCGGAAATGTTGTAGTGGCAGGTAAGGTTATGAATGTTGAGGGGGATGAATATACACTCACCAGCAAAAATGAAAATTTTGAGAGTGTATATTTTGATGCTGACTCCTCAATAGGTATTGTACAGGTAGTCAGTGATAACGATGGTGTTGTTCGCCGGTATCTCCCCTTCATGTATTCTTCAACTACCGAACGACTTGTCCCTACATTCAGCTACGCGCTCCTGAACAAGTATTTCAACAAATCAAATTTCTACTTAGCAGATATCGCGGATAATCATTTTGTCCACTCTACCATCGAAATTCCGAAATATGATAATGTTTCAATGCTTCTTAATTTCTACGGACCAAGCAGGACTTTTCAGTACTTCGACTTTATAAACGTCCTTGATGATGCTGAATTCCAGACCCGCGATGAGATTGATTTTGAGCTCCCCATTAATATGTGGGATGATGAAACCATAAATGAAACAACCGGCAGCCCCATGGGGCTTAAATATAGCGGCATCTTTAAGGACAAAATTGTACTTATTGGTTCAACTATGCCAGAGGACAAAGATATACTCCCCATCTCTTTTGCGCGCGGCGAGAAAGAGGGAGACAATCTTATATATGGAGTCGAAATTCACGCTAACGCGCTTCAGAACATTCTCAAACAGGATTTTATTGTTAAACAGCCTGCCTGGCTCGAAATTCTGATAACACTTTTTCTTGGTATTGGTGTTTTCTTCCTTTCCTTTCTCCTTAAAGAAATGAAATTTGCAAGCGGTTTGCTCGTTGAAGGGTTAAACCTTATCATCGTTGCGGCAATATTTTTCGGGCTGCGCGAAATTTCTTTTTATCTGTTTGCCGAATTTAATTTTCTTTTCACCCTTTATACTGGCTTCCTTGCAGTCGGTCTTGGATATATCGGAAGTACTGCTTATAAATTTATCTCTGAAAGAAAACAGAAGGGTATGATTAAGGGAATGTTCAGCCAGTATGTGAGTGGAGCAGTGGTTGATGACCTTATCTCTGATCCAGGGAAACTTCAGCTCGGAGGAGAGCGCAGAGAGCTTTCCGTTTTCTTTAGTGACATAGCCGGATTCTCTACATTCTCAGAAAACAAAGAACCGGAAGAACTGGTAAGATTCCTGAATGAATACCTGAGCGCAATGACTCAGATTGTATTTGATAACAAAGGCACGCTTGATAAATATATCGGTGATGCAGTAATGGCATTCTGGGGCGCTCCAACTCCCACCAATGACCATGCATTTCTTGCAGTAAAAAGTGCACTTGATATGCAGACAAAAATCGCTGAAATGGTTGAACGCTGGCGTCAGGAAGGTCAGCCGCTTATCCACGCAAGAATGGGTATCAACACCGGTGATATGGTTGTTGGAAATGTGGGAGGCATTCAGAGGTTTGATTATACGGTGATGGGCGATAACGTAAACCTTGCTTCACGACTTGAAGGCGCGAATAAGGAATACGGCTCAAGCATCATGATCTCTGAGCCAACTTACGAACAGGTAAAAGACCGTTTCCATACACGCGAACTTGACTTCCTGACCGTTAAAGGTAAATCAGTACCTATTAAAGTATTTGAGGTTTTTGATTTCATTGAAAATACTTTACCTGAGAAAAAGGTGAAGGGCATTGAATCTTACAATAAAGGATTGGATGAATATAAACAGATGCATTTTGAAACTGCAATCAGCCACTTTGAAGATGCATTAAAGCATGATCCGGATGATTACACTGCATCAATGTATATAAAACGCTGCAAGTCCCTTCAGCAGGATCCACCGCCACCTGACTGGGATGGCGTCTATCATCTGAAAACAAAATAATTCGAGAAAAAATCCCCGGCCTGATAACCGGGGATTTTTAGTTTAAAGTTAAGAGTTAAAGGATTATAAATAATTATTCACTCCGCGGCGGCGGATCATAATTATTTCAGCAGCGTCATCTTCCTCGTAATACTCTGCCCTTTGCCGTAGCTGAGTTTATAAATATATACTCCGCTTGCGTGGCTTGTGCCGTCAAAGGGAAGGGTATATCTGCCTGCTGAGTAGCTGCCAGTGGCAAGTGTTGCAACCTCTTTACCGAGGATGTCATATACTTTTAGGGTGATATCACTCTGCTCAGGGAGTGCAAATTCTATCTCTGTTACCGGGTTGAATGGGTTGGGGTAGTTTTGTGTTAAAGTAAAATTAGTAATTTTCAGGTTATCAAGCATCTCAACTGCTTTTACATTATGACGAAGAAATACTCCCTCTTCAGAGAGTTTATCACTTAATGTATATTGCACGGGCAGATTAGTCTCAATTACTAATCTTATCTGCACAAGGCGATTGCCTGCACTTCCGCTGCTTACCGTATAAGAATTGGTGCGATAATTAATGATGGTGGAAGTATTCCATAACACATTGTCGGTTGTTAATAATACTTCTCCTGTGGCAGCATCAAATATTTCTGCTCTGAATCTTACTTGTCCGCCATTGTTCATCAGTTCATCCAAACCGGTTGAATCTGCAATTCCATACTGAACAGAGTATGAAACCTTTGAGTTGCCAGTGATCTGGAACGGCTGACTCTGCAGATACTGCAATGCCTCAGATGTACCACTCAGTCTTGTTGTATCGGGAATTTCTACAAACTCAACACCTACGCCATCAGACTGTAGATTTCCAAATGTAAAATAAAACTGAGTGTTGCCGGCAAAAATGCTCCCTTCTCTTGCTTTGCCATTAACCAGGTTTTGTTCTTTGGAGAGCGAGGAAACCGGATTTGAATACCGGAAAACATAGGGCGGTGTGCCAGAGCCGTTGAAAGTATGAGCGTGCATGAACTGATTGGATACACCATTTGCCATCTGAACAGAAGTACCCTGCAAGGGATAGTTCACCCCGGCATATTTATGAGAAAGAGTATAAATTGAAGAGAGTGTATTATTAGCCAGTTTTACTCCGCCATTGCCTGAGTTTTGAGTCCAGGAAAATGCATAGTAAGTATTATTATCCCTTTTATTGATTGAAGGGCTCGCTACATCTGTCCCAAAAGTCCAGAACATAGATGGATTATCAGTTGATTTGAACACCACATTCCAATCGCTTAATAGGGATTGCTGTTTATGAAACTCTTCCTCCTCCATTAAATATTCGCGGAAACCCCTCCATACTACTCTTGCGTAGTTCCCCTCAAGGGTTACAACAGAAGGATTACTGTTCTTTGCATAGCCACTGCCCAAGGAAATATTTACCGGTGACGAAAAAGTGAGCGTAAGGTCATCTTTTGAAATATCAAACCAGTAAACAGATGAGGTTGAAGCAGAAGCAGTTTGTTCATAAACTAAATCAAGCCGGGTGGCTCGTTCCTCTCCTGATAATGATGGTGTATTTGAGTTTTCATTGGTGCCTGTTATCAGAAAGATACCACTTTCGGTTGAAGTAAGTTGATTTATGTCAATTTTATAAACCTTAGCATACAAGCCGGGTGTTAAACCTGAGGAATTTGCATTTACTTCCCAGACGATTGTAACAGCATATTCGTCATCAATGGTAATGACGGGGTTAAGAGTTGCTGTTTCATAAGGAACAGCCACATCAAAACTGGTATCTAAGAGAAATTGCCATTCCTCAATGGATTGTGCAGTGCCCGGTATCTGCTGAACAACAACTCTTAAACGGCTGGCATTAGGGTTCACAGGAATTTGTTCCTGGAACACATACGCAAAAACCCGATCAGCGCCTTCCGGATGAGCAAAGTCAATAGCCGGAGATTTGGATAACGCATCAGTGGAGTAAGTATAACCACTGGTAAGAAACAGAAGGTTTGAATAGGTAACTCCGTCAAGGTCTCTAATAATATATTCACCATATACTCGCCCCATACTCTCGTAAAGTGAAATGAAATAAGGATACTCTGTCTGACTAATAACTCTTGTGCCTGAGAATACCTTCCGTTATGAGTTGTTTGCGTAAGCCACAGGATTTCCGGACAGTTCTGTGCCCTTATATTCTGCATTAATCACAGAATTATCTTCCTTAAAAGAGATAGCTGTTTCTGCATCATAAGGAAATCTGATTTCGGCGCTCCCAGGAGTATCACTACTCCAATTAAGAAAAGAGGTACGATGAAATTTGCCGGTCTGTTGAATAAAACCCTCTAAACTTGAAGAAGCTTTAGCTGAATAATAAGGTTTTTCCCAAAGAGATGAAATCCCGCTCTTATTCTTCAAAACCCCCTTATATATCTTTTGAGGATTCTGTGCATCCATATTTAATAAAAGAGGTGACGTTTCTTCATAAAAATAGGTTTGACTAAGGGGGCGGGCGACTTTCTCACCAAATGACTGATCCATTTGATCCCGAAACCAGGGATCGCTGAACTGGATAGAATGAAAACCAGGAACTTCAAGTCCGTCAATTCTTATCTGGATTTTCGTTGACAATGCTTCTTCGAGGACAGCGGTAAAATGCGTTAGTGTTGAATAATTAGTTTTGGTTTCAATATGTCTGTGCTGAGGCGAATCAATCCAATAAGAAATTTTCACGCCATCAATAACATTTGTGTCAGCCCTGACTGTTACCAAACTGTTCAGTTTTAGATGATAGTCATTGCCGTTAATGTGCTCCTTAAAATGAGCCGGGCTATTTAGGGGTGTAATCCATCTAAACAACTTTCCGGCTTTAACGGATGCAGCGTGTTTTACCTGCCTTATGTTAACAGGGTTATAAATAGTTCTTGTAATTTCATTATGAAAAATCGAATTCATATTTCTAAGACCAGTGGCAACATTATATCCCTTTGGGCATTCACTCCGACTGATTATCCCAACGATTGATGATCCATTAAGAATTGGTCCCCCGGAAAATCCCTGTGATGTATTAAATGTATAATGAAGTTTAGAACCGGCTGGCAAGTTCCCCTCATCAAATAAGGTCAAATGTTCAGTTATTAACCCAGAGGATTTTTGTAATTGATAATTTAGTTCCGGGTCATCGTTTACTCCGTAACCGTAAGCAATTCCCCTAGAGGATCACCCTGACCAAACAGCGGGAGATGGAGATTCAAGGACAGGAAATCATTCTGTTTTGTTCTCGGAAATATCCCGGTTATCTCATTAGGATAAACTTCGAATGTAATAATGTCCTGTTCGGCTGCATCAGACCATATTCTTAAAGTAGGAACATCAATTAAGTATATATCC
>JADLAF010000107.1 GCA_020848375.1 Ignavibacteriaceae bacterium
AAACTTTCATGCCAAACTTAAACACTTCATTGCAACTCTCAGGGGGGTAAATGACAAGAATTTCTTCTTTTTCAGAATCCTTCAGTTTTATGCTTGATACCTTTGCCACTAAAAAATCAGGTGTACCGGGATAACCCAAAATATCTTTTAGCTCTATATTTTTCTTTAAAAAGAGGATATTTTGCTTTAGTTTTGGAGATTGATAAAAAAAAGGTCAAACCCAGGAGATTTAGATGAAATTCAAAGTCAGTGAAAAATATAATGCCGCAATTGTTGAAGTAAAAGGCAACATGATGGGCGGTCCTGAAGCGATTGAGTTCAGCGACCAGTTAAAAAAGCTCCTTGCTGAGGGAAAGAAAAATATTGTTATTGACCTCTCAGATGTAAAATTCATGAACTCCTCTGGTCTGGGCATGCTTATCAGCGGGCTCACAACCGTAAGAAACGGCGGCGGGCTTCTCAAACTGGCCAATGTAACTGATAAAATTCAGAGTCTTTTGATGATTACCAAACTGATCACCATCTTTGAGACTTTTGAATCAATTGACGATGCAGTAAAAAGCTTCGGAATCTGACCCCGGATTAGAGTCCGGCTTTCATTTTTCATCCTTTCATTTTTACCCATACGGGCGGTTTTTACCGCCCGTTTTGTTTTCTGAACTACCTTCAAAATTCTTAGATTAAGCAGTTACTTTTATAAAATTGCCTGACGGAACACTTTGACAAGTCAGGATATCTAAACACAAACATTTACCGGAGTGAAAGCGTATGCGGGTAACCGTACTGGTTGGCAGCCAATGGGGTGATGAGGGGAAAGGAAAAATTGTTGACCTTCTCAGCGAAAAGTTTGAAGTCGTTGTCCGCTATCAGGGCGGAGCCAACGCCGGGCACACTGTTGAAATTGGTTCAAAAAAATATGTCCTCCACCTTATACCGTCGGGAATTCTCCGTGATGATGTTATTTGCGTGATAGGCAATGGCGTAGTCATTGACCCGGTTGCACTGCTGGATGAGATCGCTCTGCTTGAGTCTCATGGAATTACCATAAAAGGACGGCTTTTTATCAGCCACAACGCCCACCTCATTATGCCGTATCATAAACTGCTTGATTCAATTTCCGAGAGCGGTAAGACTAAAATTGGCACAACCGGCAGAGGAATCGGTCCATGCTATATTGACAAATACGCTCGTAAAGGCATAAAGATTATTGATCTGTTGTATCCTAAAATACTTGAAGAAAAGATCAGGCAAAACCTTGAGGAGAAAAATCTTCTTTTGAGGAATATTTACAATGTTGAAGAACTTGATGTTGAAAAAATTATAACCCAGTACCTTGAATTTGACAAACAGATTGATGTATATATAAAAGATGTTCCCGCGTATCTTAATCAGGCGATTGAAGAAGGCAAATCAGTTCTTCTTGAAGGAGCACAGGGGGCCCTGCTTGATGTTGATCATGGCACCTATCCGTTTGTAACTTCATCAAACCCCACATCCGGGGGCGCCTGTACCGGCACGGGAATTCCGCCAAATAAAGTAACCGATGTTCTTGGTATTGTAAAGGCCTATACAACCAGAGTGGGTGAAGGTCCATTCCCTACTGAATTGCTTGATGCTGAGGGTGAAGAGTTGCGCCGCCAGGGGAATGAATTTGGAGCAACAACCGGAAGACCCCGCCGTTGTGGTTGGTTCGATGCGTTTTTGGTGCGATACTCAGCTTTAATAAACGGAATCTCATCAGTTGCAATAACTAAATTAGACGTTTTGAGCATGTTTGATGAGATAAAAGTCTGCACGGGTTATGAATTTGAAGGCAAATTGCTTAAATCATTCCCAACAGATTTTCAGAAACTCTCAGCCGTTAAGCCGGTCTATGTTACCCTGCCCGGCTGGAAAGAAGATATTTCCCACTGCTTAACATTTGACCAGCTTCCTGAAAATGCAAAGAAGTATCTGAAGTATATATCCGATGCCGCTGGAATAAAAGTCTCAATTATCTCGGTCGGACCCAAACGTGAGAGTACCTTCTTCACTGATGTGCTCTGATGCTGATTTTTATATGACGCAGTCATGAAAAAAAT
This sequence comes from Ignavibacteriaceae bacterium, assembly GCA_020848375.1. Classification (GTDB taxonomy): domain Bacteria; phylum Bacteroidota; class Ignavibacteria; order Ignavibacteriales; family Ignavibacteriaceae; genus H2-BAC3. Next base: position 2,082 of record JADLAF010000107.1, read on the forward strand.
GAGCGGCGGACCCGCCTCCGCCAACATTAAAATTATTCTCCTTGCGATAGCTATCGCAATAGGAGGCGGAACGTTGCTCTATACCTCAGACCTGGTTTCCAAACTTCAGCAAAAGGAACGCGAAATTGTTCAACTTTATGCACGGGGCATGGAGCATATCGCAAACGCCAGTTCAGAAAATTCAGATATCACCTTTCTGTTCGAAAACATTATCAGACCTATTGATTTTCCGCTCATTCTTACTGATGCTTATGATAACATTAATATGTCATCGCGGCTTGATATCCGCAACATCAAATATGACTCAACCCTGACCGATTCTGCCCTGGAGGTCTTCTTCTCTGATATGCTTAAAGAGATGGATGCAACCAACCCGCCTATTCTGGTTAAGTATATTGCCGGAGCTGATACTATCATCCTTACCAAGATTCATTACGGTAACTCGGACTCTATCAATCAACTTAAGTATTATCCGTATATACAAATTCTTATCGCCGCTGTTTTTATCATCATCGGATATATTGGTTTCAGCCAGATCAAAAAAAGCGAGCAAAGCAATATCTGGGTGGGGCTGGCTAAGGAAACGGCTCATCAGTTCGGAACCCCTATTTCCAGTCTTATGGGATGGGTAGAATTGCTTAAGCTGAATCATAATGACCCGGTTAAGGTACTTGACTCCGCTGAAGAAATCGAGAACGATGTTGCCAAGCTGAATAAAATAACCAACCGTTTCTCTAAAATCGGGTCCAGACCTGAACTCAAAAGCGAGAATGTTCACGAAGATATTAAACGAGTGGTTCAATACTTTAACCGCCGCTTGCCTCAGACGGGAAAAAATGTTGAAATTCTCCTGACCGGCAGTACCACCGCTGAGGCCCAGCTCAGCAAAGAGCTCTTTGAATGGGTTATCGAAAATCTTATCAAAAACGCCTACGATGCTATTGACCATGACAAAGGGAAAATAGAAGTTGTTATAACCGACACCAAACATAAAGTCGAAATTGAAGTTTCTGACAACGGCAAAGGTGTTGACAAAAAGAGAAGGAAAGATATCTTCCGCCCCGGCTACTCAACCAAGAGACGCGGATGGGGGCTCGGGCTCAGTCTTTCCAAACGTATTGTCGAAGAATATCACCGCGGAAAGATTTTTGTAAAGCACTCAAGCCCCGGCGAAGGCACCATATTTAAGATTATTCTTAACAAATAATCTTATTATATATACAAGTCATCCCGTTCTCAGATAGGCCTTTACCATCTCGTCGGTATCAAGTGACTCAACCAGCATAATTTCTTCTTCACTAAAGCTTTCCGTATCACCGGAATATTTATTTTCCGCACTATCCCACTGCAATGATGCCTTAAGATCAGTAACCTTCAGGAGCTCAAGACTGTCAACAACAAGGTTAGTCGGCAGTTCCCTGTCAACTCTCCCCTCAACCAGAAACGGTCCCATGCTCAGGGTTTTTTCAGCAACCTTGTTATATATACCGGGGAAAAGCACCGCCTCAAAGGTTCCTGTTGTGTCTTCAAGCGAAAGAAACTTCATGATATCCCCTTTCTTTGTCTTCACCCGTTTTGATGACATATACCAGCCGGTCATGCGGATTTTCTTTCCTGCATGGTGCTTCATATCGGAGGCGTGCACCAGCGTTTTGTCCTCCCGGTAGGAAGGGAAAAAATCGAGCGGATGACGGCTAACCATATATTCAAATGCTTCAAGCTCCCTGATGCACTTTTCTTCCATCGTATAGTCAAGCGGTGTGATAACATCCTGCTCAAGACGCACCGACTCATGGCCAAAAAGCACCGGCTGAGAAACATCAAGCAGCTTTTTATGTTTCAAATATACATCCAGCAGGCGCATCAGCGAAGGACGCGTAAGACCGAAGCAGTCCATGGCCCCGCAGGAAATAAGCAGTGCGGCAGACTGCTCTTTAACCGGAGCGCGTACCAGCAGATCGGCCAGTGACACATATCTACCGTTTTCTTTCCGCTCTTTAACAATGTTATGAGCCGTCTGAGTATTCAGTCCTTTGATAGCCATCAGCCCGATACGGAGCTCTTTTCCTTTTCCGCGGTACTCATACTCACTCTCATTAACGCAGGGGAGGTGCACCTTCAGCCCGAGCCGTTTGCATTCCTGTATATACACCGCCGCTGAATAGTAGCCCCCCTGATTACTCAGAACTCCTGACATAAACTCAGCCGGATAATGAACTTTAAGATAAGCCACCTGAAACGAAAGAAGTGCAAAGGAAGCACTGTGTGCCTTGCAAAATGCGTATCCGGCAAAAGATTCAACCTGACGCCAGAGTTCTTCCACTATAGCTCTGCTGTAACCCTTAGCCATACCGCTGGCGATAAACTTTTCTTTCAGCCTGACCATTGCATCCCGCGAGCGCAGTTTTCCGCTCATAGCACGCCGTAACAAATCCGCCTCCTCAAGCGAAAGCCCCACCACATGATGTGCAACTTTCAGAACATCCTCCTGATAAATCATTACTCCGTAGGTGGTCTTCAGAAGTGGTTCCATGGCAGGTACCAGGTATTTACGCCGGGCTGGATTCTTGTGCCGCAGGATGAACTCCTGCATCATACCGCTTTCAGCCACACCGGGGCGGATAATTGAACTGGCAGCAGTCAGCATCTCAAAATCATCAACATTCAGCTTTTTGAGCAAAGTCCGCATCCCCGGCGACTCAATATAAAAGCAGCCGATGGTTTCTCCCTCCCTGATCAGTTTTTTTGTCAATTCGTCATTAAGGATCATCTCAAAATCAGTAATGTCAAACCGGACTTTTTCCGTATTCCTGGGCAGAACCGGATAAAACTGTATCGTGCCGTAATCCTTGGGGAGACGGTAGGAGCCGAGGTCGAATTGCTGGTTTTTCTCTTCCTGATTCATAAAAAGGTGAACATTTGTTCACTATTTTAGGCAAAGAAAACCGAATTGTCAAGAGAAAGTTTGGGGTAATTTGGAAGTACAATTGTGAAGTATGAATTTGAGGATTGCCTGGAAATAAACCTAATCCAACAGATTCGCAAATTGGTGGAAACCGCTTAGCGAAACTCTGCCCTTAACTCAGCTTCCTCTGCGTTTGATCAGTTCGGGTTTTACTTCCTGAGACAAATTGTCATCTGTCTGTACAAAACAAGCTCCTGAATCCAACGGATTCGCAAATTGGTAGAAACCGCTTTGCGAAACTCTGCGCTTAACTCTGCTTCCTCTGCGTTTAATCAGTTCGGGTTTTACTTCTGAGACAAGTTGACATCTGTCCGTACGAACTGATCAACGGTATCTAACTATTTAAAAAAATCGCGAAACCTTAATAACTCATTTTGTCTAACTTAACCTTACCTCTGAACACCCAATAGATACTAATAGTATAAGCAGCAACAAAGGGGAGACCAATCATCGCGACAATCAGCATGATGCCCAGTGTTTTCTGTGATGAGGCAGCATTGTAAACCGTTAAATTAAAATCAGGATTAGTCGAAGAAATAACCAAATTCGGAAACAGCCCGATTGCAAAAAGCATAAGCAGCATAGCGATAGATACAGAGGACGAAATAAACGCCATAAACTCCCGCCCGTGATGAATCTCGCGCGGAATATTTGCGATAGCAAGCATATTCAGCAGGGCAACAATAAACATAAGGGGATTTTCCTTAAACGGCTGAGCCATGTGGGGGAAATAAATAAGAGTGGCCATTGTGGCAGCCGCGTAACAAATAACGAAGAAGATAATAGAGTTATTGATCCACCCCTTCACCTGATTTTGCAATGCACCTTCCGTCTTCATCGAAAGATATATAGCTCCGTGCATCATAAAAAGCGCGAGTGTTGTAACTCCGACCAAAAGAGTATAGGGTGTAAAAAGATCAAGGTCTGTTCCTGAGTACTCCTTATCAGCACCCATGGGAATACCCTGAATGATATTGCCAATAGCAATGCCCATGATCAGAGCAATCAGAATACTTGCAATGCTAAATGCTCTGTCCCATGATTTTCTCCATAGAGGTGACTCCTCCTTGCTTCTGAATTCAATGGCCACCGCTCTGAAGATCAGCATAAAGAGCAACAGCATGAAAACTGTGTAGAATCCTGAAAACACGGTAGCATAAACATCAGGAAAAGCTGCAAACAAGGCACCTCCGCCAACAACAAGCCAGACTTCATTACCGTCCCACACCGGTCCGATTGAGTTAAGCATAATCCGCCTGTCAGTATCGTTTTTTGTAAAAAGATGAAGCGCCCCCACACCAAGATCAAAACCGTCAAGAATAGCGTATCCGGTCAAAACCGCACCAAGAATCAAAAACCAGGTTATATTAAGATCAAATCCAAATGCCATATCTATTACCCTTTCACCTCAGTGTGAACAGTAACTTCTTCAGGACCATGTTTTATCTTCCTGTCAAGCAGATAGATAAACAGGAAAAACAGGAGTGCGTATATAAGACCAAACAGAATTATCGAAAATAGAATCTGACCCGCAGAAACTGCTTTTGAAAGTCCTTCCGAGGTGCGAAGATACCCATAAACAATCCATGGCTGTCTTCCAATTTCGGCAGTGTACCATCCAACCTGATTAGCAATCTGCGGCAGCAACACTGAGGGGACCAGGAGTTTAAGAAACCAGGTTGTTTCAAAAAGTTTTCCGCGCCAGAGAAGAAACAAAGCAAAAACACTCAGTCCAATCAGCAGAAACCCAATTGCTACCATCAGATGATAAGTCTGAAAGACTATCTGGATCGGCGGAAGATCATTTTTATCAAAAGCGCGGAGCCCTTTTATAGGAACATTCATATTATTATATATCAGAAAACTAAGCATTCCGGGTAAACTGAGACCGTACACCTTCTCGTTTTCCACATCAACCCAGCCAAACAGGTAAAGATCGCCAGGAGCGGATTCTTCAAAATGGGCTTCAATAGCGGCGAGCTTGGCTGGCTGATTATTTGCCACGCCAACAGCACTGCTGTGACCAGTTATCAACTGAAATAGTGAAGCAAATATGGCGACACCTAACGCTATTTTTAAGGATGATCGGGCAAAATCAAGATGCTTTCTTTTTATCAGATAATATGCACTAACACTGATTACAAGAAACGCTCCGACCAGCCATGCCCCGGAGAGAGTATGAGTAAGGCGATCAACAGATGAAGGATTAAAAACCATCGCCCAGAAATCCGTGATTTCAGCACGGGCAGTCATCCCCTCCCCTACAACATGAAAACCTGCCGGGGTCTGCATCCAGGAGTTCGCGACAACAATCCAGACCGCACTCATCATCGAGCCAAGTGAAACCATAATGGTCGAAAAGAAATGAATACGCGGTGAAACTCTGTCCCATCCGAAGACAAGTATTGCCAGGAAGCCGGATTCAAGGAAGAAAGCAAAAATTCCCTCTGCTGCAAGCGCGCTTCCAAAAACATCACCCACATAGCGGGAATAAGTTGCCCAGTTGGTGCCGAACTCAAACTCCATTACAATGCCTGTTGAAACACCCAGCGAAAAAGTTAACGCAAAAACTTTGACCCAAAAGCGAGTCATATTTTCATATAGTTTGTTGCCGGTCTTAAGATACATCCCCTCCATAATAACGAGGATGACCCCGAGACCAATGCTCAGCGGCGGATAAATGTAGTGGAACGCAATGGTGAATGCAAACTGAAGACGGGCGAGTATTTCGGTTTCCATAAGTCTGTTTTTTTAAGTCTTATAAATTAAGCAAATTCCGATTCAGAAAGGAAACTAATTTCACGACTCCTTAAAATTTTATTTTGTTCTTTGTCTTTGATTTGCATTGTAATTAAAGCAGCCCCTCACTAAGTTTTAGCTGCAGATAACATAAATTTATTTGTGAAAGGTAATTTGTTCCTGAGTAGTACAAATGAAACAGAGAATTAAAGTCAGAACCGATGTTGAGCTTGAATGGATATGCCAGTATTGCGGCGAACGTAATGAAGTATTGGTTGATCTGACGCTCCCCGGCAAGCAGGATTTCACTGAGGAGTGCAGGGTTTGCTGTCGCCCCAATCATCTCATCGTCCACAATAATCTCGAAGACGGAGTATATATTGATACCCGTCCCGATGATGAATAGAAGCAGTCTTGTAAGTTAGCGTTTATAAGTTCGGGTGATACTCTCCACCTGAAAAAAACGGACGGCACCCGAATACCGTCCGCATCTTACCCCGAGTCCCCGAGGGAGGACTGCGAAACTTCTTAGTCCATCATTAATCTGAGAAAATCAGAGCTGTCGCTCTCTTCTTCATTCGGAGGATTAGTGTCACGCTCATAAGATTTAGTAATGCGGTTTGCATTATCCTTCATATCGAAATTAAGACGCGGCTGCACCGCCTCCTTTTCAGAATTATTTTGCAGCTTTCTCTGCTGACGGAGGTAAGCAGGAGAGTCTAAATTATCTATATCAAACCCGTGATCTGTAGCAACGCGTGGCATCGGCCGGTTGATATTGATAATCGGTGTTTTTTTAGTCGGCGGAATTGTTTCAGAAGGTTTAACCGCCGTTTTAATCTGCGGAGCAAATCCTGTTGCAATGATGGTGTAAGAAACATATTCATGCATTTTATCATCCTTCACCATGCCCCAGATCATGCTTGCTTCTTCTCCGGCTTCTTTTTGTATATACTGATTGGCTTCTATGATATCCTTCATCGGAATGCTGCCGGAGCCGATAATGTGAACAAGCAGACTCTTCGCTCCTTTAAGTGATACGCCTTCAAGCAGAGGGGAGGAAATTGCCTTTGTTGCAGCTTCTTTCATTCTGTGTTCACCTGTCGCGATTCCGGTACCCATCAGTGCAATACCACTGTTTTTCATTACCTTCTTAACATCTGCAAAATCAACATTAATTTCACCGGTGAGGGTAATGATGTCTGAGATTCCTTTTACTGATTCGTACAGCACCTGATTCGGCATGTGAAATGCTTCCTCAAAAGTAGTTGTTCCGTCCAGCAGATTAGACACACGGTCATTCGGAATGATGATAAGACTGTCACAATGCTGACGCAGTTCCTGGGCGGCCTTTTCAGCAGCCAGTCGTTTGTCTTTTCCTTCGTGCTGGAAAGGCATGGTAACAATACCCACAACCAGCACATCTTTCTTCCTGGCAATTTCAGCTACAACCGGAGATGCTCCGCTGCCAGTACCACCGCCGAGTCCGGTTGTTAGAAATACCATGTTGGCATCTTCAATCAGTTTTTCAATTTTGTCACGGTCAGCTTCCGCACATTTTTTACCAAGCTCCGGATCACATCCCGTACCGAGCCCCTGCGTAAGACCGTAGCCGATTGTTAATTTAGTATCAGCAGCCCGGGAGGCAAGAGATTGTGTATCGGTGTTAATGGCAACATAGTCCACACCCCGAAGGCCTTTTTGGATCATCCAGTCAACAGCATTGCAGCCGCCGCCTCCGATTCCTACTACTTTTAAGACGGCTCCTTTTGCCATCTCCGGATCAACCGTTGCAAAGCGGTATCCATTTTCTAACCCTGCCGGCTGTGGTAAAGTGTGTACCATTGATTCAAGCATGATGCGTGACATATATATAACCTCCTAGAAGTTTTTAAAAAAATCGATAATGTTTTTGAAAATATTCGAACCGCTTTCCTTCACAGAACGGGCAGGTGCTTTCGGTTCCGGTGCAGTTTCGGGCTGAACCGTAGTTTCTTTTTTCTCAGGAATCTCATAAGAAACTGATGGTGAACCTTCTTTACCAGGGGTACCGCGCAAGAGTCCCAGCACGGTCGCGAATTCCGGTCTTTCAAGTTCAGGAAAATTCTTCGTTAATTTTTGAAGCGGCACCCCGAGACGGGCAGGCAGTGAAAATACTGTAAAGGCAAGATCAGTTACACCTTTGAGCATTGAGCCGCCGCCGGTCAGGATTATGCCTGCGCGGATTTTGTTTTTGTGACCGGAACTGCGGATATCTGTCTCAATCAGTTCAAGCAGCTCCTTCATCCTCGAACCAACAATTTGAGTAAGCAGACTGAGCGGAATGTGGGTTGATCCGCGTGCACCCACTCCTTTAATCAGAATATCTTCATCGTTTACGAAAGCAATTTCGGTCGCGTAGCCATATCTTCTTTTTAATTCTTCAGCTTCATCAGTTACCACTCCAAGTGCCTCACGGATATCATTGGTAACAAGATTTCCTGCAATCCCGAATACTTTTGAATATTTAATGGTGTTGTGATGAACAATCGCGATATCAGTTGTACCACCGCCGATATCAACAAGTAACACTCCAAGATCAGCTTCATTGTCTTCCAGAACCGACTGTGCTGATGCAATCGGCTGAAGGATAAGGTCATTCACAGTAAGACCTGCTTTCTCAACCACTTTACGCAGATTTGTCAGCGCAGAGTTTCCGGCAAGTACGATGTAATTGAGTGCTTCGAGTTTTATCCCTGTCATACCAATAGGGTCGTCAATCCCCGTCTGGTCATCAACGATAAACTCTTCCTGTATGATGTGCAGAATTTGTTTTTCCTGCGGAAGCTTAATCAGGCGCACGTCTTTATCGAGGCGCACAAGATCATCCTCAGTCACTTCATGCTCATAATTGGTAATGGTAACGTAATTTCTATGGCGCAGACTTGATATATGCTCGCCGGCTACACCAACGTTTACCGATTTAATCTTGATTCCGGCGCGTGTTTCCGCAATCTCAACTGCTTCTTTGATCGCTTCAACTGTCCTGCCGACATTCATTATCATCCCCTTGGTCATCCCCTCAGATTTGGCAGTTCCGTAACCAAGAACCGTGTACTGGTCATTGCCTGTTTTTTCTGCTATCACCACACATACTTTTGTGGTGCCAAGATCAAGCGCTGCTACTATGTTTTTTGTCATATCTTTGTCTCCTCCCGTTTATGGGTGGTAATATATACTTTAGTTCCGAATCTCATATCTATGTAATTACTATTGCTCAGCAAAGCCGTAAAATCTTTGTTTTTCTGCAGACTTGCTGCGGCAGCCAGAACGTCAGGAAGAAGATGCTGCTGCGTTCTTATATATCCGCTGATTCCCGAAAACATCAGCAGGACTTCATTCTCTTTTCTGAATATTACTTCAGAGAGTACAATATTTGTTTCCTTTACTGAGGGATGCAAAACAATGCTTCTGACCAGCCGGGCTGTGGAATCCGATACCGCAAAGGTCTTCTTTGCTTTCTTTACAAACCTTATACCAGAAATCACCGGAAAATCTGTGTACTGAAGATTTTCTTTAACCGGCAGTACTTCGCCGGTTACCGTGAGTAGTCCGTATTTATCCTTATCCCCAAGCAGTGCAATAATTTTCTTTTCATGCAGCTTTACTTTCAGGATGTTCTTTTGTGTCAGGATAACATCTGCCTGATCAATATACGGATGATTCTCAAGTATCGCCTTCAGTTCATAAGGGCTTTTTTCTTCAAAGCTCTTTCTTGTTTGAAGTCCGGACTGCTCAAGATATTCTCTGGCAGAGAGATATATATTATTACCGAGTTGAACTTCTTCAATCCGTTCACCCGGCTTCTCAATGAGAAGATGCGCCATCAGTCCCACGACACCTATAATAACCAGTGCCAGTACTGAAATTTTGAGGAATTGGTACACCTTCTGCTTTTTCATTAGTCTGCTTTAATAAGATTAATGAAAGATTCCCCGAATTTCCAGATATCCCCCGCACCCATCGTTACAACAATATCGCCCGAAAGAGTAATTTCCTTTAAAAGTGTCGGAACTGTCTTCTTGTCCTGCAGATATATAACGTTTTTGTGACCAAATTTTCGGGCTGCATCAGCTATCAATTCGCCGGTTACACCTTCAATCGGTTCTTCACGAGCCGGATAGACATCAGTGCAGATAAAGACATCGCTGTTCAAGAATGATCTTCCGAACTCTTCATAAAAATCTCTTGTCCGGCTGTAAAGATGGGGCTGGAAAACCGCCACCAGTCTTCTGTCCCACCCGCTCCTTACTCCGGATAGTGTAGCGGAGGTTTCTGTAGGATGGTGAGCATAATCATCAACAACCATTATTTCACCGTCATACTTTACCTCAAATCTGCGGTAAACTCCTGTGAACTTTTCTAAAGCTCTTTTAATAGTCTCAAAAGGAATTCCCAGTTCAAGTGCTATACAGACCGCAACCAATGAGTTCTTAACATTATGAACACCTGGTATTTTTAATTCAATACGACCCAGGTCATTGCCGAGGAATTTTACCGTAAACTCGCTTTTGTTTGCTGAATGCACAATGTTTACCGCCCGCAAGTCTGCTTGTGCTGTAAGTCCGTAAGTATAAACCTTTTTATTAATCTGCGGAATAATTTCCTGCAGCGCCGGCTCATCAAGACAAAGTACTACAAATCCGTAAAAGGGCACCTTGTTCGCAAACTCAATAAATGCCGCTTTGATGTCCTCCAGATCTTTATAGGTATCAAGATGCTCTTTTTCAAGAGTGGTAATCGCTGCGATGGTTGGCGTCAGACGAAGGAACGTCCTGTCAAACTCATCTGCCTCAACCACTATATATTCACCATTACCAAGCCGTGCATTGGTTCCGCCTAATCCTGAAAGCTTTCCTCCTACAATGATGGTAGGATCAATACCGCCTTCAGTTAATACAATGCCAGTCATTGAAGTAGTTGTTGTTTTACCATGTGTACCGGCAATTCCGATTCCATATTTCATTCTCATACATTCAGCGAGCATCTCAGCGCGCTTAATAACCGGTATTTTTCGTCTGCGGGCTTCGGCTACTTCCGGATTATCTTCGGTCACGGCGGATGAGTAAACAAGAACATCAATTTCTTCGACATTCTCAGTGCGATGACCTTCATATATCTTCATCCCAAGCGATTCCAGCCGATAGGTAATTTCTGTGAGTGCCCGGTCTGAACCGGAAATGATAAATCCCTGGTTAAGCAGAATTTCAGCCATTCCGCTCATACCAATTCCGCCAATTCCGACAAAGTGTATTTTTTTAATATTCTTAAACATATTGTGATCTTCTGTTGGTAAAGAGAGACACAACTGACTCAGCTACAACTCGTGCTGCCTCGGGTCTCGAAAATTTTTGGATATTTGTGCTCAGCGCGTTTCGTAAGTCCGCGTCTGTTAACAGTTTCTTAAATTCATCAGCCAGGTGCTTCCCGGCATCTGACTCTCGTATCATTATTGCCGCGTTCTTTTTTTGCAAAGAAATTGCATTACCGGTCTGATGGTCGTTCGCCACATTGGGGGAAGGAATCAGGATCACGGGCAGTCCGTAATAAGCGAGCTCAGAAATAGTTGTTGCACCTGCCCGGCAGATAACCAGGTCAGCGGCAATATACATTACATCCATTTCATCAATAAACGGTCTGACTTCAAAGGATTCTGAAGCACTGGCTTTGTATGTTTCAAAATCACTCTTGCCGGTCTGCCAGATGGTATATACACCTGATTTTTCAAAAACCGTTTTTATCCCGACTATCTTTTTATTCATCGAAGCTGAGCCAAGACTTCCACCGAGTATCAGCAGTACAGTTTTTTCCGCGGGGAGTCTGAGCTTTTCACGTGCTTCCTGTTTGGTTATCCTTCTTGCAGATTTTCTTACCGGATTACCGGTAATCACTGCATTCTTCCTGTTCGATATATATTGCAGCGAGTCTTCATAATTAAGATGTATTTTCTCTGCATATCTCTGAAGCAGCTTCGTAGCAAGACCCGGAACACTGTTCTGCTCAAGAAGAACAAGCGGAACCCCAAGCCATCTTGCAGCAAGAAGGGGTGTTACTGAAACATATCCTCCAGAGCCAACCGCAACATCAGGAGCAATTCGTTTAACCAGTTTACGTGCCTTAATCAGAGTAAATGCGAACTCAAAAAAATACAAAAACAGTTTTACAACATTTTTTCTTGGCATTCCGCTTGACATGAGCGGTTCGAACTTATAACCCTTAGCAGGAACAATTGTGCTTTCAATTCTGTGCGGAGTACCTATAAACACAATCTCGGTATCAGCGTTCATCTGCTTCAGTTCACCGGCTACCGCAAGTGCCGGGAAGAGATGTCCGCCCGTACCGCCTCCTGAGAAAAGCACTTTCACTTTTCCTCCTCCGGTATCCCAACTGCCTCAGTCAGTGTTGCCTGTTCAGCTCTTTCATTTGAAATGGCTATACTAATGAGAACTCCGAATGCACAGCACATCGAAATCATTGAAGCACCTCCCTGACTGATAAAAGGCAGCGGTAATCCTGTTGTCGGAAGTTCTCCGGTTGCAACAAGTATATTCACGAATGCATAAAGTATAAATGAAAGTGAAATGCCAAACGCAAGGTATTTACCGAACAAATCCTTTGTATCTTTTGCTACTTTCATACCGGTCAAAAAAAGAACAAGATAGAGAAGAACGATCATGACCGTTACCACAAAGCCCCACTCTTCGCCGATAATGCTGAAGATAAAATCACCCCATGCCTCCGGCAGAAAATGGTTGCCCATATTGCTTTTGCCGGCACCCAGACCAAAGATTCCGCCGCTGCCTATTCCTATCATTGACTGCTTTATCTGAAATCCTGTCTCGCCGCTGCCTGACATCCGGTTATAATAATCAATCAGTCTGTATCTCCCATGGGGCGTTGCAAATGCTCCGATACCCGCCGTAACAAGTAGCACTAAACCGGTTAATGACAGACGGAGAAATTTCAGCTTGGATATATACAGCAGACTAATACCAATCAGAACAAACATGAAACTATTGCTCACGTTTGGCAGACCGAAAATCACTCCGGCAAAAAGTATCATCCAGATGAGGGGGTAAATCATTCCTTTCTTAAAATCATTTACTAAGTCCCCCTGACGTGCCAGCATTGAAGCAAGATGATATATAAACGCAAGGCGCGCAAACTCAATTACCTGTATCGGAACACCGAATAGCGGGAGTGACCTCTTAGCTCCTTTAATCTCAGCGGCATAAAAGTATAACGCTGCCACGGAAATAAGAGATACAATCAGTAAAATCGCACTAAACTTTCTGAAAGCATCGTAAGGTACGTTTGCCAGTGCGATCAGTAAAAAGATTCCGATTAGTGCATACTTCGCCTGATTGAACAGCATGTGGAAAGAGTCACCATACTCTTTTTGGCTGAATGAAAAACTTGCACTCAGCAAAGGAAGCATACCAAACAGTATCAACCCGATAACAAAGATAAATATCATCCTTGAAAGTTTCATTTTGGTAAATGCTCCCTCACGATTTCCTTAAATACCCTGCCACGGTGTTCGTAATTATCAAACATATCAAAGCTCGCACAGGCGGGGGAAAGTAATACTGTATCCCCTTTCTTTCCATCTGCTATTCCGCCGGTGACACACTCTGCAAGGTTCTTTTTATATTCAACCGGTATTATACCAATAAAATAGCTGTAAATCTTTTCTGCGGATGATCCTATTGCATAAATCTGCTTCACGTTTTCCATCAATGGTACTAATTCATCGTAATTGTTACCTTTGTCCTGACCGCCAAGTATCAGAATAACCGGATTTGAAAAACTTTTCAGTGCAACTTTTACTGAATCAATATTTGTTGCTTTTGAGTCATTAACAAACTCGATACCACTAATAACTCCTGCCGGTTCAAGCCGGTGTTCAACAGCTTCAAATGTTGAAAGCCCTTCAGCCAGTTTATCATTCTCAATTCCTGCGTATTTTGCAGCTATTATTACAGCAGCAGCATTCTGCCAGTTATGCGCCCCCTTGATTTTAAGAGAGGAAGTTTCAATTGAAAAATCTTCATTTGCAGCACTTGAATAAACCAGTCTGCTGCCGCGGAGGAAAACACCATCGGTAACAGGCCTGGTCATAGAAAATTCAAATTGTCTTGCCTCAGTTTTTACAGGATATTCCTTAAATACCGGATCATCTGCATTAAGAATCAGGATGTCCTGTTCTGTCTGATTCATAGTAATTCTATGCTTCGAATTAATATATTCGGCAAAACTATTATTGTATCGGTCTAGATGATCAGGAGTTACATTCAGGATCATTGAGACAGCAGGTCTGAATGAGGTGATTGCATCAAGCTGGAAGCTTGAAACTTCAAGAGCAACATAACCGTCAGCAGGAACCTCAGCCGCAATTTCAGAGAACGCAAAACCGATGTTACCGGCTGCATAACATACTCTGTCTGAATGGCTTATTACATGATGCAGAAGTGCTGTGGTGGTTGTTTTACCGTTCGTTCCTGTTACCGCGAGTATTGTGCCTTTACAGAACCATGAAGCAAATTCAATCTCGCTGATGATTGTAATTTGGCGGGCTGCTAATTCCCTTAACACAGGAGCATTTAAAGGCACACCCGGACTCACAATTACTAAATCTGAATTATATATCTTTTCACTGTGACCGCCGGTTTCATAAGCAATGCCGTGGTTATTAAGCTGGTTAAGATAATCCCGGAGTTTTTCAGCCGGGTTCATGTCGGTAACAAAAGGAAGAGCACCAGATCGAAGTGCAAGCTTTGCAGCTCCAACTCCGCTCCGGACAGCGCCAATAATTCCGATATGTTTGCCTTTTAAGTCCATTATCTTATCTTGAATGATACCAGTGTTATGATTGCAAAAATGATTCCTACTATATAAAACCGGGTTACAATCTTCGGTTCGGGCCAGCCAAGCTTTTCAAAATGATGATGAATAGGAGCCATCCTGAAGACCCGCCGACCTTCACCATATTTCTTTTTGGTATATTTGAAATAAACTCTCTGAATAATTACAGACAGAGTTTCAATAAAAAAGACCGCGCCGAGAATCGGTATGAATAATTCCTTTTTAATGAGTACTGCCATAATTCCGAATGCACCGCCTAAAGCCAGAGAGCCAGTATCACCCATAAATACCTGAGCCGGATACGAGTTGTACCAAAGGAATCCCAGACCCGCGCCAGCCAGTGCCGCAACATATATTGTCAGCTCGCCTGAACCGGGGAGGAACATGATGTTCAGATACCTGGAATAGATCGCGTTACCGCTGACATAACAAAGTACTGCAAGAGCAAGCATCACTATAGTTGTAAGACCAATTGCCAGTCCGTCAAGTCCGTCAGTAAGATTTACCGCATTTGATGTGGCCGTGATTATAAAAATTACCGCGGGTATATATAATATTCCCAGATCGAGATTGACGTTTTTGAGAAACGGCATTGTTGTGAGTGAGTTATATCCGCTGAAATCATCTGAAAGATACACTGTCACCCCCACAATCAGCCCAATACTAACCTGACCAAGAAGCTTATAACGCGCAATAAGACCGTTTGGCAGCTTTTTAATTACTTTCAGATAATCGTCCAGAAAACCCACTCCAAAAAGCCAGAGTGTTCCGAGGAGTATCAGCCACATATAGACATTCAATATATCTCCCCACAAAATGGCCGGAACCACACCCGACATAATGATAATAATGCCTCCCATAGTGGGTGTGCCTGCTTTGGACCAGTGACTCTCCGGTCCGTCTGCTTTTTTTGCCTCTCCTATCTGATGCTTCTGTAAAAACCTGATAATCTTTGGCCCGAACCAGAAGCTTATTATAAGTGCTGTGATAGCAGCCATGGCTGATCTGAAGGTTATGAACCTGAACAGGTCAAATCCCGGCGGATTAAAAGTTTTGTTTATATATTCAAATAAATAATAAAGCATTTATGCTCCTCTCGCCGGATTAATATATTGTTCCATCTTCATTCCGCGGGAACCTTTAAAGAGGAAGAGTACCTGCTCAGAACTGATACTTTTCAAATACGCGCTCAGCATTTCTCCGTTTTCAAAATATACGACCGTTTTTTTCTTATCATTCAGAGACGTAAACAGGTGCTTCATGTTTTCACCAATCAGAAGCACTTCATCTATGTTCAGCTTTTTAATAAGCGGAGCCAGTCCTTTATGAAGTTTGACTGACTGACTACCAAGCTCAAACATATCTCCCAGAACGGCAATCTTTTTCTTTTCTGTATTAATGCTGCTTAGTATTCTGAGAGCCGCCTCCATTGAATTCGGATTGGCGTTATAGGTATCATCTATAATCACATTGTTTCCGCTCTGAATCAGTTCCAGTCTTGAATGCGGTGCTTTTATTTTTTTGATTCCTTTCGCGATGTATGATTCAGGCAGCCCGGATTTGTGCGCAAGTGCTGCCGCGGCCACGATGTTTCCAAGACTATGTTCTCCGAGCAGCGGCATGTTAAACGTTTCCCTCAGTTTGCCCACGGTGATTTTTGCCTGGCTGATTATACCTTTCCCCGGTTTTATCAGTTTCCCTGTATATACTGCCCTGTTTGTAGTGCTGAAAGTAATCGCATTTTTGTACTTCTTAATGAGTCCTCTCAGTAAAGTATCATCAAGATTGATGAAAACTTTCCCACCTCTGGCTGCGGCATATTTGAATATCGCTTCCTTTTCCTTCAGTACACCTTTTCTGTTTTTCAGATATTCAAGATGACTGTCACCTATAACCGTTATAAGGGCTAAATCCGGCTGAGCGATGGATGCGGTATATTCAATTTCACCAAAATGGTTCGTGCCAAGCTCAAGCACCAGCATCTGAGTCTCTGCATCACAACGGAATATAGTAAGCGGAACTCCGATATGATTATTATCATTAGCTCTTGTACTTACTGTCTTAAATTTTGTGCTCAGCAGTGTGCTCAGAATGTCCTTTGTAGTAGTTTTACCGTTGCTTCCGGTAATACCAATCACAGTCGCATGCAGCTTATTTCGTCTTATACGCGCAAGTGAACCTAAAAACCTGGTTGTATCATTTGTTACAATAAAATGAGCCGCTGCTTGTTCGACCGAGGCAAGATCAAACTTTTCATCAACAACAATATACTTTGCACCAGAACGAAGTGCGTCTGCAATAAATGAGTGTCCGTCATGTTTCTCACCTCTAAGCGCTATATAAAGCGATCCGGTGGCCAGAGTTCTTGTGTCAATCGAAACCACATCAATGATATAGTTCTCTGATGCAGAAATAAGCTTTGTCCCCTCTATGGACAGTAACTCTGATCCCGAAATTCTAATATCGGATTTCTTAGACATAACCGAGAGCTTTCTTCACTTCTTCTGAATCAGAGAAATAAATTTTTTCAGTTCCGATTGTCAGGGTTGATTCATGACCTTTGCCCGCCACAAGAATAACACTGCCTTCAGGAGCTTCTGATATTGTACTCATTATTGCCAGACGTCTGTCTGCAATAAGTTTGTAGTTGTCAGACAGAATACCGGAAGCGATTTCCGCTAATATTACATCCGGATCTTCCAGTCTCGGATTGTCATTTGTAAGTATCACCCGTGTGCTGAGCTGCGAGGCAATGGCACCCATGAGGGGGCGTTTTCCCCTGTCTCTGTTTCCTCCGCACCCGAATACCGTATATATCTCGCTCCCCAGAGCTATTTCATGTATGTTCCTCAATGTTTTTTCAAGACTGTCCGGAGTGTGAGCATAATCAACTATTACCGTCTTACCCTTACCGGTAAACACTTCAAATCTGCCGGGCACCTGAGGAATGTTCTTCAGTGCTTCGATAATAATTTCGGGCTTTATCCCCTGCAGATGCGCTGCCGTAAAAGCTGCGGCTGCATTATAAGCATTGAACTCCCCTTTAAGTTTTGTTTCAATTACAAATGATTCAGTCCTGTGTGACAGCACAAATTTGGTACCTGTCAGTGAGCAGGTCACTGTGTCTATCCGATAATCTGCCTCCGGATTCTTTCCGTAGCAAAATCTCATGGCTGCTGTGTCCGCTGCTATACTTTCACCAAACTCATCATCAGCGTTATATATTACAAAACCTGATTCCGGAACCATGTCAAAAAGCTTCTTTTTAGCCCTGAAATAGTTTTCCATATCCTGGTGATAGTCCAGATGATCCTGACTCAGGTTCGTAAAAATTGCCGCGCGGAACACAAGTGCCGAAACGCGTTCTAATGCGAGAGCGTGTGATGATACTTCCATTACAGCGTTAGCACAACCGTTACCTGCCATGTCAAAAAGAACTCTGCTGAGATCTGAGGACTCAGGGGTTGTCAGTTGCGACTCCCAGGTTTTCTTTCCGTCGAATGTTTCAATTGTGCCGATCAGCCCGGTCTTTTTTCCTGCATATTCAAAAATAGTTTTCAGTATATAGGTCACCGTTGTTTTACCGTTGGTGCCTGTCACGCCGGTCAATGCCAGCCGCTCAGAAGGATTTTTGTAAAGATGGTTCGCACCATCAGCCAGAGCATAACGGGAGTTCGCTACAACAATTTTTGCGGTCTTTGAATGAAGATATATTTCATCAGGTATGGCATTTGCATCTTCAACGATCACGGCAATAGCCCCTTTGCTTATCGCCTCGGTTATATGCCTGTGCCCATCTGATGATTCACCTTTGATCGCAACAAACACACTGTTTGCCTGCACCTTGCGCGAGTCATACCAAATTGATGAAACATCCTTGCGCTGAACTTCACCGGTTACCGAGAGCACCCGCAGACCGTTTAGAAAATCTGTCAACTGCATCAGTTATCCTCCCTGAACTGATGTGAGCCCTCAAGCACAACCAGGGTACCGACCTTTACCCTCATTTCGGGTGCGATACTCTGCTTTATTATTCTGCCGTGTCCGTTAACCTGGAACTGCAACTTCATCTCACCGCAGATTTGCAATGCCTGGCGCACCGAAAGCCCGGTCAGATCAGGCAATACGGTTTTCCTGATCTTAATCTCACCCGCTTCTTTCATCGGTATATATTCCGAAGCAGTTATTTCATTTTTAGCAAAGGCGAACTGTACCTGCTCTTCTTCTTTCGGAGCCGGATTGACATTGCCATCAATAAGGTGCGGCCGTTTTTCAATTATTTTCCGCGCAATCTCCTTAAACAGCGGTGCAGCAAGATCACCTCCGGTATATGCAGCTCTTCCATCGGACTCAGCAACAACCAGTATGATGTATTCAGGATTTTCGGCCGGGAAAAATCCGACAAATGAGGAATTATGTTTTTCCGTTGAGTATTTTCCATCAATCAAGCTCCTCGACGTGCCTGTTTTTCCCCCGATTCTTATACCTTCTATTGCAGCTTTATGTCCGGTGCCATTCTCAACCGCACGGATGAGCAGGTTTCTCATGATAGCAGAGGTTTTCTCCGTGAATACCTGTCTTATCTCTTTAACCTGATATACCGTATCAATACTTCCGTCAGGATTCAACAGTGATTTTACAATCCTCGGTTCATATAATTTTCCGCCATTAATTATTGCGGCATAAGCAGTTATAAGCTGAATAGCTGAAACACCAATTTCGTAACCATAAGAAAGTGAAGACTTGCTTATTTTACTCCATGAGTCAGGACTGTTAAGCCGCCCTTTTGTTTCTGAAGGTAACTGAATGTTGGTCTTACTCCCGAATCCGAGCTTTCTCAGATCTTCATAGAACTCCTGATCTTCAACTCTCTGCACAAGTTTAATTGTGCCAACGTTGCTTGACTTTGCCAGAACATCACTCACCGAAAGCATCGGATAGGGGTGAACATCCTGAATCACAACCCCCTTAAACGGCGAATAGACACCATTGTCAGTGTCTATTATTTCGGTAATACTTGTTATTTTCCCCCGGTCAATCAGGGATGCAAACGTTACTCCCTTAAACGTTGAGCCGGGTTCATATATATCAGTGATACCGCTGTTTTTACGCACCCGTTTTTCACTTGCGGAGTACTGATTCGGGTTATAACCGCCCGAGTTTGCAAATGCAAGCACCTCCCCTGTACCTGGGTGCATAATGATTACCGTAGCTTTTAATGATTGTATGTTTTCATCTTCAAGAATCTCTTCAACGGACTTTTGAATTCCCTGATCAATTGTCAGCACAACGCTTTTACCCTGAACCGGCGGTATGGTCATTTCATCAATAACCGAGGCGATGCTTCCTGACCTGTTTTTCTTGATTGACTGAACCCCCTCAACACCTGCAAGCTGCTTTTCAAATGTATATTCGATACCTTCACGCCCTGTCAGGGTTTTCCGGTCAACAAAACCAAGCACATGTGAAGCGAAATTTCCGTAATGATATATACGGCTTGGTTCGTAGGAAATATTCAGTGAACTGATGTCAAGATTCTTAAGCTCCATGACTGTGATTCCGGTCATTTTGCTCTCAAGAACCGCTTCTGATTTCCCTGGTATCATTTTTGCGTGGTAGTATGTTGAATCTTTTCCTGTTACCTTACTTACGCTTTTAATAATGTCATTGATTGTCTTCTTTTTCAGTCCCCGGTAATTAAAATGTACAGTGTAGTCAGCACTGTTATATACCAGCAGGTTTCCGTCTCGGTCATAAATCAGTCCCCGCTCCGGCTTAATGGGCTCCGTCTCGAACTGCTGACGTTTAGCTTCAAAAAGATATTTTTCGTGGTTGGTAATCTGCAGATCAACAAGCGTGAGCAGTATCCATACAAACAGTCCGCAGACGGCCGCGATGGTTACTCTGATTTTCAGCGTTTCGGGTGAAACGCTTTTAATCCATTCATTCACTTTTCTGATCATGCTTTACTACAATAATTCCTAAGGTATCACTGTTTTTAATCATACCAAGTGTCTGCGAGGCAAATGGCACTATTGAATCTTCAACTGTTATTGACTGATAGTAACCCGTCAGCTTAATATTTTTGCTGCGGGCTATATTAATTGCTTCTTCAATTTTGAGCGAGTCTGATTCCTTCTTATCAATTGATCGCTCAAGAGCAGCTTTCATAAGGATAAATCCGATTACCAGAATTACTGAAACTATCAGATGAACGCGGAATGACTTAGTCATTTGTTCTTTCCGCACATCTCAGTTTTGCACTCCGTGCTCGCGGGTTCTGTTCAATCTCTTCATCTGAGGGCTGCAGCCCTTTTTTTGTAACCGGTTTCAGCCGCGGCTTTTTTCCGCAGACACAAATAGGGAAAGAAGGGGGACAGATGCATCCTTTTGCTTCCTCACGGAATAACTCTTTCACTATTCTGTCCTCAAGTGAGTGATACGTCAGTATCACCAGCCGTCCGCCAGGTTTTAGTAAATTTACAGATTTTTTCAGAAAGCGTTCAAGATTACCCAGTTCATCATTTATATAGATGCGTAGCGCCTGGAATACTCTTGACATCGTTTTATTCAGGAAATTCGGCGGAGTGATTTTTTTGATGATGTTAGCGAGATCTTCTGTTGTTCTGATCTCACTCGTTTCGCGGTACTGCACAAGTTCTCTGGCAATTCTTCGTGAATTCTTCTCCTCACCAAACCGGTAAAGGATATCTGCTATCTCTGCTGAATCAAGCGTTTTAAGCAGGTCAGCAGCGTTCAGCGGCAATGTCCTGTCAAGACGCAAATCAAGCGGTCCGTTCATCCTGTAGGAAAAGCCGGCTTCCGCTGCATCAAGCTGATATGAAGATACACCAAGGTCCGCAAATACACCGTTCAGGGTCTCCACTCCCTCAAGCCGTGTTATTGAATCAACTTTTTCAAAATTTAATTTATACCCCCTGACCCGTGAATCACCTCCGAAGACTTCAGAGCAGTGTGCAAATGCTGTCTCATCAGTATCGGTATATATCATCACCCCGTCTTTCCCCATTCTGCTTAAAAACTCCTGCAAATGCCCGCCAAATCCTGCCGTCCCGTCAAAGTAACTTCCCTCCGGCTCGGTTATCAGGTAGTCTGCACATTCCTTTGCCATTACCGGTCTGTGCTGCTCACCCATATTACGATTTCAGTACTTGTTCAATAAGCTCGTCGTATGCAACCGCTGAACTTCTTTCATACTCTGCATACACTACCGGATCCCAGAATTCTATTTTTTCAATCGTGCCCATAATCAGGATATCATCTTTTATCTGTGCGTGCTCAAGAAGAAACTTAGGGACGATAATCCTTGACTGTCCGTCCATCTCTTCCTCATCAGCATTGTGCGAGAGATATCTGAGCACTCTATTATCATTTTGATTATATTCGTTAAGCGTTTTTAACTTGGTCACAATTTTATTGTTCCAGATATCCCGCGGATAGACGGAGATACACGAATTGCTCCCCCTGGTCAAAACCAGGGTGTTTTCGGCCTCAGGAGCTATAACTTTCCGGAGTTTTGCCGGAATTGCTACCCGCCCTTTGGCGTCTATCGTATGTCTGTATGTACCTTGGAACATTTCTCCACTTTATGGGATTTTATGGGTAAATCCCCCACCACAAAATAACTCAATTATGTTCCAAAAGTCAAGAAAAAAGAAATTTTTCTTGTTTTTTTATTTTTATACTTGATTTAGCGCAAAAGTGGGGTTCAGGTGGGGAATGTTTTTGGGGAGAATGTTTCACAAACCGGTGGGGAATTTTCCCAAATCACAATATTCGACCTCAAACGGTGGGGCAAAGTGGTGGAAAATGAACTAAGCAGATATTCCCCCTTCTCCAAATCCGATGGTTTTCATATTCTCCCCCGAAAATGTTATGACTCCCGGCTCATCAGGCACATATAAAACCCGTCAAACCCGGTAGTGCCGGTTCTGACATATTTTTCTTCACCAAGTTTGAACTGTTCATTGTTGCTAAGGAATTTCTGAATCTGCCTCTCATTTTCATCAGGAAAAACCGAACAGGTAGAGTAAACCAGAGCCCCCCCTTTTTTTACCATGGATGCATATTCACTCAGGATTTTCTGCTGAAGCACTATGAGCTCAGTTATTCGTTCCATTGTAAGTTTCCATTTAGCATCGGGATTGCGTCTGAATACACCCGACCCCGAACAGGGTACATCCAGCATAACTTTATCAGCAGAACCGGAGAGCCGTTTCACTACTTTGGTCGAGTCAATCAGCTTTGTTTCGATGATATCCACACCATTGCGTCTCGCCCTTTTTTTTAGTTCATCCAATTTCCACTGAACGGTATCCATTGAAATAATCTTTCCCTTATTTTTCATCAGAGCGGCGATATGGAGTGATTTTCCGCCGCCCCCCGCGCAGGCATCTATAACCCTCTCACCGGGCTTCGGATTAAGGAAAAGTGAAATCATCTGCGAACCGCCGTCCTGCACTTCAAACATCCCTTTTTTGAATGCCTCCGTTCTGAAAACATTTCCCCTCTCCCGCAGTTTCAGAAGTTCGGGATGGCTCTCACTCCCCTGATATATATCGGTCAGCATTCCCTCTTCAGCAAGTGCTTTGGCTGCCTGATCGCGTGTTGCTTTCAGCGTATTCACTCTAAGGAAAACATCCGCCGGCGTGTGCTGGCTTTTCATCTCCTCTTCCCATCCGGTGCCAAGTTGACTCTGGCCGTAGTCATCCAGCCAGTCGGGGAGTGAGTATATATACTTTCTCTTATTCATAGTGGCAAGGCGGTCTGTGCAGCGGCTCATCCAGTCAGTATCCTCTATGAGAATCTGTGCATCAACCTTGCGGTTCAGGAAACTGGTCTGAACCATTTTCCGCAGGGCAGCATCACTGTAATCTGATTCTTCTTTGGCGGAAGCAAATGAATAGAGACGGTAGTTGCGTATAATATCATACACTGCTTCGGCGACAAAACGCCTGTCGCGCGAGCCATATTTTTTGTTGAGCTTAAAGGAGCGTTCAAGAGCGATATCAGCGAGCTGACTCTGCTGAAACACCTCTCTGAGCACCGAGTAAACCGTAAAGAGAAGATTGGGGAATATTTTGATCATGTAAGTAATTCGTAAAAATTCGTGTAATTCGTGGCATACCTCCCCAAACAAAAAAGCCCCAAAACGGGGCATAAACGAACAATTTCAGAGCCGACAATGGGAGTTGAACCCACGACCTATTCATTACGAGTGAATTGCTCTACCACTGAGCTATGTCGGCTTTACAGAATTCCGTATGAATAAACCGCACCGTATATACCGCACCCCTTGCGAGCGGGGGCGCGGTATATATTCAGATAATGGTTATCTTACTCTCTTCTTATGACGGTTCTTTCTCAGGCGTTTTTTGCGCTTATGAGTTGCCATTTTATGGCGTTTTCTTTTTTTGCCGCACGGCATCTGGATTGTCTCCTTTGATTAATAAAACTGTTAGTGTGATTCCAATAGTGACTGCGCTTTTTTCCCCGCATCAGTGTTCGGGTTGAGCGCAACTGCCTTTTTAAGCCATTCCTTCGAGGTTTCCGTATCACCCTTTGCAAGGTTCACGATTCCCAGATTCAGATGTCCTATCTGATGTTTCGGATCAATCTTAACTGCTTCCCTCATGATGCGGTCAGCATTTGTATAATCCTGTTTTTCAAAATAACAAACGGCCATATCTATCATCACATCGGGCAGGCCCGGATGTGTTTTCAGATAGGCATCATAATTTGCTATTGCTTCATCGAACATTCTTGAGTCCATCAGCGCGTGAGCCAGTTCAAGCACCGCCTGATGATCTTCCGGATTTGCTTTTATTCTGTCCCTGAGTGTGTTAATCTTTTGTATCGCGTTAAGATCAACAGAATTCTGGGTGTTTCCGGCTGCGGGTACGTTCGCCGCCGAAGTAGTAACTGTTGACGGAGTATCAAACACGCCTCCTGCATAAAGCATAATTACAACCACAACAATCAGCCCTCCCATGATCATCAGAATCTGATTTGTTGAGATATGATCAGGACTATCCTTTTTCCCCTGCCTCTGATTTTTTTTGTCAGAATGATTTTTCTGATTCTGTAAATCAGCCCCGCAGTTTGAGCAGAAGTTTGTGTTTTCTTTTAATTTAATCCCGCATTCAAGACACGATCTCATGCCTGATCCTGCAGTTTATCCTTCATACCTTCGGCGACAGCATTCTTAAAGTCTTTTGAGAACTTAAATACAGGAACAAAGTGTTCCTGTATCTGTACCTGAGCTCCGGTGATTGGGTTCCTGGCGTTTCGTGCGTTTTTCTTCTTGACCTTAAAGGAGCCAAATCCTCTGATTTCAATTCCTTCACCGGACTTCAGAGCCGCAATAACACTCTTGAAGAAACCTTCAATTACCACCTCAGTCTCAATTTTAGTAAGACCGGTGCCCTGGGCTACTATTTCAATTAAATCAGCTTTCCTCATCAGGAACTCAGAGATTTTCTCGTAAATTATTAAAAAACAAGTAGTTAAGTTAACAATCTATCAATAAATAACCAAGAAATTACCGGAACGCGCAGTATGGCATCCTGGTTTTTTCCTCTCCGGCTCATTCACCTGGTTGGGAGTTATGTTTAGGTTCAACTCTTTTAACCTGTTCATTCAGTAAACGAGTCCTAATCAGATATTGTTCAATTTATTTCCCCTTCCTTTGAAACATTTCCTCTTCAATCAGGGTAGAATTGTTCTGACAGCACAATATTTTGCTCATCATTTTACTGTATCATTTTGATAAATGAGACAATGGATGTTTAATTTTGGTATATTTATGCTTCCAGATATTCGTTTTTGGGCGAATTCTGAGCCAAAATTAATGGTACAGGATTTGAAATGAGAGTTCATAACGATTTAAACAGATACACGGACGAATGGATTTTTTCTCTCTCATAAAGCTTACTGCGGTTGGTTTCACCATCCTCATGGTTACGGTAATGACAGTCTCCTGGCTTCTTTCAAAATTCAGAAAAAAGAAGGTTCATTACGGCAGCAGCAAACCAGTCAGAAAACCCGCATCAAAAACCAGAGCCGAAGCTACCCCTTACAGCGGAGGTTCCTCCCCCGCTCAGGTAAAATCGCCTCAGCCGGCAAATCAGGTCAAGGTGCCGGAACAGTTACTCGTGCAACGACCCGTCATGCAGATTTATAATCAGCAGTCACAAATGGCTAAGCAGCGGACTATTGAAACGGTGTATAATGTAAGGAGTTATATACCCATGAATCCACCGCGTGAGCGATTCCAGGTAATTAATGCACAGCAGCCGGAACTGCGAAAAATTCAGCTTGCGGATATAAAAATGGAGCAGCGGTCATCTTACGTACCCCGCCCCATCAGACCTCAACAGACAGTTTCCCCGGCTTCTTCTGGTCTTCTCAAAAATTATGCTTCAGGAAAAGACCGGCTGAATAAGCTTAATTTCGCGCTGGTTTAATCATCCGTATTAATTCTCTTTCTCCCTCTCAACATCAGGGAAGAAATCTTGCCCGCGTCCCTTTTTTTCAATCCCCAGAATTTCACGTGCCCTGTCCAAGGCATCGTCTATATTACCGTAAAAATTCTTTTCTCCGACCAAATCAAGAAAACCCGCCTGAGTAAATGCAAACAGCGGTTGTGTGTGAACACCTGAGAAAATAATCTCAGTTCCTGCTTTCTTTGAATCATGCCACACTTGTTCAATTGTATGTATGCCAGATGCATCAATAACCGGAACATTTCTCATCCTTATAATCAGGATCTTTGGTTTTGAGCTTGATTCACGAAGTGCTTCCTGAAACTTTGTGGTCGCACCAAAGAAAAATGGTCCGCTTATTTCAAATACCTCAACAGAACCGGGCACTTCTTTTCTATCAATACTGTTCGGGTCGCTCTTTTCTTCTTCATCGTTAAACTCCCTCCTGATTACTTCGACATTGGTCACTGCTGCCATGCGGCGCATAAAAAGGAATACTGCCAGAACTATGCCTACTTCAATGGCAACAGTTAAATCAAATATTACTGTGAGGAAAAATGTTGTGAGAAGTACAACAATATCACTACGCGGACTTTTCAGCAGTGCCACAAACGAGCGCCACTCACTCATGTTATACGCAACCACCACCAGCACCGCCGAAAGTGCTGCAAGCGGAATCAGTGCTGCATATTTTCCTACAAAGAGTAATATGAGCAATAATACAACCGCGTGAACTATACCTGAAATCGGTGATCTGCCGCCATTTTTTACATTTGCAGCGGTACGTGCAATTGCACCGG
>JADLAF010000108.1 GCA_020848375.1 Ignavibacteriaceae bacterium
ATCTTACCTATAATATGGAGAGGTATGCCTTTCTGGTCAAATGACCGAAAACAGAGGGGGCGAAAACCGATCGGAAAAAAAGTCCGATCAAAAAAGTTGCCTGTAAGGGCAGAAAAAATCATTTTTTTAACAAATATTTTTTAAAACTATATATATATTCCGAAAAATAGGTCAATATATATGGTTTTTAGAGGTTCCCTTAAGTAAAAAGTCCCGGTTGTTGCCGGGGCTTTTTTTTGTGACAAGCAAAATCTATACGGTACATGCTATACATTGTCTCAACCGAAATTTTCCCAACACTCCCGGGGGATTGATGGTTGCCTCCAAACATCCATTCAGTCCTGAACGCTACTCAGAAGGGTTCGAATGTTTATGAAATTTTCGTCATTAGTGCACATCGATCCGTTTCGATCGCACGAAAGGGTAATTCAGCAAAAGTTAGTTGACGCTTTTGCATCGTCTGCGAAAAGTTGAAGGCGGCGGCACCAAGTCAAATGCACCGATTATTATTTCCCAATAGCGGGGAAGGGTGGTTTTCAATAGACTTTGAGAGCTATACCAATTTCGAGTGAACCCACAATTTTAAGGCGGATTTCTAATATAAAAATGTTTGACCAGGCGGGGATTAGGCAGTTTGGCAATCGGTAAACGAAGGACTGTATTTTCAGAATTTACCCTTGCCAAAACCCAAAAAAACTTCACTAAATAGGGGGAATTCCTCTATATTTGCATAATTCTAATTATTCATTCTCCGGTAGAGCATTGCGCATAGACTTCGAAAAAATGAAGCCCTGGGTTATCCCCTCATCGGCTATTGTGTCCGTTAGTCTCCTGTTGCTCCTTGTGACAAGGGGGGTGGATATCCTCCTGTATCATTTCAGTGCTAATGTGTTCGGTGTTCTTTACACACAGGATGCAGGTAATCTTACCAATACAATAGGCGGGCTGGGTGAATTGGTTTCGGCTATCATGGGGATTGAAATTACCGTTCTTGCTATCATCGTGCAGTTAGCTGCAAATAAATACTCCTCAAAGATTATGGAGCTGTTTATTCAGAACAGAATCAATATTATAGTGATCATGCTCTATGTGATTACGGCTATTTATACCGTAGTGGTTTGCAATACCATTACGGGGGAAAAGGTACCTTACTTTTCCATTACATTCTGCCTTCTGCTTATTCTGCTCTGTCTGATTATCGTCATCCCTCATTTTAATTACGTATCAAACTTCCTCAGACCTACTTACTTTATTACCTACGTTCAGGACAAAATTGACAGCGACCTTAGGGAAATAGTTAAGGTTACGGCGGAGACCGGCGGAAACCCTCCCGTCTCAATTGTTTCTGAGAGGAAGGATTCTATTGCTGAGAACATAAATTTTATTGGCGATATTGCTCTTAATTCGGTTATTCAGGGGGACAGGGCAACGGTGCTGCTCTGCGTTGCGACCCTTAAGTCGCTTACGGTTGATTATCTCCCGCTCAAAAAGTCGCTTCCGAATACCTGGTTCAAGTTTAGCGGACTGGCTTATTATGACCCGGATTTTTCAAGTTATTCCAGATTCGTCCTTTCAGTTATTGAAAGGAAAAAGATTTTCCTTGAAAGAAAGGTATTCCGGCTCTTTGAAATGCTCTATACCAACTCGAGAGTTTCCCTCAGGGACGTGGCTTCAGGTGTTCTGCTGAACTCTGAGTTGATTGGTTCAGGAGCAATGAAGGAGAGTGATAACGGGGCGTTACACTGCACTTTTCAGTATTTTAATTCCTACCTGAGAATTGCAATCAGGGAGAGGGACCCCCGGTCTGCTTTTAACACGCTCGAACATTACCGCGTTCTGGCCGAGGAGCTCCTTGATGTTAATCACAAAATGGTTGAGACCATATTTTTCTATTTCAAGTACTACGGTCAGGAAGCGAATAAGTTTCAGGTACTTTTTATCCTTGAAACCGCGGCGCATGATCTTTGCGTTCTGATGGAGCTGGCGTACGAGAAACAGGTACCTAATCAGGCCGCGTTGCTGCGTCTATTCCTCACGGTAGATGAGCCGATTGAAGAGTCTAAGGAAAAAGGTTCCTCAAAAGAGGCCTCCCTCATTGGGGTCAGGGTTGCTCAGGCAAAGCTGGCGGGCTTTTATTTACTGAACGGGGAAGAGGTGATGGCGAGGGTAATTTTTGAAGATATGAAGTTTGAACCCTATGGTCGTATCTTAAAGATTCAGGAACTGATTGAGAATACCAAAGAAGAGGAGTTTTGGGAGATCACCCCGCGCGGTGTAAATTTCAACTTTGTTTCAGATGAGCGGCGTCACGCCCTCAAAACCTTTTTTGGCTGGTTTGAAGAAAAAGAGGTTAAGGAATCGTGAAAATATTTCAGGAAACAGATTTTTAGATTATCTTTCAACTTATAAAAAAAGATTTTTGCAAAATATCCTTTACTTTGCGCTCACCGATGAGGATATCAAAATAACCCTAAAAAATGTGAGCTATGATGTGTGTGTTTTTGATTTTTTCCCTTTGATTTAATTTTCAATTGGAATTATTGTTTTTTTTAACGAAATTTTAGCACTAAACGATATTCAATTAACTTAAATCCAATATATAGGAGAATCTACAGTGGCAGCTCAGAACCAGAAACCAGTCGGCGGACCTAAAACAGCTTTTGGTCGCTACATGGTGTATAACTTCATTCCTAACTACGCCAATAACGTTCAGGGTTTGGTGTATATGGGTGCAGCGTTACTCATTATCATTGTCGGGCTCAGAGGATTAGGAACCGTAGCTTACGATATCCCCATCGTTCCTAAGTTCCTTTTTGATCCGGAAACGCATAAGGTCGCCCCGATGTGGGTGATGACCTCACTCTTCCTTGAATTCGCACTCCTGATGGTGCTTGCAATTGTTACATTCTTCACACCCGAAGATGCCTTTGGCGGACATCCTGAGGAAGAGAAAAAGTCATCTGCACCGCTCTCAGACGCAGAAGTTGCAAAAGCAAAGCAAACCATCACAGACCTCCGCGGTGTTGTAGATGCCGAAATGAAGGTTATCAATGATCAGCTTAATAATCTTGAGAATATCAATAAAAAACTGACCGCTCAGAAAAACGAATTCTACAAGTCCATCTCCGAATTGAGACAGGTATTTAAGAGTTAATTAATTAATAAATATCGTAAAAAAAGGAGTTTAAAATGGCAAAAGGTAGCGGCGGAAAAATGCTCTACTTCGTACTCTATGTAGTACTCATCACTGAGTTGATGATTGTTATTACAGAAAGAGACGAATTAGAAGAAGAAGAGCATAAGATAAGAGACAAAATGCTTAAAAGCATTGCAGAATCTTACAAAGCACCGTTGATATTAGCAGCAGTCCCCAAAAGTCTGGACTTCAATGTCGGAAGCCAGGACAGCAAGGAAGCGACCGTTGTGCTTTCAGCAATCGGGCTGGTTTCAGATGAAGAAAAGACTAATGTTGAGTTTACTGTCGGAGTAAAAGGATCTCCAACCCCTTCAGGATGGCCAGGAGAGTTGAAATCCACATCAGCCGACACGAACAAAACATACTACGTTCTTAATGACAATGGTACAGGTAAATTTATAGCAAAGCTTACCAGTGAAGGCGACTTTAAATTTGTTGCCCAATGCAAGGTAAAGCGTAGCGTACCGGATTATCTTACCGAACGTCTGAAAGAAGAGCTTATGCACATGATCGGAGACCTGAAAGAAGGTGTTTCGAATCAGGAAGAATTCACCATCCGCGCCAAACGGCAGGGCGGTGTAAAGCAGGCAGCAGGCGCACTGGTTGACTAACCAGTAAATTTCTTCTTATGTTTTCAGGCAGGTCACAACAGACCTGCCTGATTATTATTATATTTGATGAAAACAATCTAATCAGAGGATACGATGTTTCTTAAAAGGTTAAGCTTTGTGGCAGTTATGCTGCTCGGCATCAATCTGTTTCCCCAAAATATCAGTGATACCATTCATGTTGTAACTCTCCAGAGTTTCAACGTACCACAGGTCGGTGCAATTGTTGCTGCTAACCTGCTCAGCTTTGACTTCACTGCTGAGCTCCTTACAGCAGGAGGTCAGAAGGTCAGAGATATTAAAGGATTTACGCAACGTCCCCGGAAGGAAGATTTTTCCAAATATGTCTCAGGCGGAAGAGGAACAACCGTCTGGCTTGTATTGCATGATTTTATTGATCAGCCGGGAAGTTACATGGTTAAAATAACCGTTAGTGGAAAAGGCGAAACAGGTGCTTTTAAGGCGGACCGTTACTATGCCGTAATTGTTTCTGAGCCAACACTGGCAGCACCTATCACGCTCAGACCTAACTATTACTTCTCAGAAAATGATGTTATGAGTTTTGCTACATCTGAGTACACAGATTTTAACTTGTATTCTTATCAGGTTTTAGACGGCAGCGCTATTATTGACAGTGGACGCGGTTCGGTTGTGAGACTTGACAAGATTTTAAGTGATATCAACTCTGTTGGTAAATCAATAACTATTAAAGGATTTTATCAGGGAAATCAGTTCACCTTTAGGAATCCGTTCAAGGATGCAGTTGAAAACTCAGAGTGGACATTTTCTATTGACAAACCTGCTGTCCAGAAGTTTAACGGCTGGTCCAGTGCTGAACCAAAAGCGGGCGAAGATCCATGGTATATAAGTGTTGATAATCAGTTCAGCAAACAATTTCTTTTTACATACATGGGTATGAAACCCGGAGGTATCGTAGCAGTTACTCCGGAAGTTCGTAACCTGAGAGTAACAGCCGAGCCCGAGGCATTTATCACCGGCGCATCCCAGCGTAAGCAGGGTGTTTTTGTATATATTGATATTAATGTCAATCCTGAATTCCTGAATGCTATGTCAACCGGTAGTGATGCTGACATTAAAATTACGATTCAGTTCAGAACTCAGTTCGGTGATCAGGTTAAAGAAACTTTTTATGCAACGGTCATTAAGTAGATTTTTAATTACTTATTTCTTTACAGATGGAATGTTTTATGTTTAGAAAATTATTTTTAACTCTGTTTCTTTTTATGATTTCCACGGTCATGGTAGCCCAGGATCTGGATGAAATCATTAAGAAGATTGATTTGAAACTCCGCAGAGACAAACGATATCTCAATCTTCACTATGTTGAGTATCCTTCTGACGGTAAAATCGATCCTGATTTTACCAATCTGCCCCGCATCAACGAGCGGGAACCGGTTTCACTTCAGGCAAAGGACAATATTGTTTACCGTATTGTATTTCTGAAAGATGCTATCGGGGTTGACTCGATGATCGTACTCTATGTAGATCAGATCACTAACCTTGCAGGAGGAGACTCCAGCTTCTTCGGAGATGCTTCAGGTCCTTCGTTTGATACCACCAGGATTCTTACGTTTGGTGATATGTTCAATCTTAAAAACAATTATGCTGATATTTACTACAAGTTTTTTAAGGTAGTTGATAAATTTATTAAAGAAAATCCGGATTCTGATCCTCCAACGCTTCTCAGGATCAATCCTGATCAGGAGATTCAGACAAGTCTTGGTCTTTCTTCCCGTGACAACACAGATTTCCTCAACTATATGAGAGCGAATCATCCTCATTGGTATCCGAAGCCAAAAGTTGTTTCGAAGACCAGTCGGAGAGGACCGGAGGTGGTTGAAACTGCTTCCCCATTCAAAATTGATGCAACTCCTTCTTTTATAACTTTTTCTCATGAAGTGATGGACTTTTCACTGGGCGGAGCTTCGGTTGAGCTTGGCTTCGAAGATAAAGTCTTTAATGTGCTTCCTTTCAGAGGACAGTCAGTTACCGGTGGTTTCAGAACCCTGATTAGTCTTTCAGAGAAGAAAGAAGAAATTGAAAAAGCAGTTATGGTTGATGCAAGACTTCTTGCGCGTGCCGCGGTTGACCTTACCGGAATCACCGATGTATTGGTTTGGAATCAGGCAGCAAGTCCGCGCCTGAATATATCAAACGGCGCTGGTCTTGATCTTTCACTGACGCGTCCGTTCGGGCTTCCTTATTGGAATTTTTATGTAATGGCCGGCGTTATTGACTATCAGGGTCCCGCGCTCAGATTTTCGAAAAATGCAACTCGTGACGTAGCGTATTTCGGGGGAAACAGTATGGAGTGGTCAATGTCCTTCTACTGGAATGAATCAGATAGCTATACAACCAGGTTCCGTATGGATGTGGGTGTCGGTTATCATGATGTTCAGGAAGCTGAATATGCCAAAAAATCGAATAGTAAGATTTCTTCAAAAGAAATTTATGCAAATATTGCCCCGATGATTCAGTTTCATTTAAACTTTGCTCCTGAGGGTACCGAACTTTTTGCATCTAAAACAAAGCTTTATGACGGCGTAATCAAATTTGTCGCATGGCTTAAATTGTTTGAACTCGACGGCGGGCATCAGTTCAGACTTGAAACACAATTGGTTACTGCTCCTG
This sequence comes from Ignavibacteriaceae bacterium, assembly GCA_020848375.1. Classification (GTDB taxonomy): domain Bacteria; phylum Bacteroidota; class Ignavibacteria; order Ignavibacteriales; family Ignavibacteriaceae; genus H2-BAC3. The sequence goes on from JADLAF010000108.1 coordinate 6,457, forward strand.
TTACAAGAAAGAAGCGCCCCTATGAAACAGCCGGCGGTGCCTCAATGCAGTTACGCTACAGATTTGGTTTATAATTTATAAGAAGAGCAAAAAACCATGAATAAGAAATTTTTATTTATATTATTGATTTTATTAACAGGTAAGTCCTTTGCTCAGAATGCTGATTCTACGGTAGCATCTCAGCTTAAGACTATCTACGAGAGCTTAGAGTATAATACACTTGCGTTCGATGATCTGAAGAAAAAGTGGGTACTCACTGACCCTTTTTTCGTAAGAGAAATCTATAACAGATTTGTTGTCCGCGATGAACTCCGTATAAATGATCAGAGAGTATCACTTGATGTTATCAAGCAAAGGTCACAGGAAATTTTTGACGGAAAAATTCTTGTTGATATGCGAAAGAGATACTATGATGATGAAATCGAGTACTTTGCGTTTGTTCCTGAAGAAGAGATTCACAAACAGAATCCAAAATATCTGTTCGATCCGGTCAGAGACCCTTTCCTTCTAAGAGATATACTTGGCGAAAAAGTATATGTTAAGATGAAAGATCAGAGTTACTTCTTCAGCAATCTTACTAAGGAAGAGTATGATACCAAAAACGGTTATTACTTTGACTTATATATGAACGTGCTTGAACCAAGAGTAATGTACTGGAGCACCACTTCAAGTTTCCGTAATAAATACACCCTCGGATTTTTTGGCAAGTGGGGTGCTGACCAGGTATTCCTGCCGGGCTGGAGTTCAATGGATTATGTTGTCGGCTCTGAGTTGACCTATTATAACGCAATTGCAAGTAATCCAGATAAATATACTTATCGCGTAAATATCGGAATTACTTTCCCTTCAACCATTCCGTTTGTCAGTGAATTACCTGTATCACCTTTAAAGGTCTCAGGTCAGGCGGTTTATTTTAAGATTTCTGGTGACCCGCTCAAACTTTTTGGCGAGGATATCGGTGATTTCACAGTTAACTACGAAGTGAAATATACTGCTACTGATTTTACCTCAAAGGATATTGGCAATACTGTGCCTGTAGATTTCTATTCAAACAGAAATTATTTTATCCTTGAAGGCCGGATGAAGAATCTTTATAATCTTGGTGATTTTGGTGATGTAGAAGCCGCGGTCGGAATATCCAGTTTGGATATCAATCGTTTCAGAAGTACTCCTGGTACAAGCAAACTGACAGATTTGGAATCCAGCAAAGGATTTATTGACAAATTTGATCACATGTTGTTTGTTGATGGTGGCGTCGCAAGAACCGGCGGTCTAATTCAGCACAGATTTCATGTGACCCTTGGTTATTCAACCGCGGGTTATGCGGTAGCTGGCATTAAGTCACAAACTATGCTGAGCGGTAATTTCGGATTTGATATCCGTGTTATGAGCGCCCTTGGATATGATAAGAAATCTTTCCCCACTTGGAGAAAAGATGCTTATATAGTTTTCTCTCCGATTTTGAGAATCAACTACTAATTCAGAATAAGAATCTTTTTTTTCAACAGTGAACGGGCAGGATGATTAATATCAGATGTAAAACCTTATTGTTGTTTGGAATACTGAGCTTTACAATATTTTCTCAACCGGTTAATGACCTTTATCTCAGGGTCGAGAAAAAATTGTCTCAGGATAAGAACTATCTTGATGTATTTGCTGTAACCTTTACTCCTGAAGAATCGCAGCTTCAGCCGCTTTCAAATATTCCCAGAAGAAACGACCGCCCTTCTTTCTCATTCAGAAAGAAGGACGGCGTTACCTATCAGTTAATATTTAAGAAAGAAACCATTGAACTGGACTCAATTACTCTGCTGTATGTCAGGGAGATTGAGGACAAACAATCGTCCGGTGAATCTTTTTTCGGTGATGCTTCACAGGGTCCGCAAATTGATACCCTGACCGTTCTGACATTTGGTGATGTACAGGATTTGTTTGATTACAACCCTACAACATACTTTTATATCTACTCACTTGTTAAAAATGCGGTTAAAATTGAAGATCCCGAAGCTTTGTTGAAACTGGTCATTGATGACAGCAGAAATAAATCTAAGGGTATCTCTTTTATAGACAACCGTGATTTTTTAAGCCACATGCGCTTAAACAGCACACACATCTATCCGGTTGACGCTGATGAGCAGCAGACCCAGAGAAGAACACGAAGATCAGGCGAGACCACGACCGCCAGTGATATGCAGATTGATGCAAGTTTTTCTCATTTGACGTTTTATCATAATGCGCTAAATCTCGGTTTCGGTACCATCAGTGCTGAGATTGATATGGGTTCTAAAGTTCTGAATATGCTGCCTTACCAGACAATGGGTATGTCTTTCGGTATGAGAACGCTTTTTAGTCTTAAAGGCAATCTTACCAACCTGAGGAATGACTTTGTTATAGATGCTAAACTTTTGGGCAGAGCCCGGATAAATACTTCCGATCTGATTTCTTCACTTCCATTTTTGTTTGGTCAGAAGCCGGCGATAAATGTTGGTCCCGGTTTTATAGTTGACATTTCAACTTCAAGATTATACGGCTTTCCGTTTTTAAATTTTTACCTCTCAACAAGCTCAGGCACCTCCCTCACGCCTTATGTATCATTCGGACCCGCGGCAACTCCGTCTGCTTACTTTTCGTTTAACCAGTGGGAGGCAACTTTCTCCTATTTCTGGAACAGCAGTGAAGAACGCACAGTCCGGTTTAAAATGGATTTAGGTGCCGCCAATTATGATGTTTACAAGGTTGATTACTCACCGGTAACTTCTAAATCAATGCTGTTTAACAAAACGCAGCCGGTAATATCACTACAGACTACTTTTGCCCCGCTTAACAGTGAGTTTCTCAGTGCAAAAGTCAAGTTTTACGATGGTGTAATGAATCTATTCTTCTGGATGAAAATTATTGATATATCCGGTGTTGGTTCATTCCGGCTTGAAACTAATTTCATGAGTGCTCCCATGTTCCGTTCCCTGTATCCGTGGGAAACAGAGGGAAGCAATTCAATGGTGCAAATCAGATACAGGTACGGGTTTTAACTATGAAATTTAAAGTTTTATTTGTTTTTCTCTTCCTTGCATCTTTTCTATCTGCTCAGGATTTTCTGACCGAGCAGAAAATGAACAGAATCCAGAAGATTTACGATAACTTAGAGTATAACACAACCGCTTTTAACGACCTTAAGAAAACCTGGATTGTAACCGACCCGGTTTACGTCCGTGAAATTTATAATAAATTTGTTGTAAAGAACGGTCTTAAAATCAGAGGTAAAAAACCAACGATGCAGGAATTGCGCCTCAAGTCAAATGATATCTATGAGGGGGATGTATTTATTGACGTCCGCAAGCGGTATTATGACGGAGAAATTGAACTGCTCAGGTTTTTCACTGAAAGCCCGAACAGAGAATCAGATACCTCAGATTTTTTCTTTGATGAAGTTTACGATTTTGTATATATAAGGGAAATCCTTGGAGTTGAGCTTTATGAGGATCTGAAGAAGCAGTTTTATGCTTTGAATGATATTACCAAAACCCTGTACGATTTTAACTATCAGTATAATTTTGATATTTATCTGCATCTGCTGGAGCCGGAAATGATGGTATGGAATCTTACCACCAATGCCAGGAATAAATATCTTGTATCACTATTTGGAAAGTGGGGGATTGACCGCGCTGCAATGCCGGGATGGTATTATCCTGACTATTTCTCCGGTGTGCGGCTGAAATATTCTGAATATATCGTGAATACCGTGCCAAAGACCACATATCTTGTTGAATTAGGATTCGGTATTCCCGCAAAAGAGTTTTCGATGGGAGATGCAAATCCACTTAACGCCAGACGGCTTAATCATTCAGGCACAAATATTTATATGCACTTTATCGGTTCTCCGCTCGGCATGATTACCCCCGAACTTAAGGATGTTGAACTTGATATTGAAGGTGCTTTTGCTCTGACTGAAGATACTCCTGATGATGTAAAAAACTCTGACAGTCTTTACTTTTTCAGCAATAGAAATTACTTCACTCTTACCGCACTATATCCGGCCCTTCTGGATTTGGGGACAGCCGGGAAACTTAAAGCAGGCGGCGGATTCGGTCTTTATGATGTTAAAAGGTATTTATCAGTTCCAGGTACACCACTTCTGGAAGCTTTCCCAACTAATATCCCGGGTAACTACCGCTGGATGTTCGGAGCTGAAGCTCACCTCGAAGGGGACGGGGCAATTATCTCTCACAAAATTTCGACATTGTTCCATTATAACTTTAACGATGGCAATGGATTTCTTGGACTGAAGTTTTTTGTGATGGTGACTAATTCGATAGGATTTGATTTTAAGATGTTCTCTCCACTGCAATTCTCCGGCTCGCTGCCAGGTTACCGCAACGACAGCTATTTTGTCTTCTCCCCGGTCATTCGGATCAACTACTAATCTTTTTTGAAGACGGGATCAGATGATAATATCTGATCCCTCTCTTGCCAAAATTATATTTAACTCTGAATCCGGATAATTTCTGTTCTTGTAATTAAGAGCAGTATTGAGCAGTCTGTTCACCTCTTCATCATCATTCTCGGGAGCATGATGAAACAAAACCAGCTTTTTAACTTTAGCTTCAACTGCTAAGTCGGTACCTATGATGGCAGAGGAGTGTCCCCAGTTAATCTTTTCAATTTCTTCGCTGAAGGAGTAAGGGGCATCAAAAATCAGAACATCAGCCCCCTGATAAAATTCGATATATTTCTTAATCCGTTCAGAAGGCAGGTTGCTATATTCACTGTCACTGGCGTAAACAAACGACTTCCCGTCCTTTTCCACTCTGTAGCCGTACGCCTTACCCGGATGATTCAATTCAATATTTCTGACAGTCAGATCGGAGATTTGAAGAACCTGTCCTTCAGTTAGTTCGTTATAAATCCTCTTGGAGAGCATAATATCAAGAGAAACAGGGAAGTACTGAAACTGCTGCTGCCCCTCAAGCCGACTCTTAAGCTCAGGATGCCTATGGTAAAAATTAATGGTTGTTTTTGGACTGTATGCGGGGATAAAGAAGGGGAAACCCTGAATATGATCCCAATGCGTGTGCCCAACGAACATGTGTAGTTCAATGTCACGCCCGCCATGGGTATGCATTATTTCACGACCAAGGTCCCTGAGACCTGAGCCCATATCAAAGATCAGCCGGGTGCTCTCTGATTGAAGTTCAACGCATGGGGTATTTCCTCCTAAAAAAGTAGTGTATTTTTCCTCAATTGATTCCAGGAATTTCTTTCTCTTTTCGGATGTTGACAAATCAATACCCTGCGAAATTTCCAGAATTCTGAGTAATTTCTCTTGTAATTCACTGCTTTTTGGCGGTGAAGGTATGGACCCTCTAACCCCCCAAAACCTTACTACCATTGTTTCCTGCAAAGTGTGAAATATTTATTACTCATTCAAAATAATAAAAATTGTGCAATTACAAATTGATTTATTTAACAATAGTAAATATCGTGTAAAAAAGTGACTAATTTCAAATACCTTGTTATGATTATATTACATTATTAAAATAATTCGGATTCCGCCCTTTGAAACCCATCAACATATTTTTGTTACTTTTTTTACTCTCGGCCGTCAATTTGTCCGGTTTTAGTTTTGGTACTGAGGAGGGAGACTCTATTGAGGTCATCCTTATTGAGGCCTATTCCCCCAAGGACAGCCCGGATAAGATGGTTCTGACTTTTTTTGCCAGTGAACCGGTCAAAGCCGAAGTCATTTTTTCAAATAAAACAGTTCCTCTGGGGGAAGAGTTTAAGGAAAGCCACACAAACAGCATTGATATTAAGGGGGTACCCCCTCAGGAAGAGCTGATTATCTTTTACATCCGAGTTACCGGTGAATCCGGGGGAAGCAACCTCAGCGAGCCGTTTGACATAGTGGCTGAAGGGAACACCTCAATTTCGGGCGGGGCTGACCTGACGGGGTGTCTTATCGGTACCGCGGTTTATGCAATTCCGGCTGTTTATTATAATTTTCATAATGATAGCTTAGGGTTGGGTTTGGGAAAGGAGTTTCCGTTGCTTTCGTTTTACAGCGGCGGATACAATTATCCAAACGGTTACCTTGCAGTTGAATACACCTACTCGGATATTCATGATATTAAAAGCCGGTATAATTTTGGGTACAAGCAGATTATTGAGATTCCCTTCATAAATTATGTTTCCTTTGGTTTTTCCTTTTCTACCGATTTCAGAGGAAGGAACGCTGTGGTTCCGGAGGTGAGTTTGGGTTTGTTTAGGATTATGAATGTTTTTACTCTTTACGTCCGGACCAGTCATTATGTTTTCCCAGCCAATAAAGGTAATAACATGACACAGTTGTCACTTGGACTTTTTTCAGCGTTTTTCTCGTTTCAAAAATGAGTACACAGATTAAAAACTGGGATGTCAGCTTTTTTTCTGAGGCAGCCAAACTTCTTAGGCAGTCAATGCCTGGGTACCCGCTCCCTGATTTTCTTTTCAGAGAAAAACTGACAGGCGACCCTGAATTTCAACCGAGTCTGGTATTTACTGCTTTTAACGATGAAATACTGACCGGTTTTATAATGGGGGTGGTACGCAAGAGAGATTCCGGACCGGCCGGGTTTATCAAAATGATTGGTGTCAGACCGGGTTATGAAAGGAAAGGGATTGGCACATTGCTGTTAAATGCTCTGGAGGGTGAAATCAGGAAGAGAGGGCTGAAATCAATCAGAGTATTTGAATCTTACCCAAACTATTTGATACCAGGGATTGATACTAAATTCCAGGGGGCTATTACTTTTTTTGAATCATGCGGCTATCAAAAAATAAATGAGACCTCTAACATGGAGGTATTCCTTCCCGCCGGGGGATTTCCCGTTGAGGATGATCTGAAGGGTTTAGCATCGAAAAGGATATATTTTCGAAGAGCCGTGAGAGAGGATAAATCCAAATTACTTTACTGGCTCAATGTCAGATTTCCTGAATGGAAAGGAGAAGTTTCAGAAACGTTTAAAAATGTACCCATTTCTCTTTTCCTTGCTCACAAAAATGAGTCCATTGCCGGGTTTGCAGGATACGAGGCAAATAACAGAGGTACCGGATGGTTCGGTCCAATGGGAACTGATATGACGTTCAGGGGGTTATCAATTGGGAGAGTCCTGCTCAGACTTTGTCTAAATAGTTTGCAGAAGGATGGATATACCAAAGCGGTTATCCCCTGGGTGGGTCCTGTAAAATTCTATGAAGAAGCGGCAGGAGCCCGGATTGATAAACATTTCTGGAGATATGAAAAAAATTTTTATTAATAACTTATTCATTCAAAAACCTTTCCTGAAGCTCTTCGCTGTCTTTTGCCTTTTCACCCTAACCGCTTTTCCGCAGACGGGTACTGTTAGAGGAATAGTAACAGATAGTCTTGAAGCAATGCCCGGAGTAAACATCCTCCTGACTGATACAAATATTGGAACCGTTACAGACATTAACGGCAAATATGAAATCAGGAATATCCCTGAAGGAGAATATGAAATTCGATTCAGCTCAGTCGGTTGTGAAGCCGAATTTTATGAGATTGAAATTCTTTCCGGACGGACTATGGATCTCAATGTTATTCTCTCTGCTCAGTTAATTTCAGTCGGAGAGGTTAGGGTAATCGGAGGGAGAATACAGGACAAAAGTGATACCCGTACCTCATTTATTGATCTGAGTCCAAAAGAAGCAAAGGTAATGGCGGGTGCCGCAGAAGATGTTTTAAGGACACTTCAGGCACTGCCGGGAGTTCTTGCTCCGAATGATTTTTCATCACAGCTCGTTGTCAGGGGCAGTGGCCCTGATCAGAATCTGATTGTGATTGATGATGTTGAGATATTTAATCCCTACCGTTTATACGGGGCAATCAGCATGTTTAATCCGCAAACAGTATCAGAGGTTAATCTTGTAACCGGTGCATTTCCGGCGATGTATGGCGACCGCCTTTCTGCGGTGCTTGATGTCACTAACAGAGAGGGAACCTATTCCTCGCATTTTAACGGAAGCGTAAATGCATCTATTGTTGATGCCAATCTCATCTTTGAGGGTAAATTTCCCGGGTGGTTAGATGGAAGCTGGCTACTGAGTTCACGAAGAACATATTATGATCTTGTAGTTGAGCCGTTTGTCAAAAATGCAGGACTGGTTGAGGATAATGTTAGCTTCCCGAGTTTTTATGATATTCAGGCGAAACTCTCTTTCAGACCGCACAGAGGTCACAAGATTAATTTGCTTGGGATCTTTTCTGAAGACGGAGTAAATGTTGTTTCTGGAAAAAACCGCAGACAACCCGACAGTATATCAGTAAGCAATGATATCACCAATAATGTCGCCGGACTTTCCTGGCAGTATGCTGACAGAAAGAAATTTATAAATAAACTGATTTTCTCCTACTATACAAACGGGGGAGATGCCGATTTTGATTCGAAGATTCTTGATCCTTCACTTAACAGAAAAAATTTTGAGGAGGTACTGCCCGATACTGTCAGTCCCTACCTGCTTGGTTTTAAGGTAACCTCAGGTTTTCTTGCTGAGAAAATTACCATTGAAGATAAGCTTACTTACCAGTGGGGTTCAAACATCCTTGAAGCGGGTGCCGGATACGATTTTATAAGGTCAATTATAGATTTTAATTTTGAGATTGATCCGGGGCTGAGAGCGTTTTTTGGTTCCAATCCTAATTTCCGTGCGGTACTTGATGATATAAAAGAGATTCAGTCATACAACCGCTTTCGGGGATATATACAGAATAATTTTCAGTTTTCAGAACGATTCTACTTCCAGGCGGGGCTGAGGTATGATAACTATGAAATTCTTAAGAAGGGTTATTTCGCGCCCAGATTTGGTCTGTCTTTTTCCCCTGATAACCTGACGACTTTCCGTGCCGGCTGGGGTATTTATTATCAGTCTCCCGGATATGAAAAAGCAGTTGATCGTCAGGCGTTGTTTGATCTGAATCCGGTATATACTGAACAGTTAAACGCGGAGAAAGCGATTCATTACGTCCTTGGTGTTGAACGCTGGCTTACTCCGGAATGGAATATCCGGACAGAAATGTACTATAAAAATTTTATCGATCTAATTGTACAGCAACAGTTTCAGGGCTACCGTTTCGTGACAGAGCCCATTCCGGGGAGAGATATTCGTTATCCGGACGCGTGGACACGACCTGTTCCGCAGTTCACTGATTCTTTGACTCAGATCCCTGTTAATAATAGTCAGGGCGAATCCTACGGATTTGAAGTGCTGTTGAGCAAAAAAAATATTGATGCAGCAGCCCGTCTCAACGGCTGGGTGAGTTATTCCCTGGCTTATGCTGACAGATATGAAAGAGGAGTGAGGATCCCTTTTCGATTTGACCAGAGGCATACGGTGAATATTGTATTGAATTACAAACTTACAGACAGTTGGGATCTTGGAATGCGCTGGCAGTTTGGTTCCGGATTCCCGTTTACTGAACCAGCCGGAATTAAGCCGCGTGTCCTGCTTGTTGATGCAGACGGTGACGGGAAACCAGAAACCCCCAAAATTGCTACCAGGTCATCATTTTCAAATCCGTCTGTTACCGAAGTTGTATATGATATTGATTACGGAAACAGGGAACGGTTTAACAGCCGTAAACCTGATTATCATCGTCTTGATTTCAGGGCAACATATTCAACGGTTCTCTGGAATCTCAAGTGGCAGTTTTACCTTGACATCGTGAACGTGTATAACAGGAAAAATGTTGTCGGTTACGACTATTTTGTTGAGGATGATTTAACTCTCGGCAAAGAGGCCAATAATATGTTCCCGATTTTACCGACTTTTGGTTTTAACTTTAGGTTTTGATTTGGGCATCTTTGCTGACCGTAAATTAACAGTATCTGAATTAACCTATTCTATCAAACGGTTCCTTGAGGAGGGGTTCCAGGATATACTTCTTGAGGGTGAAATCTCAAATTTCAAGGATCATGTTTCAGGTCATTGGTATTTTACTCTGAAAGACACCTCAGCACAGATAAACGGGACTATGTGGAAGAGTCTCAATGCGGGTGTTTTTTTTCGCCCGGTTGACGGTATGAAAGTAATAGTTCAGGGAAGAATTTCCGTCTATGCACCACGCGGCACCTATGCAATTGATGTTAAGAGAATGTTGCCCGCGGGAGTAGGTGAGCTGCAGCTCGCTTTTGACCGTCTGAAGCAGAAACTTGAGTCCGAAGGTTTGTTTGATCCCGAAAGAAAGAGACCACTGCCGGAAATTTCTTACAGAATTGGTATAGTTACTGCACCTGACGGAGCAGCCATTAGTGATATGATAACCATTGTACGAAGAAGATTTCCGCTGGCTGAAATTGTGCTTTCTCCTTGCAAAGTTCAGGGAGAAGGAGCCGCAGAGAGTATTGTGGCTGCGTTAAAGCTGCTTATCAGGGAGAAAGATATTGATGTTGTCATAGTCGGAAGGGGAGGCGGTTCAATTGAAGATCTGTGGGCATTTAATGAGGAAATTGTGGCTCGGCAGATTGCAGCGATGCCGTTTCCGGTCGTTTCAGCAGTCGGGCACGAAGTTGACTACACTATAGCTGATTATGTGGCAGATTTACGCGCCCCGACCCCTTCGGCAGCCATGGAATTAGTCACTCCAGACAGGGCTAAAATTGTCCGATCGCTTCTTTCTACCGGCACCATCTTTGACGGATACCTTGAAAATCTGATTTATGACAACAGGAAAAAACTGCTCGGGTTTGTACATTCATACGGATTTAAGTCCATTGAGGACAAACTGAGATACCTTAACCAGAAGGTGGACTCCTCGGTTCAGAGGATTTTCTATGCTGCTGACAGGAAATTTGACCGTCTGAGACATCGAGTTAAGGAAATGGAGGTCAGAATAGGTGCCTTTGACGCTGGAAAAATCCAAAAAAAAGGTTTTGTTTTGGTCCGGCAGGGCAATAAATTTGTAACGAGCGCAAATCGTTTATTAACGGGTGAGCCATTTCTGCTAAAATTTCATGATGGTGAAGTAAAGATACCAAATGAGTAAAAAACAACAGGAAACAGCGACCTTCAGTAGCAAGCTGAAGCGGCTGGAATATATATCAGAAGCACTGGAAAGTGAAGAAATTGATATAAATGAAAGCATCGCTTTGTATGAGGAAGGGATTATTCTCGTCGGTGAGTGCCTTAGGGTGCTCAATGAGGCCGAACTCAAAATAACAACTTTAAAATCGAAAATTTCCCAGCTTGATACTGAGAATGATGAAACAGATGAAGAAATTTAACGGAGAGTTCTTAAATGGTTGACATGAACAATTATAAGGTGCTGAAACAGATTGATAATCCTTCACGGATGAGGGATATGGATATCAAAACTCTCCGGGAACTCTGCCAGGATATTAGAAACTATATGGTTGATGTTATCTCTGAGGTTGGAGGACACTTTGGCGGAGGACTTGGCACTGTTGAACTTACGGTGGCTCTGCATAAAGCATTTAAAACCCCGGATGATTTAATTGTCTGGGATACCGGACATCAGGCATATCCTCATAAAATTATTACAGGAAGAAAAGAACAGCTTCCGACAATCAGGCAGCTTAATGGAATTTCCGGCTTTCTGAAGCGTTCTGAGAGCGAATATGATACCTTTGGCGCCGGTCATGCATCAACATCAATCTCAGCGGCGCTTGGCATGGCTGTGGCACAGAAATACAATAACACCAGTAATAAGGTTGTTGCAGTCATCGGTGACGGTGCAATGACTGGCGGAATGGCTTACGAAGCAATGAATAATTCCGGTGTCCTACGTTCAGATTTGGTTGTTGTCCTAAATGACAATAATATGTCAATTGCTCCGAACGTCTGGCAGCTTTCAAACTATTTTACCCAGATGATTGCTCATCCTGATTATAATAAATTCAAGGGTTACGTCTGGGATATGACCGGCAAGCTCGATATGTTTGGGGACCGCCTTCGAAAAATAGCCGGACGGCTTGAAAGCGGAATTAAATCTGTTGTAACGCCGGGGATGCTTTTTGAAGCACTTGGGTTCCGTTATTTCGGTCCTGTTAATGGTCATAATCTTCATCAACTGGTAAAACTTTTTGAACAAGTTCGCGAACTTAGCGGACCCATCCTCATCCATACAATTACTCAAAAGGGTAAGGGTTACGCTCCTGCCGAGTCTCATGAACAGCGCCTTCATGCATCCACTCCGTTTGACAAATTAACCGGAAAAGCATTTAAGAAATCAGGTGCACCGCCTGCTTATACAACCATTTTTGGAAATGCTCTTTGCGATATTGTTGAAAAAGATAAAAAGGTTGTCGGTATTACCGCTGCCATGCCAGACGGAACAGGGTTAAACATCCTCCTTGAAAAACATCCAAAAAATTATATTGATGTAGGAATTGCTGAGGAACATGCCGTTACTTTCGCTGCCGGTCTTGCTACTCAGGGTATAACGCCGGTTGTTGCTATATACTCAACATTTATTCAAAGAGCATTTGATCAGATCATTCATGATGTTGCTCTGCAGAAACTGCACGCAGTTTTCATCCTTGACCGCGCGGGGCTTGTAGGCGCGGATGGGCCGACGCATCATGGTACATTTGACCTTGGCTTTTTGAGGATGATTCCTGGAATGGTAATTATGGCTCCGAAAGATGAGGCGGAGCTCCGTAATATGGTATATACTGCTGTTTACTACAAACAGGGACCTGTTGCGGTGCGCTATCCGAGAGGATCAGCACTGGGCGTAGAGATGAAAGAAGAATTTGAAATGTATCCGATTGGTAAAGGGGAACTGATACAGAACGGTGAAGAGGTTGCTATTCTCGCAGTTGGTTCAATGGTTGACTATGCTGAAAAAGCCCTGTCACTGCTTAAGGAACAGGGAATTAATGCGGGTCTGTATAATATGCGTTTTGTTAAACCTCTGGATTCGGATATTCTTGATCAGGTAGCTTCTAACTATGCAAAAATCGTGACACTTGAAGAAAATAGCATCGTGGGAGGATTTGGAAGTGCAGTTGCTGAATATCTGATGGATAAAGGTCTGAAGAATGATTTGCTACGTATAGGACTGCCAGATCACTTCGTTGATCATGGTACTCAGGCAGAACTTCATGAACTGCTTAAAATTGATCCTAAAGGAATAACAGAGCGTGTTGCCGAGTTCCTTAAAAAGCATAGAGCAGAGAACTGATATGGAAAATTTCAGGATTGCTGTAATTGGATTGGGGAGTGTTGCTCAGTTAGTGCATCTTCCTATTCTGAAGAAAATGCCAGGGGTCGCAGTTTTAGCAGCAGCAGAACTGAACAAAAACCGCCTGAAAACCGTATCTGACAAGTATAATATATCCGGTGCATATACTGATTACCGCCAGATGCTTGATGAAGTTGAGGTGGATGCCGTCATTATCGCAACGCCAACATCAACTCATACAGAGATTGCAAAGGAAGTCATCAGCCGAAAAATAAATCTGCTTATTGAAAAACCGATTTCCCGTACATTCCGCGAAGCTAAAGAAGTGGTTGATCTTGCTCAGAAGCATAAGGTAACCATGATGGTCGGAATGAACATGAGATACCGTCCTGATATTATGCTGCTCAAAAGCATTGCAAACTCAGGAGAGATTGGCGAGCTTTTTTATGTGAAAGCCGGCTGGCTGAAAAAGCAGAGCAGTGAAAGCAAATGGTTTACTGATAAAGAAAAGAGCGGCGGGGGTGTGGTCTTTGATCTGGGGATAGTGCTGCTTGATGTTAGTCTCTGGCTGCTTGATTACCCTGCTATTAAGGCAGTTTCTACTCATAACTTTTCTCATTTTACCAGCAGTGTGGAAGATACTTCGATCAGCAAAATTCGCTGCGCGAACAATTCTCTCATATTTCTTGAGTCAAGCTGGTCAATTGGCTCAGACCGCGACAGTCTCTATTTTGATATATACGGCTCCAAGGGTAATGCAAGCATCAACCCTTTCCGCGTGTTTAAGAGAAGCGGAGGCACGATGGTTGATATGACTCCTTTTAAGTCAGAATCTGAAATTGTACTTTTTAAGAAATCCTATCAGAACGAAATTAAGCACTTTATAGGTGCATGCAAGGGGCTGAATCCTAATCTTTCCCCCGGCAATGAATCACTTTCGCGTATGAGAATAATCGAAACAATGTATCAGTCAAGTTCCGAAAAAAAAGAAATAGAACTTAAATCATGAGGAAAATTCTGCTTGTGGATGACGAAAAAGACATTGTAGAGATGGTCAGATACAATCTTGAAAAAGAAAATTATTTTGTAATAACTGCCTATGACGGGGAGGAAGCTTTAGTAAAAGTTCAGGATAGCCCTGATCTTGTTATTCTGGATGTTATGATGCCTAAACTAAACGGCTTCGAGGTCTGCAAGCGCCTTCGCGATGACAAAAGGACAGAGAAGCTGCCCGTAATTTTTCTGACAGCCAAGGCCTCAGAGGCAGATGAAATTAACGGTCTTAACATGGGGGCAAACGATTATATTGTTAAACCAATTTCTCCCAAAAAACTTATCGCAAGGGTACAGACGATTTTTCGGAATCTTGAACCGTTGGGGCAGGATGACTCGTTAGTTCAAATTGATAATGGACCTCTTACCATTAACCGGGAAAAATATCTGGTATATATAGCTGGTGAGGAAGCAGTATTTCCCAAAAAAGAGTTCGAACTGCTTTTTTTTCTGATGAAGTTCCCCGGTAAAGTTCTTAACAGGGAAATGCTTCTGAAAGAAGTATGGGGTTCTGATGTGTTTGTAGGTGACCGCACCATTGATGTCCATGTGCGTAAGATTCGCGAAAAACTTGGACGCTTTTCTGATGCAATCGAAACGATAAAAGGCGTTGGCTACCGGATCAAAATCCTTTCCTGAGCAGTTTTCCCGGTTAAGGGACTCTATCCTCTACATCAAAGAGTATATCCTTTTTTATTTTATTACTTCGGTTCTTATATATCTTTTTGCCCGGCCCGAAGACTATACGTTTGTGTATCTGCTTTTTTTCACTTCGCTTTTTATTGTTTTTTTGCTTTTATTTAACAGAAGAAAGAAAACGGATATCGCTGAGTTAATCTCTATTATTCGATCCATAAGGCAAAATGATCCTCTTTCGCATGAAAGTATCACCCTAAATTCAGGACTTAAAGAACTTGAGTCGGAAATTCAGCTTGCATATCGGCAGGTGCAAAGGGATATAAACTCCCTCAGACGGCTTGAGCGGGTGAGGACGGAATTCTTGAGCAACGTTTCGCATGAATTAAAGACACCGTTATTTGCCATACAAGGATTTCTGGAGACACTACTGAGCGGCGCGATTAATGATCCGAAGGTGAATATCCATTTTCTTGAAAAAGCGATGTTTCACAGTAATAACCTCGCCTCCTTGCTGAATGATCTGGTTGAAATCTCACTGATAGAGGCGGGAGAAATGAAGATGAGTTTCCGCTATTTTGCAGTCTGCGATTTTCTAAAAACCAACTTTTCGGATTATGCTGATGAAGCTGCCCGGAAGGGACTGGGCTTCAGGTTTATTTTACCAGAGAAGGATTTTGATGTTTACGGTGACAAAAACCGTCTAAAACAGGTGATGCACAATCTTATTCAGAATGCCTTTAAATACACTGAATCAGGTGAAATTATCGTGGAGGTTCTGAATGAGCAGAAAAGGGGGAGAATATCCGTAAGGGATACAGGAATCGGAATCTCAGAGGAAGAACTTCCTCGCGTATTTGAGCGATTTTACAGGGTTGATAAAGCCCGTTCCAAGGAAATTGAAGGAACCGGACTGGGTCTGGCCATTGTGAAGCACATTATTGAAGCTCATGGCTCAGAAATTCAGGTTAAAAGCAGCCCGGGAACAGGTTCTGAGTTCTTCTTCCTTCTTAAAAAGTAAAATATTTTTTGATTTTTTTGCTCTTTTTTGTTATTTTTGGGGTCTATCTTTAATCGGAGTTTGAATGTTCGCAGTTGTTGAAATTGCAGGAAAACAATTTATCGTTTCTGAAAAAGAGAAACACTATGTACCCCTTTTGACCGCGGAAGTTGATTCTGAAGTTACTTTTGACAAAGTACTTCTGCTCTCTGACGATGCAGGCACAAAGGTTGGCTCACCTTATGTTGACGGGCTGAAAGTATCTGGTAAGGTACTTGGTCATGTTCAGGACGATAAAATATTAGTATTTAAAAAGAAAAGAAGAACCGGTTTCAAAAAGAGCTACGGCCACAGAACCGATTTAACCCGTGTAGAAATTACGAAAATAGGATAAGGATAACACAATGGCTCATAAAAAAGGTCAGGGATCTACCCGAAACGGAAGAGACAGTAATGCCCAGCGGCTTGGTGTAAAGCGATTCGGTGGTCAGGTTGTTAATGCAGGTGAAATTCTCGTGCGCCAGCGTGGTACCAAATTTCATCCCGGCAGTAACGTTGGCATCGGCGGAGATGATACTCTTTTCGCTCTGATCAACGGTCAGGTTAAGTTTGAACGCGGAAGAGGCGACAGACAGTTCGTTTCTGTTTATAACGTGAACTAAGAATATAAACCCGTTTAATAAAAAACCCGCTCATAGTGAGCGGGTTTTTTTTTGAATTCAAACTGAAGGCAGCAGGGGATTAAAACCCGAGACGTTCCATATCTGCCACTAAAGTAGTAACAGCATTAACTGAATTATCCATCAGTGCTTTTTCTTCAGCATTGAGTGATACTTCAACAACTTTCTCAACGCCGTTAGCGCCAAGAATGGCCGGTACGCCAACATAGTAACCGTTAACACCAAATTCTCCCTCGAGAAGTGCACAGACCATCAGGACGCGTTTTTCATCACGTAAAATAGCTTCTGCCATTTGAATAGCTGCAGAGGCAGGGGAATAGAACGCTGAGCCGGTCTTAAGCAGTTTTACGACCTCTCCGCCTGCCTGCTTGGTTCTTTCAACCATCGCGGTCATAACTTCTCTGGCTTTTGCAGCATCGTTATACTTTCGTTCAAGTAATTCCATAACCGGAAGCCCGTTTACGCTTGCGTAACGAACCAGAGGAACCATGGTGTCTCCATGACCCCCCAGAACCGGTGCACTGACATCTTTTACGGAAACGCCAAGTTCCCAGGCGATAAAGGAAGCAAAACGGGATGAATCAAGCACTCCTGCCTGACCCATAACTCTGTTGGCCGGGAATCCGGAAACCTTCTTGAAGAGGGTGACCATGGCATCCAGCGGGTTTGAAATAATGATGATGATTGCATTAGGAGCGTATTCACGAACACCTTCTGCCACACTCTTCATTATTTTTGCGTTCACAGAAAGCAGATCATCTCTGCTCATACCGGGCTTGCGGGGGAGCCCGGCAGTTATTATAACCAGGTCTGATCCAGAAATATCCTTATAATCATTTGTCCCTTTTACTGAAACATCGAACTTGTCAATAGCAGATGCCTCTGCAATATCAAGTGTCTTGCCCTGCGGCAGGTCTTCTACAATATCAAAAAGAATTACATCACCAAGCTGACGCATTGCAGCAAGCTGAGCGAGGACTCCGCCAATCTGGCCGCCTCCTATTAATGCTATTTTTTTTCTGCTCATTGTTTATCCTTTAGAAATAATTGAAAATTTCACCCTCAAATATCTAAAGATTTTTTGAGAATTAAATAAAAGGGGAGTGCAGGGACATGGGCAAATGTAATGAAAACAGGAGTTTGAAGCGGATTTATTTAACCTGAAGCACCAGGATAATTTCCATACCCTCAGAGGTGATATTGAAACTTACATCTTTAGCGTAAGTTTTCATCAGAAAAAGTCCTCTGCCATGATCCTTAAGAAGATTCTCCGGTGTGGTCGGGTCAGGTATTTTATCAGGGTCAAATCCTTCCCCCTGATCTTTCACTTTAATGGTTACGAGATCTCCCTCGCGGCTGATTGTGATGCCTACTGTTTTATCAGGATTGTTTTTATTAGCATGTCTGATGGCATTGGTAGTTGCCTCAGTGATAATAAGCAGCATTTCTGCAACCATTTCATCATGTAAATGAAGTTCTACCGCGGCATAATTCACAAACTCCTCAACCGTAATGAGCTGGGAAGCATCACTCTGTATTTCGAGAAAAAAGTTATTCATTAGTCCAAAATTTGAATGAGAAAGTTAATAATTCCCGGAGATTTCACCACTAAAAAAACCACTGAACGGTCATATTGATATTAGAATTCTGCCTTCCCTGACTGCTGTTATTGCTTTGATACTCCTGGTATAGACTGAATGAGGCCAGGTAGCGTTCGCCGCGGCTGTAGTGCACTGATACAACTGGACCGCTCGATCGATATTCATCACTGAGGGATTTTACGCCTTTGTCGTACCGGTAGAGTGAGATGGTTAAATACCGGTAACCTGCATAGATTCGCAGATCAAAGTATGCGTACCCAAGTTTGGGAGCGATTTGAAACTCAGTTACATAGCGTTCGGGTAGGGTGCTGAACTCATCCCAGTATAGCAGCCCTTGCTCTGCAAACTTAATACTCATTTCAGTTTGAACAGAGAATGCTCCTTTAAGGGGAATGTTAGTGGAGTCAGTAAAAAGAAACTGCCTGAAAGAAAGACTCCGGTAGTTCGGAAGCAGGTCTTCATAGTCATAAACGGTATAAAGGGCAGAAACCTCAGCATAGTTCCTTGAGGTCAGCCAGGGAAACTGTAAAAAATTCCCGGCGAAGTATTTAAGAAAGCGGTTTATTGAATTATTCGCGCTTCTTTGAGCAAAAAGATAAACATTCCTGGAGAGATAACCCTCAGCACCAACTGACCAATTGAATTCCCTTACAGATCTGTGTTCGTAGCTAATCCTCATAATACTCATCAGCTCATCACGGTCATCGTAATTAAGCGGGGCGGGGGTATCGTATGTTAATTTCTGTTGGCTAAGGTCAAACTGAATGAAATCTTCAGCAGAACGGAACCACTGGAAAGAGGTGCTTAAGCTCATTCTTGATGCTGAAAAATTCTTTTCCTGCTCTTTTTGATTAAATTGCTGAAGCAGGAATTCATCAACAGAGGGTTCATTCCGGAGCGTGTTTTTTTCCTCCTGTTGACTTATACTGCCTCTGAGCCGGATAAGTAAAGGATATATATTCAGGACGGCTGAACCGCTCCCCTCAAACCGGAAAGCATTTAACTCAGAACCAAGACCCGAAGAACTGCTAAAAACTACAGGTTTATAACGAGAATCTCTGTCAACGGTTCTATACTGCAATCTGAACATTCCTTCTGCCTGCAGGTTTTGGAATAAGTTACCAGACTGCAAAAAACCTCTGAACTCAGACTTTATTTCGTTCCGGGTCTGAATATTTCTTGTGATTCCAAAAAGGGGCTGCAGGGCAGGATCAGCGTTCAGATAAAAGTCTCTCCTCTGATTTGAATAGTCAACACTGAGCCCCATTACAATCGCTTCAGGGAAAAGATTTACGGCACTGAGGCGTATCACTCTGCTCAGGTTTCTCCGTGGCATGATATCCTCATTGGTGAAAAGGATCAGACCCTCAGACCGTGTGTTTTCAAAAAAGGTTTCCGGCAGGAGTGCCTCGGTTCCGTAATATATCCCCGTGTTTTGTTCGTTCAGTTGTTTATGACCGGAGTATCCGGCGAATGAACGGATATACAAATTGCCAGCCGGTCTCAAACCAAGATGAAAGGTATAACGGTTTAATGATGATGAGTTTAGTTCAACCGAGCGGTTATCATTTTGAGCAACACGGGTAATAGTTATGCCCGGGATGAATAAACTGCTTACAAGGTATTCCCCTGACACATCTGTTTCTTCCTCATATTTAATAAATTTTGATGAGACCTCAGTAATGGTTGAAGTGAAAACATTTTTTGCCGAAATATCCAGTCCGTTGAAACTGTCTTTATATATCAGTTTGTTTGTAAAAAGATGTGTTACTAATTGTTTGTCATACTGGGTGTAAAAAATCGGCTGATTTGTCTCAGTTACAATCGCAAGCGAATCCGGCTCACGGGCAGAGTAAGCATTTGCAGAAAAAAGAATTATGATAAGGATCGTCAAAACAACTTTTGTCATCAGTTCCTCAGCGAAAATTTTGTTGCTGTGGTGATGCCGTTTGGGAAGAAATCTGATTTACGATACGTTTCTATCCTGAAAAAATAATCACGGTTTAAAATCAGATAGTACGTTTGAATAGGTATAGTTACCTCATCAGAGATACCGTCATGATAAACATCTGTTGACCAGAGCATACCGGAGACTTCACTGCTTTGCAAAATCAGACGGTAGCTCGCGTTAAAAGGAATACCGCTTACCCTTACCTGATAAAATCGCGGAACAATATCTCCGTTCTGCGGGAAAAGCATTTCGGGAAGGGGAAGAATAATGTCAGAGTTACCGGCACTTTCAACACTTACGAGACCCCCTTTATCAACGGCAGTCAGTTTATAGTAGTACTGTTTACCGGTTGATAAACAGGATGTATCACGAAATCTTGTTGTGGTTGAACTGCCAACCTTAAAAGAACTGTCTGATAAAAAAGAAGCATCGGTGCTTCTGTATATATCAAACCGCAGTAAGTCAGATTCAAAAGGTTTAG
>JADLAF010000109.1 GCA_020848375.1 Ignavibacteriaceae bacterium
ACCAGTCTGCCAGGATTTCCTTTTCTCCACAGCGTTTTATGTCGGCGGTCCGGGAGAAGTTAGCTATTTCGCTCAGGTTTCTGTATTATATGAGGAGTTCGGACTGCAGATGCCGGTAATATATCCGCGTGCCTCGGCAACGATATTCGAAAAAGGAATTACGAATACTCTCTCCAAATTCGGATTTACTCCTCAGGAAGTTTTTGTTCTTGGGGACGCACTTATTGAAGCCGGACTAAAGCAGGTATCGGAGTTAAATCTCTCCGGACATTTTGACCGCACCAATGAAACAATTGATCAGGCAATGGCGCAGCTCCGGGCAGCAATTGCATCAGTAGATAAAACAATCGCAGATGCTTCAGAGACAACGCGCAAAAAAATGCTGGGATATTTAAGCGAACTCCGAGCCAAAGCTTCGGAAGCAGAGAAGAGAAAACATGAAACCTCCGTACGGCAGCTCAATAAAGTACTTTCAACCGTCTTTCCTGAAAAGAGTCTGCAGGAGCGTGAAATCAGTTTTATCTACTTTGCAAATAAATACGGCATGGATTCAGTAAAGATGCTCTTTAACGAACTTAAACACGATGAGTTTGGGCATCAGATCATAACTCTGGGGTAAAAACTCCTCTGCGTGCAAACCTCGCGCAAAGGCAGAGAGATGTAAAGAGGATTCCTATTTGTGAAATCAGTGTGCCCTTGCTAGGTATATCCTCGCGCAAGAACAGAAAGGCGCGAAGAATTTAACTTCGACTGGTCTTTTTGTCGCAAGTTTAGCAAATTTTTGCGACATTTTTAATTTGGATCAGCTGTAATCCGCGTTGCTTGCATCCTTAGAATCTGCGTGCCATTGCTGGGAATACCGAGCGCAAGAAATCAAAAGATTACTGAATTATCCCGCTTTTTAACCCCGAATTGTTTTACAATTGAGAACAACCACCCAGATGGAAAACGTCTTTGTCTCGAGAAGTTCTAGATCTGCTCTCCCAGATATATCCTTAAAGAATTGCATCCCCTCCCCAAGAACAACAGGGTTTACAAAAAAGTAAACCTCATCAATCATCCCAGATTAAGCAGTGACCGCACCCCCCCCTCGTACTGCTAAAGATCGGAATATTCCTCCCATCTTTTTGTTTCAATTTATAAATCCGCTCAGAAAGATTTTCATTGATGACAATGGTATCAGTGCGACCTGTATCAATTAAGGTTTTGGGGAAGTACCACCTTATAAACATTCGCATGCCATTTTGCATGCTCAATGGTAAACTTATCTGCTTTGGTGATTTGCCAGCGTTAGGCCAGTAGCTTTCCATTAGCTAATAAGTTGTCCTACCGTAAAGGGCAGTATCAGCTTTAGCTGTCATTTCTGCAACAAATTCCTGAATTTCCGGTTCTAATTTAATCCAGTTTAGTTGACCCTTCGGACCGGCAACAAAGCCGTCAAGGGAGATGTGCATAAAGAAGGCTAGGATGACCATATAGAAAATTAATTCATCAAATTTTTATTGAATACAAAAAGTCCTTCTGAAAATAAGAAAATTCATAAAAGTCTGCGCTCAATATTTCAATTAAGCATTAAATATTCATTATAAAAATCGTCAAACAACGTGTTTCTTTTTGCATTTATAATCAGTATTAGCAAACTAAAAATGTTAAATCATCTTTATAACAATTTATCGTATGCTATTTATTAGGTCGTAGCTTTATTGTAACAAAGCTTTCAGGTAAATTAAATTTAACCATAACATCTGCAATCCTTGAGATACAAGTTGCTGCAGCAATATTAATATGCACGAAGAGTGTTTCATCATCAAGTTCTTTTACCTTATTCCACAATTTTCCATCAAGGGTCTTATATTTGTTTGATAAGTCAGCCTTTGAGTCTAACATTTCTTTCAATGCCCTCCATTTGAGTAAAACATTATCCCTTCTGAAAAGTTCAACTTGATTTTCATAAATATAGTCAAAATCAATAGATGAATTCTCATTAAGAAATAAAAGGAATTTTACAAATACATCTTGCCAACTACTAACTTTGAATATTTTTTCCTGAATAGTCAATTCACTTGGCTTCTCACCACTTACGATATTACCAGCA
This sequence comes from Ignavibacteriaceae bacterium, assembly GCA_020848375.1. Classification (GTDB taxonomy): domain Bacteria; phylum Bacteroidota; class Ignavibacteria; order Ignavibacteriales; family Ignavibacteriaceae; genus H2-BAC3. The sequence goes on from JADLAF010000109.1 coordinate 2,096, forward strand.
TCATCATCTAAAGGCGAAAAAACATTACTTTCAACAGATCTGGTATTCCAATTCAGACTTCTCTTATAATTATCTGGAAGAGGGAATGTTTCAAGAAAACACTGTATCATATTTTGTTTATGTTCCTCAATACTTTTTAAGCTCCAAACACTTCGATTAATAATATCAAGTCTGAATTGTAATGAGGACTCATTTAACTTTGATTTCTTTTCCTTAAAAGATCTATTTCCCATTTCACCATTAAATTCAGTTAAAATTAAGTTGCCAATATTATGCAAATACTTGGTATGTATTTCATCGTAATTGGTCCCAAGCTCAAGCTCCCAATCCTTATTAATTGTCTGAGGCATTATATGTTCAATAGCTATTTTAGGATTACGAAAATCTACAGATACCTTTGTGTTATTCTCTTCAATTTTGCCTAAAATAAACTTTGAATACTTTTTCATCCCCTCATAAAAATTCATTGATTCCAACATCGTCCTTATTTCAATATCATTCGGAAGTCTAAGTCGATAATATGAGCCTGAAAGTAATTCAATTATATTCTTATTCCCGCTTACTAAATCATTAATTCTACTACATAGTGTGACAATATACTTATTCTCGCCTTGAGTAACGCCAACTACCCTTCTTCTTATTAAATAGGTCCGGATTATAGTGAGAATCGATATCAATAATTCATCACTTAATTTTACCCCATCTTGGATTTGCTGATGATAATCCAATAATCCTAGCACTAGTGGTTTAAATGCTTCAGATTGGATATCATGGAATATATTTCTAAGCAACTCCTTTATAGCTTTATCGTGTTGAGTACTATTAGAAATTGCTTCAACATTTATTTCATTAATAATCCAAGCGTATAATTTTACAAATCGAATTATATCATTTACAAACGCAATGCGATCAATAAATTTGTACTCAACAAAATCTTTAAAATATGCATACAATTCTTTTGTATTATTTTCACTCACAACTTTAAACTGTTTTGATAGCTTAAACTGTAGGTAATCTCGAAAAAATTTCGATGTAGATTCCTGTAATTTGTTCTCAATTTTCGGATGCCAAATTGTCTCAAATATTTCGGTCTGTCGACTACTCTCCATACTCAAAAGAATAAAATTCCGCACTAAATCTGACAAAGTAAGTGGTTTTCCTAATGAATTTAGAGTCTCAAATATTATCTGTGGGTCTTCTCCCTTGAAAGGTCTTTCATCTAAAAAAATTACTGCTACATTTATTCTCCGCAAGGCAATTATAAAGTGTTCAAATCGTAATTGACTTTTTATTCTTCTTTTGTCCTCAATCAAACTTTTAAGCTGTTGATAACCGTTAGCAATGAAACCTGGCTCGGGTTGAGAGTTATTTACTAATGCTTTATAGGACTCCCAATCCTTTGTTACTTGCTTTAGCTTTATCTTATCTTGAAAGGATGCTGAGCTATTTAATAAATATATTTCAGTAATGAAAGACTTATTATTTGAATCTGCTTCAGAGTCCCGTAGTGCAATTAAAAAAAGCAAGGTTGTTGTTAGTCTTTGCTGTCCATCGACTACTACAGATTTATTTGCAAAACCAGATTTCTCATCCTTTATTACAAGCGTCCCGAAAAAGTGTTCTAATTTATCATGATGAGTTTCATTCAGTTCTGAATCAATTATTCTGGAAATATCGTTAAAGAACCTATCAATTTCAGTTCTACCCCAAGCATATGCTCTCTGGAATGGAGGAATAAAAAATGATGTGGCATTTTTCGCCAGCACATCATTTATTGAATGACTTTCCGTTTTCATAGATAACTTTCTTTAGTAATCAATAGAACTATTGGAGTAAAAATTACCCATTTTTCTTCAAAAATAGCAATATTTTCTCAATATCCAAACAGACCTTTGGCAAGGGACGCGGTATGTATGAGAACTTATTATACCGGGGTTAGAATATTTCCCGCAAAGACAGTAAGCCGTAAAAATGATCCCGATCCGTTCAAATCCGCGCTGCGCAGCATCCGTAAAATCAGCGGGCTAATGAGAATCGGTAGGGACAGGTCGCGATCTGTCCTTTCGGTAAAACCGCTAAGATATTAAACTAACAGTGACTTCTCATCAGCTGCATCAAAGAAATGCAGCTTGCTCAGGTCCATATATAGCGGTTGTTTTGTTCTGGGAACCAGGCGCTCCCTTGTAGGTATTCTTGCGGTTATCTGTACCCCCTCCAGTGTAAAATAAAGAAATACTTCGTTCCCCATAGGTTCAACAACTTCAAGTTCCGGTATTATCTCGTAATATTCTGTCCCCTCTTTTTTGGTAGAAACATCAAAGAAATCTTCCGGACGGATACCCATCACTACGCTTTTCCCAGCGTGTGCTTTAAGTTTCTCCTGATAAATACTGCCTAACGGGAAACTAAATTCATTATTATTGCTGTGAAACTGGAGTTTCCCTTCATTCTTTAAGTAGCCCGGAATAAAGTTCATAGCCGGGCTTCCGATAAAACCTGCCACAAATTTATTCACCGGATGATTATACAAATTAAGCGGGGAGTCTATCTGCTGGACGAAGCCATCCTTCATAACCACAATTTTGTCCCCCATGGTCATTGCCTCAACCTGATCATGGGTTACATAGACCATAGTTGCTTCAAGGCGCTGATGCAGTTTTGAAATCTCGGTTCTCATCTGCACTCTCAGCTTTGCATCCAGATTGCTGAGCGGTTCATCAAATAGGAATACTTTCGGCTTTCTGACGATTGCTCTTCCTACGGCTACTCTCTGTCTCTGTCCGCCTGATAGTGCTTTGGGTTTACGTTCAAGATAGTCTTCCAGTCCCAGAATCTTGGCTGCATCAGTTACACGCTGATTAATTTCTTCCTTGCTGAACTTCCGCAGCTTTAAGCCAAATGCCATATTGTCATAGACGGTCATGTGAGGGTAGAGCGCATAATTCTGGAAAACCATGGCTATGTCCCGGTCTTTAGGGGAGACGTTATTCACAACCTTCCCGTCAATAATTAATTCTCCGCTGCTAATCTCCTCCAGACCGGCTATCATCCTGAGTGTAGTTGACTTACCGCAGCCGGAGGGGCCGACCAGAACTACAAACTCTTTATCCTTTATCTCAATATTAACATCTTTAACTGCGGTATTTCCGCCTTCATACATTTTGGATACATTTACGAGACGCACATCAGCCATTTTTAACCTGTAATCAGAGACAAATGATTAATGAACTCGGGATTTGATATTTTAACGCAGTCAAAATTATCAATTTTACCCCCATCTGCCAAGAGTAAAGAATAAATTGCAAACGCCATGGCAATCCTGTGGTCATGAAAGCTTTCAAAAATAGGGTTTGCTCTCACTGTACCCCTTTGTAGCTTGAACCCATCCTTAAATTCCTCCATCTCAACCCCTGCCAGCGTAAAATTATGAATCAAAGCCGCAATCCGGTCTGACTCCTTAACCCGCAGTTCTTCTGCCCCTCTTACCTCAAAATCCCCTTCGGCAAAATACCCGGCAACAGCAAGGATAGGAATTTCATCAATAAGATTAGGTATCAGTTCAGGTGTTATTGGAACATTTTTTAAGTCACTCGAACGAACGAGGATGTCACCGTAAGGTTCGTTCGCCGAGGTTTTCTGATTTTCAAAACTGATATCCGCTCCCATTTTTTTAAGATGGGTTATATATCCGGTGCGGGTCGGGTTTAAGGTAACATTTTTGATGAGCAGTTCACTTCCCGGAATCAGAAGTGCAGCCACCACAAAAAATGCCGCTGTTGATATATCACCCGGAATAAAATAGGAAGTGGGTTCTGGAAGATATTCAGATGATGAGTTAATAAATCTAATTCCGTTTAATTCAGCAAACTGAAGCCCCAGCATCCGTTCTGTGTGGTTCCTGCTCTGAATTTTCTCAATAACCTGGCTTTTCTCCTCAAGCCCAAGTCCGGCAAGCAGCACTGCACTTTTTATCTGGGCGCTGGCAACGGAAAGCTCATAACGGACAGGGTTCAGTTTTATTGCAGGAATTATCTTGAGCGGAAGCCGATCTCCCTCAGCAGCTTCAAACCGAGTACCGAACAGGGAGAGTGGCTGCATAACGCGTTTCATTGGTCTGCGTGAAAGTGACTCATCACCGGTTATGGTTGTTTCAAAAGGAAGAATTGCAAGAATTCCTGCTAAAAGTCGCGCTGTTGTACCGGAGTTTCCGGCATATAATTCATGTCCAGGTCTTCTGAATGCTTTAATGCCGGGGCTGTTAATGGTATATATATCATTCTTTAGACCATATTCAACCCCCAGTGCACTCACACAGCTAAGTGATGACTGCAAATCCTCAGCCCGTGACAGGTTTTGAATTGATGACTCCCCCTTTGCAAGAGCTGAAAATAGCACCGCACGGTGAGAAATGGATTTATCCCCCGGCAGTGTCAGTTCACCTTTTATTACTTTGGGACTTTTAAATTCTGCTCTATTCATATTTACCGTTTAGACCATTCCTGTATCAATGCTTCAAGTTCCTGATTGCTTAAATCACTCCGTTCAAACATCTGCTTCACTATCCTCTGCCGTGCGGCTTCATAAAGCATAATCGCAGCCGAAACTGAAACATTTAAGCTCTGAATCATGCCAAACATGGGGATATATACGGTTGAGTCTGCCAGTTGTTCCGCCTCCGCTGAAATTCCCCGATGCTCGTTGCCTATTACGATGGCAGTTTTTAGGGTTAAATCAAAATCATAAAAGTTTTTTGAGGTGTCATTCAGCGATGATGCGAGAATGGTATATCCCTGACCTCGTAACTTCTCATAACACGCTAAAACTGTATCAAATTTCTCCCTGTCAACCCATTTGAAAGCAGAACCGGAGGATTTCTTACCAATGCGCGGAAATTTTTCGTAATTATATATAAGGGAAACTCTTGGCACACCCGCTGCATCGCACGAACGGAGTATAGCGCTTACATTGTGGGGGTCGTGAATGTTTTCGAGTACCAGATGCAGTGACTGCTGTCTGGTTTTGGCAACACGTGAAATTTTTTTAAGACGTTCTTCGGTGATGGGAGCTCCGCTTTTGCTTAAAAAATCAGCCGGTAGTGAATTGTGTTCCCCGCCTTTTCTTTCAGGTCGGTTTTAATTTTCTTTGATGGCGGAAGTTTCATGTAATAACGCGCCAGTTCCGAAATCTTTTCAATAACTTCTTCTTC
>JADLAF010000110.1 GCA_020848375.1 Ignavibacteriaceae bacterium
TTGAAGCCGAAAAAGCAGTTTCAGCCATGAGCAACGGTGATATCCTTCTTCTTGAAAACCTCCGCTTCCATGAAGAAGAGGAAAAAAATGATGAAGCTTTTGCCAGGCAGCTTGCTTCGCTCGGTGATATATACGTGAACGATGCATTCGGCAGCGCTCACCGTGCACATGCTTCCACTGAAGGTGTGACTAACTTTCTGCGTCCGGCAGTTGCAGGTTATCTGATGGAAAAAGAACTGAACTACCTCGGCAGGGCAGTTGCTTCACCTGAAAGACCCTACTGCGCAATTCTCGGCGGTGCAAAAATCTCAGGCAAGATTGATGTAATCAATAACCTGATTGATAAAGTTGACACGCTGATCATTGGAGGCGGAATGGCATATACATTCTACAAGGCAATGGGCTGGGAAATAGGGACCTCACTGCTTGAAGCTGAAAAAGTTGATCTTGCAAAAGAGCTTCTTGAAAAGCTGAAGGCATCAGGTAAAAAATTCCTCCTGCCGGTAGATGTGGTTGTTGCTCCTGAATTTAAGGATGACTCTCCTCAGGAAGTTGTACCGGTAACCACCATGCCCGCTGATAAGATGGGTTTGGATATCGGTCCGGAATCTATAAAACTCTTCACTGAAGCCATTATGGACTCAAAGACGGTTGTCTGGAATGGTCCGATGGGTGTTTTTGAGTTCGATAACTTTGCAACAGGCACCAATGCTATCGCTCAGGCACTGGCTGATGCCACCAAGCAGGGTGTGGTAACCGTGGTTGGCGGAGGTGACTCAGCAGCCGCAATTGCCAAAATCGGGCTTGAAACCGAAGTTTCACATGTTTCAACCGGAGGTGGTGCCTCATTAGAGTTCCTCGAAGGGAAAGTTCTCCCCGGTGTGGAAGCTCTTGACAATCTCTGAAAATTCGAAAAAACCTAAGAAAGCCGGTCGCCCTTATAAAGTGGCTGACCGGCTTTTTTATGGATGAGAGATTGTTTTTTTGAGGAAGATGAATCTCCCCGTGGTTAGCTGAATCACATCTGGCGGATTCAGAAAACCTGCTTGTAAAAGATTTGGGGAACTAAGGGGGATTTTTAGTTATTTTTGCAGAAGAAGCGTCTAATTGATATTATTTAATGAAAGAGTTTAACTAAAGTATGTCTGACGGATATTACAGACCCGGAGGTATGGGATGGAGCTATTTCCCTCCGGTGATAAAAAATTTACTGATTATTAATGGTGTGGTATTTTTACTGCAGAATCTGGCACAGACTATTGTAATAGATGGTATGCGCGGGTCTGATGTGCTGTTGAAATATTTTGCGCTGATGTCCCCCGACTCCGGATACTTTCAGATATGGCAGTTTATTACCTATCAGTTTATGCACGGAGGTTTCAGCCATCTCTTTTTTAATCTCTTTTCCCTCTGGATGTTTGGCGCTGAGCTGGAGAATATGTGGGGCTCACGCAACTTTTTGATATTTTATCTGGTCGCGGGTGTGGGGGGTGCTATTTTTCATCTGCTCTTTTCAACCATTTTTCAGGGAGTAGTTCCCCCGGTGATTGGTGCATCAGGAGCTATATTCGGAGTGATGGTGGCTTTTGGTCTGTTGTTCCCTGACCGGTATATACTCTTTTACTTTTTCATTCCGCTTAAGACGAAGTATTTTATTGCATTCCTGATAATTATCAACATCCTTGCGGTTGATGATGCCGGAAGCGGAGTTGCGCACCTGGCTCACCTTGGCGGCGCGGTATTTGGATTTCTCTATCTGGTGTTTGACAAACGCCTCGGGTTTGATATACATCAGAGGATGTCCGGCTGGAAGGACAGTTTCTACCGTGGCAGCGGGGGTGGTAAATACAGAGGTAAAAAACCATCTAACCTGTTTGGCAGCGGGGGTATGTTTAACAGTGAAGATGATGGCAGGTATAGTTCACGCGGTGGTGCCAACCGTGATGTTGAAGATGCACATTTTAAGGATGTGAATAAAAGAGAGGATGAGGTGACACAGGAAGATATAGACCGCATTCTTGATAAGATTAGCCAGTCCGGCTATAAGAATTTGACGGAAGAAGAGAAGCGGATTTTATTTGAGGCAAGCCGCCGGATGAATAAGGAAGACAGGAGATAATCTGCTTAGTTCAGCGGGAATGAGAATTTCCAGCGCAGTCCTGTTCTGTGCAGCGATGGTTTTTTTGCTGACCGGCTGCTCAAAGGAGAAGCCGCTTGACCAGGAGAAATTCATAGAGGTCTATTATGATATATTAGTCCTTCAGGAAAGCAGAGGGATGGAATTCAGCGCCATGCAGAAAATCAGGGAGGAAATATATAAGAAGCATGGCATCACCCACGCCCAGTATGAAGCAACGATTGCCTACCTTTCGAAAGATACTAAACGGTGGGAAGAGTTTTTTGATGCGATGATTGCATATGTCCGGGTTAAAGAGAAAGCGGCAATGGGGAGCAATTCTACAAAAACGGAATAGAAATTTTTTAACGCAAAGTTAAACAGAGTCTCCGCAGAGTTGCGCGAAGTTTTAAATTTCATAACCTTTGTTCTGTGCGAGATGCTTGGCTAAGACAATTCTGATTTCGGGAAAAGTTATATATGAGGGGACTTTCTTTTTTATTTCCTGAAGATTAAAATTACCCGCCTTAATCGCTTCTTCGATGAATACCTTATTTTCTGTCGGAATAAGTGAGTCAATTGACAGGGAGGGTTCAAAATCTATAATTGATTCTATCTGCATGGAAATCACCGCTTCCTGAAGTTTTCGCACTTCTGCTATTCCTTTCAGGGTATATCCCTCTAATAGCAGCCGGTGTGTTTCGATGATATTTTGCGGAAGTGTTTCGGCTTTTAAGTTATCAGGGAGTGATTTTTCTCCACGCTTAAATTTAATCACCGCATCCAGAATTTGCTCGCCCGCCTTTGTGAACATACGCTCGTTAACACCCTTTATCTGAAGCAACTCTGAGCGTGTTTCAGGTCTGCGATTCACAATCTCCTTCAGGATTTCATCTGCGCAGAGGATAAACGGCGGCTGACTGAATTTTGTTGCAATTTCATTTCTGACCGTCCGGAGCATATTAAAAAGCTCAAGACTTTCCTCATACTGTTCTTTCGGGTATTCGGTTGTCTGAATTACCCCGCGTGCGGTAAGATATTGCATACCTTTATTGGTTATATAGAGCCGGTCATTTGATTTCCCCGAGGTTTTCAGCAATCCGAATGTTGCCAGATTATCCGCCACGCTCATCAGTTCATTCTTTGTGTATGAGTGCAGTGCGCCGAGGAACTCCTTTTTTTCAGCATATTTCTTTGATGTGCTCTTACCGGTCAGAACAGCAATAAGGTTTGTGGCACTGATTCCCTTATCTTCAGAATAGACAAACTTCAGAATAAGTTCCTGTATATACTCAAGCGTATCATCAGTAAGAAGGGGACCTGACTTGCAGATATCACACTTTTTGCAGGAGTACCCGGGAACGGTTTCGCCAAAGTATTCAAGCAGAAACTTAAACCGGCAGTCATTACTAAAGACAAAGGCAGTCATCTTTTCAAGTTTCTTTTTGGAAAGAAGATATGCCTGATCATTAGACCTTGTTTCGATGATCAGCCGGCTTGGGTTAATACGCGGATAGGTAAAGACAATGCTTTCTTTAAGAAACGGCCGGTCATAGTCAATGATGCTGAGCGCATCAAGTTCAGAAAGCTGAGCGTCAATCAGGCGTTCTTCAGTCTGCAAATCTTTTGCGAGTTTGACCAGATCAATGCGGGCCTTTCCGTTAAATGGTGCTCCGCCGTAGTCCTGCAGGATTTTAATCACGGTGTCTGAGTAAGGAGCATTAATATTTTTCTTAAGAAACTCTTTCAGATCTGAAGGGCTTATAATAAATCTGAATGAGGTCTTAACATGGGCGTACGAAGTGAAATGAATATATCCGGTTTCTTCAAGGATTTTGAGAGCAGAGTCAATGAGTGATCTGGTGAGAGTGGTTCCGGCAGCCCTCTTGATATAATCATAGTTAATTTCAATTGGTTTATCATCTTTCTGACCAATGCGATAGCCGGCATAATCACAAACAGCATTGTATATACTCTCAACCTGTTCGCGGGAGGGAAATGCGCTTTTAATGAACAATTCCTGTATTCTTATATCCTTGTTGTCAAACAACAAAAAGGCGTTTGATTCCTTACCGTCACGTCCGGCTCTTCCTATTTCCTGATAATAGTTTTCCGGTGAGCCGGGAATGCTGTAGTGGATGACCATCCGTATATCAGCTTTATCAATACCCATTCCGAAGGCATTGGTCGCGATGATGATCTTTGTTCTTCCCTGAAGAAAATTTTCCTGTATGGCTTTGCGCTGTTCGGCGTGAAGTCCCGCATGGTAGAATGAACAGATGATTTTATTGAGTGTCAGATATTCATAAAGCTCTTCAGTCTGTTTCCGTGATGCAGCGTAGATGATGGCCGGTTGCTCATTCATCGTAAGCAGTTCAAGAACTTTTTCTTTTTTACGCTTGGTGCGGATAACGTGAAGGGCAAGATTTTCCCGTTCAAAGCCGCGTACATGAAGCCGGGCACCTTTCATGCCAAGCTGCTTCATGATATCAGTTGCCACCTCCGGCGTTGCAGTCGCGGTGAATGCAGAAACTTTGGTAATACCGGTGTATTCATTAAACTTTTTAATCCGGCGGTATTCCGGGCGGAAGTTGTGCCCCCACTCTGAGATGCAATGCGCCTCATCTACAAAGCAGTATTGCGGCTTCATCTCTTTGATACGGTCAGCAAATGAGGCAACAGCGAGCCGTTCGGGGGAGACATAGAGGATTTTAATTTTTCCTCCCCTGATGCGGTGAAAAACAGTTTCTATTTCTTCATTGCTTATCGAACTGTTTATATATCCGGCGCGCAGTTCATTCTTGTTGAGCGTGTCAACCTGATCTTTCATCAGAGCGATGAGAGGGGAGATTACGATGGAAAATCCGGGAGCTATAAGGGCTGGCAGTTGAAAGCAGAGTGATTTACCCGCACCGGTGGGGAGAATGGCTAAAGCATTTTCTCCCTTCATTACTGATTCAATAATCTCTTTCTGTCCCGGCCGGAAATCAGTAAATCCAAAGTGTTGTTCGAGTTGTTTGCGAAGGTCCATGGTTAGAGTTTAAAGCCCTGACAGTTTGTTCAATGAATTGCTCTTAAGAAAAACTGGAGTTTTTAATTAAGAATGATAAATCTTTCATTGAAGTTTTTCAATCAAGATTTTAAAATCGTTTAGGGATATTACCGGAACAATTGGAAATTCAACAGTTTTTAAGACTTTAAAATGTTGATCATTTGTTACAATAAAATGGGCATTTGAAGCGATTGCACAATCAACAAATTTATTATCATCTTCATCTTGAGGTATTAAGTTCCACTTGAATGAAATGGAAACGGGATACACATTTGTGAGAGAGTATAAAACTTTAACGACATTTCGGGCAGTTTCAGAATTAAATTTCAGTGAAATAATTTCTTCATATTCCGTGATGATATCATTTGATACATAAAGATCAAACTCTTTATTAATTAATTTGAGAAATAGCCAGTGATACTTCGATTTGCTGGATATTGAAACCAACAATACATTTGTATCAAGGATAATTCTTAATCTATTCGGCATTTAGCCACTGATCCATGGTATCATCTGAGAACTGTTCTTTTTTCCAAATTCTGTCTGCTTCTTTACTTGCCTTCATGGCATAGTACTTTCCTAACAATGTTTTGAGTTCTGTTAATTCTTCAGGACTCAGATCAAGTGAATAGAGCTTCAGAATCTCTTCTTGTACATTACTGAGGGGCTGTTGTAATTCCATAGTTTCGTAAAATTTAATTGTTATCTGGCAAATTTGATAAATTTCTCTGAAAGTCTCTACGGAAAAGATCATGAATTTAGGGGCCCCGCTGATCACGCAGATTTTCGCTGTATCAATTTAGATGTTTCAGATTAAACACTCAAACCCCTATTTTATTCGCACCGATTCAGTGGTTCCAAACTGGACTTCCATCCCCTTTTTTGTCATAATTTGCGGATTTTGGTATCTTTTACCATTGTTCAAATTAATTTTCTCACCGCGGACTTTTTTGAGAGATTTAGTCCGCAGGGTTCATCAGATAACTAACTGGTTATGTTGCCCCATGAATATGTTACGCCTTTTGTGCTTTTCATTTCTGTTCACTGGCTTGCTTTCAGCCCAGAACACTCCTATTCTGAATGAGAGTAATCCGAAATCAGACGTGTATCTGCAGGGATTTTATTGGAATTCCCCTCCCGGTGGTATCTGGTGGGACTCTCTGGCTAAAATGGCACCGCGCCTGGCATCTGCCGGTTTTTCAGGAATCTGGTTTCCATCACCTGTTAAGGGTGCAGCAGGAGGATTCTCTATGGGTTATGATCCTTATGACCATTATGACTTTGGTGAGTATAACCAAAAGGGTTCCCGTGAAACACGGTTTGGCAGCAGGGAAGAACTTATCCAAGCTGTCAGTGCATTTAACAATGTGGGCATTGACGTAATTGCAGATGCTGTTATGAACCACATGAACGGCGGTGAGTCACTCATTCCGGTTGACTGCGAGCCGTATCCGGCCTACCGTGATTCTAACTGGCTTCTGTTTGACTACCCTGCCGGGTCAGGCAGGTTCAAGAAGAATGCTTCACACTTTTACCCCAACCAGCAGACATGCAATGTTAACCCCCCTTACCACGGACCTGATGATCCGCTGTTCGGATTTGGTGAATGGCTTGCTCATGACAAACCTTCGGTTCGCGATAGTCTTATTGCCTGGGGGGAATACCTTATCAACGAAATTGGTTTCAAGGGATTCCGTATTGATGCAGTAAAGGGAATTGACCCGATCTTTATGGGGCAGTGGCTGCAGGGCATCCCCGGCTCAAACTATGCTGTGGCTGAATACTACGGCGGCACAAATGATATCATGTACTGGTTTAATCAGACACAGAATGTAAACGGCGGAGATGTTGCCATGTTCGATTTTCCGCTCAGATTTACTCTGCGCGATATGTGCAACAATACCTCCGGCAGTTTTGATATGACCTCCCTTGACGGCGCGGGTCTGATAAACGCCGGTATGTCCGGTTTTGATGTATCAACCTGGGTTGAAAATCATGATGTGGACCGGATCGGCTGGGATGGCAGCATTGCCAGCGGACATGACCCTATCATGACTGATAAACTGCTCGCCTATGCATATATCATGTTTTCAGAAGGAAGACCGAGTGTTTTCTTCAAGGATTATGTTGATTACGGCTTTGGCGGAAAGATAGACACACTCATCTGGATACGGCAGAAATTCATAGGCGGCGGTACTACCAAGCGGGGCGGGCTTAATGCATATTATATACGCCAGGACGGCAATCAGGATCAGACCTCGCTTGCGCGTGATATATATGTGGCAAGAAGAAACGGATTCGGCTTAACCCCGGGCGGCTATCTGCTCATTAACGACAATCCTGCTCAGTGGATTGATGTGTGGGTTGATACGGAACTCCCCGTTGGAAGCTGGTACAAAGATTATACCGGAAGAGATGTAAATAAACAGGTTGTAGGCCCCTCACCGGGAGGATTTAAAAATCGTGTTAAACTGTGGGTTCCCCCCAGAAGTTTTACTATCTATGTGCCGGATACCACTCAGAGTATTAATCATCCTCCGGTAATGCTGCCTGTGGCTGATCAGACTGCATTTACAAACTCATTGTTTGAGCATCAGGTTAATGCCTTTGACGTTAACAGTACATCGCTTACCTATGTCCTGGCGGGCAATCCATCCTGGCTGAGTATATCAGGAACCGGTCTTCTTTCGGGAACTCCCGGTTCTGCTGCTGCAGGAAACTCAACTGTCATACTTACCATATCTGATCCGCAGGGTGCTTCAGTAATTGACACCTTCAGAGTGACCGTTCTTCCGAACAGTGCTCCGGTAGTGCAGGCAATTGCTGATACAGTAGTAAGGGCAACCAGAAGATTTGAAATACAGATTGCTGCATCGGATGCTGATAATGATACACTCCGCTACTCATTCACACAGTACCCGGCGTTTCTGAATATCGGACAGTTCAGCGGCACCATAAGCGGAACTCCCGCGGTTGAAGATACCGGTATATATGCAGTTACCGTCCGCGTGGCTGACGGCAAAGGTGCGTTCGGTTCAGTATCGTTTTCTCTGCGCGTCAGGGAAAATACTGACAGCATTATTGCAACCTACGGCAAGCCCTTTATTGACGGATCTGTGAATGCAGGAAATGGCGACTGGCTTGCTCAGTGGCAGATTGCGGCTGACAGCGACACCGACAGCTACTGGCGTCCGGTTGACTCAGTTAATAATGAACTTCTGGCGCTTTACTCAACCTGGGATGCTGACTCACTTTATGTGGGTGTTGATTATATCCTGAATGACACCTATAACACCATGATGATATATATTGATGCCGGCATCACAGGGGGCATAACGGATTTCAATTCAAACTCCGGTTACCTTGGTGATTATGCAAAGAATTTCCGCTTCCGGCCGGAAGATGCTATGGATTTCTTCCTCGCGGCATATCACACCACTGCGCCGGTGTTTTATTCCTCAGCGGAAAATAACAGCACCAATTTGACCTCAAAGATTAACGGCATGAGGGGACCTCAGGCGCGCGGGCTTGAGTTTGCGGTTGCCTGGGATGATCTTTATGGTCTTGGTGCAGGTCTGGTACCTCAAAATGTTAAACTGAAGTTTGTGACTCTGGTTGCAGGAGGATTTAATTATGGCGCGGGAGATGCAATGCCAGATAACCCTGATGTGGATGGAAACGCCGGTCCGGATAGTCTGATTTATCTGGCTTCCATTACTCCTGATCTGAATGGAGACGGAATTCCAGATCCAACTGTATTTATACCAACAGACGCTGGCGATAAGGATATACTTCTAACCGGATATATGCTAAGTCAGAATTTTCCGAATCCTTTTAACCCATCAACGGTGATTCAGTACGCGCTTCCTGAGCCATCAAGAGTTACTTTATCCGTATATGATATGCTCGGAAGAAGAGTGATAATACTTGATGAGGGATACCGGCAGGCAGGAAATCACTCGGTTACCTTCCGCTCCGAAGGACAGGCCTCTGGTGTATATCTTTATGAACTGCGGGCAGGTGATACACGCCTGGTGCGGAAGATGAATCTGCTTAAGTGATTATGATTCAGACCGGCAGACGTTACCAATCAGTTTTTGGACAGAAAAAAATCTGCCGTGCTGAGAAAAGAATTTCAACCCAGAGTAAGCAGAGTTAATCGCAAAGTCACGCAGAATTTTCTGGCAGAAAAATTCACACACAGAGCCGTTAAAACGCAAAGAGTTTAACTCTGCTTAAAGATATTGAAAGACGGTTTTTTATAATCTTTTGGCAGATAGTCCTCTGGGATGGTGGATTGATTTCCGTCACGCACTGCGTTATATATAGGTGACATAATTTCCACGCCAGCTTCATTAAATTTGTCCTGTATTGATGCATGCAGCTCTGAATATATCCTTGCCATACCATTCGGATTGTTTGTGTATGCGTTTAGTTCATAAGCAACTGAAAAATCATTTAATGCTGTCTGAAGAACAAACGGTTTTGGGTCATTAAGTATTTGTTCAGTTGAAGATGCTGCAGCGTTCAACAGCTCATGAACTTTCTGCCAGGGCACATCATATCCGATGGTTACAGTCGTATGGAGAATAAGACCGGGTTCGTGTGCTGATGAACTGAAATTGATAATATGATTGCCAAGTACCATTGAATTGGGTACAGTAATTTCGACATTTTTTGTGGTGCGGATTCTGGTAACCAGTAGTGTTTTTTCAACTATATCACCCATTGTATCTGCAATCTTAACCCTGTCGCCAAGTTTGAATGGACGCATATACGTCAGGACAACCCCTGCAACTATATTGGATATTGCTGAAGATGATCCTAACGATAACAGAAGACCAACAAAAACCGAGATACCCTGAAATATTGGGGAATCAGATCCGGGCAGATAGGGGAAGATAGATATTACAGCCAGAATGATAATCAGAAAACGTACGACTTTGTATGTCGGGGTAGCCCATTCATTATGAAATCCGCTGAACTGAATAGTCCCCTTTTCAATTTCATGAAACAGGAAACCAATAAATTTGTTAAAATAATAAAAAGCGGCAGCGATTATAAAAATATAAAACAGGTTAGGCAGATATCCCGTAAAGGAAGACCAGAGCGAAAGAACGGGGGAGAGAATAAAACTCACAAGTGAGGCAGACCATCCGCGTGAGAATGGGAAAACGCCGAATATAAGAGTAATATATACATAGATGATAATTACCCACAGCGAGAAGAATAGCCCTGTAATCCCGTTCTTCGTTAACCCCATCAGGCGTTCTTCTGAAACAACTTCAATGCCGCGCAGCGTGAGCGGTCTGATAATTGAACCTCTCATTGCCTTTACTTTGTCGTGCACAGCACTACGGAATACCTTCATTCCTCTGATAATAAGAAAAAGGAAAAAAGAATACAGAAGGAGCTGAAAAACGCCGGCCACATACGGAATCAGATTAAGCCCTCTGGTAGCCGGCCAGAGTGTTATAATGTAAACAAGTGAATAATAGACCGATCCTGCTAAAATGGTGATGAGTACCAGCCGGGCTGTTCCTGCTAAAATTCCGCTGAAATTCTTTGGGGAAAGAAACTCAACTCCTTTGTACTCAACAGATTTTATCCGGTCCGATTTCCAGTTGTCAATCTTTTCGATCAGCCGCGTAAAGATTCTCATCATCAGCCAGATAAAACCGGTCAGCAGAATTAGTACTCCGAAGGTGTACAAACTGTTTGTAATTACTGTTTTTGATGAGTATTCGATCCGGCGGTTATTAATGGCAGAACGAATTTTTGTGATTGCATCTTCTGCAATTTCCGCGGCGGGCACGCCTGAAAACAATGCATCCTTAGGAGTTACCTGCATCAAAATGGTCTCACCAGCGGCTATCTCAAAAAACCCCTCGAATTCATTGACCACAAGCGAATCAGCAGGAAAATCAGTTTCGAGTGCCAGGGTCTTTATTCTTTTACTGATTGATTCAGCCCTGTTCGAGGCACTTACAGAGCCGGAATTGATATATATGAAAAATAGTGTGTCGGCGCTGCTGACAACAGGGTATCCCTTCAAACCAGTTCTTATGGAAATTGTATCTGTTACCCGCGATGACGCCGCCGCGGTAAAGAACAGTAAGAGGAAAATAAGGGAAGATTTAACGAATGTTGCCATGACAACTGCCTTTTGAAAAATCAAAAAAATGCTGTGAAGTAAGTTACCTCAAAATGAGGAAACAATAAAAAAGGAGAGTGGTTAACCCTTAAAAGAAATACTCTCAAGAGAAAGCAGTTTCTTCTTAACATAGAGACCGCCTGAAAAGCCGCCGAGTTTTCCACCTGCTGCCATAACACGATGGCATGGAATAATAATGGGAATACTATTGGCACCGCAGGCACTGCCTACTGCACGGAAAGCAAGCGGACGGTTAATTTTTTCAGCAATCTCTTTGTAGGATAAGGTTTTTCCGAAGGGAATTTTTTTTATCACCTTATATACCTCTCCTTTAAAGCCCTCCTTCTGAAACTGCAGTGGCAGGTCAAAGGTTTTTCGTTTACCGGCAAAATACTCATCAAGCTGTTTTTTTATTCCGAAAAATGCTTTATGTGTGACTGGTTTTAACACTTCTGAGGTGAGCGATTTTTTATCGGGATGAAAATGAAGGGAGAGAATTCCATTTTCATCCGCATTAACTAAAAACTGAATTCCGCCTGATTCAAAAGTTGAAGTATATTTCATCCAGGTAACACCTCGATTGATGGATTGACATCCTTTTTAAGCAGTGACTCAATCGCGGTAAGTGTTCCGTTAATTGAGCTCGGACAGGTTCCGCAGGCCCCCTGATAACGCACTTTGAGGGTCAGCCCCTCCATACCAATCACCTCAAGACCGCCGCCGTCATGAGCAAGCGCCGGACGCACCTTCTGATTAAGAATTTCGTTTATTTTTTTGAGCATCTCGTTACCGTCTGCTGTGTCGGCCATAACTTCCTTTTCAGGGGGGATGGTGCTCAGATCAAATTTTGACAGAAAGGCCACGAAGGGACGCTGTATCTTTCCCCATTCAGATGTCTGGGCCTTTTCCACAGTAATAAATTTATCCATATAAAAAACTGAAGCAACGCCTTCTATGGCAAAAACCCCTGAAGCCAGCGGATCGCCGGCGGCTTCCTGTTTTGTTGCATACTGACGAGACTCAGCCCGGAGCAGCCGCTGATTTACCAGAAACTTGAGCGCATGGGGGTTCGGGGTTAATTCTACATCAACAACCTGAAGCATACTATTTTCTTCCTCTATTACACACTATTTTGCCGGGGATATAAAATCCCATATTTGATGATTTATCAGAGTCGAAAATAATTATTTTGCACTATTATTTCAAGACTATTCCGGCAAATGAAAAACATAGCAATTATTTTTACAGGGGGAACCTTTTCCATGAAAATTGACCATGAAACAGGCGGTGCAGTGCCCCATTTCTCCGGGAATGACCTGCTTGACCTGATGCCGGGTATCAGGGAGAGAGCAAATTTGGTGATTCATGATTTTGGAAAGTACCCAGGTCCCCACATGACACCCGACCTCATGCTCAGTCTGGCTGAAAAAGTACGCCAGATAATAAGTCAGCCGGAGATAAGCGGGATTATTATTACTCACGGTACCGATACTTTGGAAGAAACTGCTTATCTGATTGATCTTACTATTGATACAAATAAACCGATTGTTCTGACAGGTTCAATGAAAAACTCCTCCGAACCTGACTGGGATGGTCCACGGAATCTGGCAGACTCAATCGCGGTCTGCCTCAGCACGAACTCCGAGGATATGGGTGTTCTGGTTTGCCTTAACGGTGAGGTAAACGCGGCAAGTGAGGTTACCAAAACTCATACGGATGATATTGAAACTTTTGCCAGTCTGGACTTTGGCTCGCTTGGTTTTGTTGAAAATGGCAGGGTGATATTTAACCGGCTTCCGAAAAAGTTAGAACACCTGCCCGCAAAAGGAATAGTAACGGATGTTGATCTTATTAAATGCTATGCTGGTATTGACGAAAAATTCTTCCGGTTTTCAGCGGACAGTAATACAAAGGGTCTTGTTGTTGAAGCTCTCGGCGTGGGGAATGTTCCGCCGAAGGCATTTCACGGGATAGAATACGTAATCAGTAAAAATATTCCGGTGGTGCTGGTTTCACGCTGTCCGGCAGGTGAAACGCTGGATATATACAGTTACCCTGGTGCGGGTAAATGGCTGCATCAGCTTGGGGTTATTTTTGCGGACTATCTGAACGGACAGAAAGCACGGATAAAACTGATGCTTGCTCTTTCAGTCACCACGAAGCAGAGGGAGTTAAAAAGAATCTTCGAAAACTGAAACATTGAAGAACGGAAAATAATGAAGAATGAAAAATGAGGGGGGGTACTCATTTACACGATCTTATTAACACTACCGAATTCTAATTCTTCATTATTAATTTTTAACTAAAAAACTGTTCATTGTGCATTGCTTTTGATGATCGTTTCTGTATCAACCTTGGTAACATGACTCACAGGTTTACCGAGGAACAGGGAGGCAACCTTTTCGAAGGTTGATGGTATATCACTTACGTAATAGCTTACTACACCAAGTCCGTTAGAGTTTGAACGGAGACCTATGCGGTCAAGTTCTGAAGATACACGTTGTGCCGCTGCTACTCCTGAATCAATCAGCTTTACTTTTTCTCCCATTACTTTTTGTATAACGGGTTTTAATATCGGGTAGTGTGTGCAGCCGAGCAGCAGTGTGTCAACGGAAAGTTCCTTCAGTTCGCGCAGATATTCTTCGGCTATTTCAAGAGTTGCGTTATGGTCAATCCATCCTTCTTCCGCAAGCGGCACAAAAAGTGGACAGGCCTTTTCAAAAACATCAAAGCCGGGGTTAATCCGTCTCAGTTCTTTTGAATATGATCGGTTGGTGATAGTTGACCGTGTACCAATTACTCCTATTTTTTTGTCGATAGTTTCCTTTGCTGCATAAGCAGACCCTGCTTCGATCATGCCTACAACCGGAACGTTAAACCGCTCCCGGAGTGCCGGAATTGCAACAGAAGACGCAGTGTTGCACGCGACTACGATAATCTTAACATTTTTCTGAACGAGAAAAGCAGCATCCTGAAGACTGTATTCAATGACCGTTTCATTTGATTTTGAGCCGTAAGGAACGCGCGCTGTGTCACCAAAGTAGATAATTCTTTCATTTGGCAGCTTTGCCATGATTTCTTTTACAACGGTCAGTCCGCCTATTCCGGAGTCAAAAACACCGATCGGCTTTTCTTTTTCCATGAAATTCATTTGTTCCTAAAGTATCTGTTCTATAGCTCTGGTGAGTTCAGTTTCAATGAAGTGATAATATATCTTGCTTACTCTTTTATTTTCCTGATTCAGGACGTAGAATGCATCTATGATTGAGTCACCCGAGGTTGAGATTTTGGCGAACTGTATATTCAGCCCAAGATCAGTCAGTTTGTTGGTAACCAGATAGAGGAAACCGAGGCGGTCAGGGGAGTATATGTCAATAATGGTGAATTTCTCCTTTTCTTCAAATCTGATTTTTACCTTGCCGGGTTTTTTGAAGAAGCGGTTTTCAATGCGCCACCAGCGGCTCTTCATCCTCGTAATCTCAGTCGGGAGCTGAAGAATTCCGGTCAGGACGTCATGAAGGTCTTCTTCAATCTTTTGATATCGGTCTGCTGATATTTTTTCTCCGGTTCGGAAATCGCTCACATTAAAATTGTCAATGATAATGCCATCCTTGCGTGTGAAAATGCCGGCATCATGAATGTTCACATCATTAATAAGAAGAACACCGCAGATTTTGGAAAGAAGCGAAGGAGAGTCCCTGGTGATTACTGTGATATTGGTAAAATTTTCATCTTCATTAAAGCTGACCGAAAGATTATTTCCTTCAAGAATTTCTTCTATGTGCCTTGCTATTTCCTCATCTGAAAAGTGAGCCGTGTAGCTTATTTCATCATTAAGTGCGTCAATGTGGCTCTGAACATGACTCTCCGAAATTACTGTTGAATGTTTGGAAATATCCTTTGGGAGGATATTTGCGATAAGGATTTCTTCACCGCTAAGCTGCTCATCTATCATTGCTTTGGCTTTGTAATAGAGCTCATACAGCATATCGCTTTTCCAACTTGTCCAAAGCGCCGGATTAACTGCACTCAGGTCAGCATAGGTCAGAAGATAGAGCATATCCAGACGCTCAGGGGTGTTAACTCTGAGGGTGAAGGTGTTAAGAGTTTCAGGATCATTCAGATTTCTCCGGAAGGCAACCTGTTCCATATATAAATGATGCTCAACCAGAAACTTGACTAATTCGGTTTCTTCATCAGAGTAGCCGAGCCGCACCATTACGTTTTCTGCAATGGCAGCACCAATGATTTCGTGACCGGATATGTCAATGGGCTTGGCTATATCGTGAAAGATGAGTGCTAAGTAGAGAATATCCCTCCGTTTCATTCGTCCGAAGAGTCGCCCCATGGGTCCGGTATCAAAACGGAGTTTTTCAAGATTTTCGATTGTCTTAAGGGTATGTTCATCAGCGGTATATACATGATATACTCCATGCTGGATGAAACCGTTAAACTCAGCCCACTCCGGCATAAACGCATTCAGAACGCCAAGTTCATTCATAATGGTAAGAGTCTTACCAACTTCGCTGTTCAACCTGAGTATTTCTCTGAAAAAAGTTGATGATTCAACATCAGCGCTGAGTGAAAAACTGTCTAAGCTTTCTATAATAGTGCTTCTGAGTTCTTCACTAAAGAATGCATTATACCTGGCACGATAATAAAATCCGCGGAAGATTTCTGAAATAGAGAGCTGTCCGGTTCCCTCGTATCGTATCATGTTACCGCTGATAAAGAAATCAGAATCCAGCAGATAGCCGACCTCAGGTCCTTTTCCGTGGCTTCTTCTTTTATACCTCTTTATATAAGACTTAGAGAAACGGTAGATGGTATTACTCGCCTCAAAATATTTTTTCATAAGCTCACGGTAACCTTCCTCACCGTAGCCGAACAGAGCTGCAATGGCAACCTGATCATCAAATTCAAACCGGTCACTTTTTGTTGTGTGTGTCAAGTGAAGCAGGTGACGAATGGTAAGAATGGTTTGGTATGAAGCCCGCAGCCGGTCACATTCTTTTTTTGTGGTGAGGTTGTCCTGAAGAAGATGGTTAATGAAGATCTCTGATTCAGGGAGCTCAATTTGTCTGTCGGGTAGTTTCAGGAACTGAATTGCATAAAGCCATTCGATAAGCTGAAGATCACGGAGCCCTCCGGCAGTAGATTTTACATTTGGCTCAATTACTTTGGGGGAGTTTCCGTATTTCTTATACCGGATGGATGTTTCTTCAATCAATGCATCGCAGAGTGCAATGCGCACATCTTCGGTCAGCAGTCCGAGCAGGGAGGTAATCCACTCCTGATAAAGCTGATAGTTGCCTGCCACAAATCGAACTTCAAGAAACTGTGTGAAGGTTTGCAGGTCTTCGTTAAGAAAACGGCTTATATCTTCGGGGGTGCGGACTGTGTGCGAAACCTCGATGCCGTTGTCCCAGAGCAGTGTAATCAGTTCGCGTATTTCATTTTCATAGGTCTGCGGTTCTTTGGTTATAAACATGACATCAACATCGCTTTTTGGCGAAAGCTCTCTGCGTGAAAAGCTTCCCAGCGATGCAACAGCCAGTCCCTCAAATGATTTACCCGATGCCTGTACGATAAAGGCCTCGATGCTGAGTGTATATTTCAGAGAAAAGCCGAACGCGTCCTTCACAATATATTCCGGAGTGAAGATAGCTTCATCCCGAATATAAGATTTGTGAGTGGCTGGTGTGCGTGCCATCAGAGTTACTGCTTAGCTCCGAAACCCGGTTTGGTAAATTCTGCTATTATGACAGAGGAGATACCGCCACGCACTTTGAAGTCGGCGGTCAGTTTCATATATCTCGGTGAGCAGCAGGCAGTAAGGTCTTCGAGGATAGTATTGGTAACGCTTTCAAAGAAAATGCCGTCATTGCGATAAGAATTCAGATAAAATTTAAGCGACTTAAGCTCAATACAAAGCTGATCGGGTATATACTCGATGATCATAGTCGCAAAATCGGGCTGACCGGTCTTCGGGCAGAGGGAAGTGAACTCCGGCGCGCTGTGAATAACGCGATAGTCACGGTTTGGGAACGCATTCGGAAACGTTTCAAGGATTTTTATTTTATCTGTCATGGTTCTTTCGTTAAAAGTTAAAGATATACCGGACGTTTTTTATAAGGGATCGGGTCATCGGCTCCGGCCTGCTGAAAACCGCGCAGACGGTATGCACAACTGTCGCACTCACCGCATGCCTCATCTTCATTCTGATAACAAGACCAGGTCAAATGAAGAGGTGCACCCAGTTCAAGTCCCTTATTAACAATTTCTGCCTTTGTAAAGTTTATAATTGGTGTAACAATTTTAATTTTAGTTTCGGGCCGGGTTCCCTCATCTGTCATCTTTTCGAATGCCCGGTAAAACTCCGGTCGGCAGTCGGGGTACCCGCTGGCATCCTCATAAACCGCCCCGATGAAAATGGCATCAGCGCCAATTACCTCAGCCCAGCTTACACAAGCGCTCAGGATGTTAGCGTTACGGAAAGGGACATACGTGGCCGGAACTGATTTGTTTCTCAGATCAGCTTTCTCAATCTTTTGGCTTGCATCAGTCAGAGAGGAGCCGCCAATCATCCGGAAATGGGTAAAATCAACTGAAAGCCGCAGTGAAACATTGTAGAAATCAGCCAAGTCATTAAAGGCCTTCCGCTCTCGCGATTCGGTTCTCTGACCATAGTTGAAGTGCATAAAGGCGGGCTCATATTCCAGAGCTGCAAAAGCCGCTGTTACACAGCTATCCATCCCTCCGCTTACAGCAATTACTGCTTTTTTTCTGCTCATTTTCCTGTAATTAAAACCTTAAATGTACTGAATTTTAGGGAAAGTTTTCTTCCGGTTTGGGCGGGATCAGGGGCATTTAGTGATAAAAAAAGGTCTTTATGGCTGAACCATAAAGACCTTATAACCACAAGAAAGGAGTGAGTGATTCTCTGTTTTAGTTAAAACGGAAGAAGTACCACTTCAGGGTGCCGGGGTCAGTGAATGACATCTGAAGAGTTGCGGCCCCTGAGCTGCGTGCTGAAACCTTATTATAGATTTTATTCCAGCCGGAAGCGAAGTTCAGGTTATTAACCTGCCTTGTGACCATTATTTCGGTTGGTTCGTTAAAATCCTGCGGACAGGTCTGAGAACCGTTAACAGTGGTTGCTTTATTCATATACACTATTTCAAGAATATAGTCATTAAGTTGGGGGACATAGATTCTAGCTGAATCATTTCGGAAGTCACGGCTGGTGCACTGGGCGTAACCGAACATTGAAGATCCATCCATGATCATAGCACCGCCTGTGCCGTAAACCATAACTCCGCTCGTGCTTGAAGTAAAGCTGCCTGTGCAGTGAGGGTCAATGCTGGTCAGTGAGTCAAGCAAAAATTCCATTGGGGCCATCAGATTAATCGTGAAGCTGCCGTCTGCTGCAATTGTACCAGTGCCGACCGCATCGAAGCTGGTTGGACCGTTATACTGCCCCATCATAATGGTTTTACCAGTACCGAAGGTCCATCCCTCAAGTTTGCCTGAAACACTGTTTACAGCAGTGCCGCCACCGCCTGCACCAGGTGTAGTGTCGTCTTCAGAACAGCCGGAAATAAATAGAATTGCGAAAAATAGTGAGAATAAGATTAACAACTTTTTCATGTTGAACTCCAAGAATGTGTTTTGTGAGATATCCATAAATTTTCAGATATACAGACGAAAATTACATAAATATTGTATAGGTTATCCTCTCCCGATAACAGGATGTGATATTCATTACAAGTATGATTTTTAGGCATAAAACTGTTATAACAGGTAATTCAGACCAGGAGGGGTTTGTATATGAGATATTCCACAGAAAAGGAATTATTTGTATTTTTCTGTTTTTTATTCAAATACGGAGCAGGTGTGGTTTACAGACTTTTTCTCTTTTTCGCGTTTTGCATTTTTCTGCATGGGCAGGAGTTTGACAAAAATGATATACTTCACGCACAGAAAATCATCGGGATAGAATTTACGGATGCTGAACGGGACTCTATGCTGAATGACCTGAAAGACCAGATCAAGAACTATTCGGTGATCCGTCAGATGAATCTGAAGAATTCAGTGATGCCATCACTCCTTTTTAACCCGATTCCGGCAGGGTTTAAGATAAACACCCGGCCCGATGCGGTTTCCTTTTCTGATTATTCCGCTGCCAAACTGCCTGAGGACAAAAACCAGCTCGCCTGGATGACCATAGGTGAACTTGCCCATCTGATAAAATCAAAACAAATTACCTCAGTTGAACTGACAAAATTTTTTATTGAACGGCTCAAAAAATATGACCCGGTGCTGCATTGCGTTATCACCCTTACTGAAGAACGCGCAATGAAAGAAGCTGCCAGAGCAGATGATGAAATTTCAAGCGGTATATATAAGGGATTGCTTCATGGAATTCCCTACGGTGTTAAGGATCTGCTCAGTACAGAAGATTACAAAACAACCTGGGGTGCTGAGCCATACACCGGGCAGATGTTTGGAGAGGATGCAACAGTAATCAATCGGCTTGAAGAGGCCGGCGCAATATTAACAGCAAAGATGACCATGGGTGCACTTGCGTGGGGTGATGTATGGTTCGGAGGCAGGACACGAAATCCATGGGATACCGCAAGCGGCTCAAGCGGGTCATCGGCTGGCTCTGCTTCATCGGTTGCAGCCGGGCTGCTTCCTTTTGCAATAGGTACTGAAACATACGGCTCAATTGTTTCCCCCTCTACCATTTGCGGTACAACGGGACTGAGACCTACTTACGGCAGAGTTAGCCGTTACGGTGCCATGGCGCTCTCCTGGTCAATGGATAAGATTGGCCCGATCACAAGAGGAGTTGAAGACCTGGCAATAGTGTTTAATGCTATATACGGACAAGATGATTTAGATCCTACGGTATATGATTATCCATTTTCGTACTCTCCTGATGCTGATGTAAAATCAATAAGAGTGGGTTATCTGAAAAGTGACCTTGAAAAAAATTATCCGTTTAAGAAATATGATTCGCTGGTATTGATGCAGCTCAGAGATGCGGGGATAGAGCTCATTCCAATCGAGCTGCCTGAGTTCCCCATTGGTGATATATCACTTATGCTTTCAGCCGAAGCCGCTGCAGCGTTTGATGAACTGACCCTTTCTGACCGGGATGATATGCTTACACGTCAGATAAAAAATGCCTGGCCAAATGTTTTCCGTTCGGCGCGGTTCATCCCCGCTGTGGAATATATAAACGCAAGCCGTGCACGGACGATTCTGATACAAAAAATGCACGAGGCAGTTAAAGATATTGATGTATATATTGCACCCTCGTGGCAGGGGAGAAATCTCCTGCTTACCAACATGACCGGACATCCTTCAATAGTAGTGCCAACCGGATTCAGTGATAGTGGCACACCGGTGAGCATTACCTTTTGTGCAGGGTTGTTTCAGGAAGGGCAGCTCCTTCAGTTCGCAAAATTCTGGCAGGATATGAATGACCATCATAAGAAACATCCTGAGATGTTTAAGTGAGGTGAGTGGCGGCAGCTTTACATTTTGCATCCACTCTGGTCAGTAACAATGGTGTGTGTTACAACTGTAGCGACACGCCGCGGCGTGTCGCTACGAAGCAGGAAAATCCTTAATGGCGACACGCCGAGGTGTGTCCCAACGAAGTTTGTAATCTGGTTCAGGAGTGGGGTAAATACCTTTCGAGCGGTCAATTTCGGTTGCTGCACCCTGATTTTTTGTTCGTTTTTGGACTAATTTCATCTTTTTCGACTAATTTCCCCCCATTTCCTCATTTCCACCCCTCCAAAAGGAACTATTTAATTCAATCTTGACTTTTTTGTATAGATTACCTAAGTTTGTATTATAAAAATGGAAAAGTCAGAGAAAAACGAATGAGTTCTACCGAAGTTAACGAGATTGAAGAATTAGCGAATCAAGAGTATAAATACGGATTCGTTACTGATGTCGAGACCGACGAAGCACCAAAAGGGCTGAATGAGGACATTATCCGCCTCATTTCTTCCAAAAAGCAGGAGCCGGAGTGGATGCTTGAGTGGCGCCTGAAGGCCTTCCGTCAGTGGCTCACCATGAAAGAACCGAAATGGCCAAATGTGGAGTATCCGCCGGTTGATTTTCAGGATATTATCTATTACTCAGCCCCGAAGACCATTAAAAAATTGAATAGTCTTGATGAAGTTGACCCGGAGATTCTGGCAACCTTTAACAAATTAGGCATTCCCATCGAGGAGCAGAAAGCCCTTGCCGGGGTAGCAGTGGACGCAGTGTTTGACAGTGTTTCGGTTGCAACAACCTACAAAGAAAAGCTGAAAGAAATGGGAATCATCTTTGGTTCTATTTCTGAAGCGATCAGGGAACATCCAGATCTTTTAAAAAAGTATATCGGCTCTGTTGTTCCCCCAACAGATAATTATTATGCAGCGCTCAACAGTGCTGTTTTCACGGATGGTTCATTTGCATACATCCCTAAGGGTGTGCGCTGTCCTATGGAACTGAGCACATACTTCCGGATTAACGCGAGCAATACTGGTCAGTTTGAAAGAACCCTGATCGTTGCAGAAGAGGGAAGTTATGTAAGCTACCTGGAGGGATGCACCGCCCCGCAGAGAGATGAGAATCAGCTTCACGCTGCCGTGGTTGAGCTGGTGGCTCTTGATAATGCAGAAATTAAATACTCAACCATCCAGAACTGGTACGCCGGTGATAAGGAGGGTAAAGGGGGTATATACAACTTTGTAACCAAACGAGGTCTCTGCAAAGGTGTTAACTCAAAAATCTCCTGGACCCAGGTTGAAACTGGTTCGGCTATCACCTGGAAGTATCCAAGCTGCGTGCTGCAGGGGGATAACTCAACCGGCGAATTTTACTCTGTTGCAGTTACCAATAACCTCCAGCAGGCAGATACTGGTACAAAGATGATCCATCTTGGTAACAATACCAAAAGTACTATTGTGTCAAAAGGTATATCAGCCGGAAGAAGCAATAATACCTATCGCGGACTTGTCCGAGTCGGCAAAAAAGCAAAAAGCGCAAGAAACTACTCTCAGTGCGATTCATTGCTTATTGGCGACCGGTGCGGAGCGCATACCTTCCCCTATCTTGAAATTAATAATCCGACCGCAACTGTTGAGCATGAAGCAACCACTTCAAAAATTGGCGAAGATCAGATTTTTTATCTGAATCAGAGAGGTCTTTCAAATGAAGATGCTGTGAACATGATTGTGAACGGTTATTGTAAGGAAGTGTTCAGAGAACTGCCGATGGAATTTGCCGTTGAAGCACAAAAGCTCCTCAGTGTAAGTCTCGAAGGCAGTGTAGGTTAACAGATATTTTGAAAAATAAGGAAAACACAATGATTGAAATTAGAAACCTCAGAGTAAACATAGAGGGTAAAGAGATATTAAAAGGCATTAACCTGAAAATTAATAAAGGTGAAGTGCATGCTATCATGGGGCCAAACGGTTCCGGTAAAAGCACCCTGGCTTCAGTTCTGGCCGGCAGGAAAGAATATGAAGTTACCGAGGGGGAAGTGATCTTCAATGGAAAAAATCTGCTTGAGCTTTCTCCTGAGGACAGAGCAAGAGAGGGTGTGTTTCTTGCATTCCAGTATCCGGTTGAGATTCCCGGTGTTTCAAATACCAATTTGCTGAAGAATGCACTGAACGAAATTAAAAAATACCGCGGGGAAGTTCCTCTTGATGCAGTTGAGTTCCTTGCTCACATCAAGAAAAAAATGGCGCTTGTTGAACTGAAGCAGGATCTACTCAGCCGTTCAGTGAACGAAGGATTCTCCGGCGGTGAGAAAAAGAGAAATGAAATTTTCCAGATGGCGGTGCTTGAGCCGAAGCTGGGTATTCTTGATGAAACTGACTCGGGGCTAGATATAGACGCACTCCGCATTGTGGCGACCGGAGTTAACACGTTGAAGTCAACCGAGAATTCATTCATCGTTGTAACCCATTATCAGCGCCTGCTTAATTATATCGTACCTGATTTTGTTCACGTGCTATATCAGGGACGCATTATTAAATCAGGGAATAAAGACCTGGCACTTGAACTGGAAGACAAAGGATATGACTGGGTGAAAGATCATATCAATGAATTCGTGATGGCTTAAGAGGATAACTGATATATATGGAAAAGACAGATTTTAAGGAGCTGCTTAAAACCAGCTTTCTGACCGCCGAGGTCGGGATGAACGGCGAGCGCATGTCAGAATTTCATCAGATTCGCAAGGCGGCGCTTGAAGATTTTCTTTCTCTGCGAGTTCCGACCGTTAAGGATGAAGAGTGGAAGTACACTAACATTACCCCCATCACAGGAAAAAAATTCACCACTGACCTGCCAGCCGCTTCAGCGGGTATTGCGGAACTGCAGAAGTTTTTCTTTAATATTGATAAATATCTGAATATCGTTTTTGTCAACGGGCGTCTCAACCATGAACTCTCAGGCGACCTTGCATCGCTTGAAGGTGTTACCATCTCTACTATTAAAGAGGCATTTGTAGCGAAGAACCCTGCAGCAGAGAGATATTATAACAAAACTGCTGAACTGAAGGGGAACATCTTTGCTGCTTTGAATACTTCTTTTGTAGCTGAGGGGCTCTTTATACATATTGGAAAAAATGTTGCTGCGGAAAAACCTTTAAGGATTATTTACGTTCAGAAGAATGCGGAAAATCTGATGGTCAGCCCGCGCAATCTGATCGTTGCTGAAAAGGGTGCAACCCTTGATCTCATTGAGTCTTACTCAGGTCTTGATCAGACATCTTCTCTCACCAATGCAGTTACTGAGATATATGCATCTGAAAATGCGCAGGTAAATCATATAATTGTTCAGGAAGAGAATCACAATTCTTATTACATCAATAATATTGAAATTACCCAGGAGGGGAATTCAAATTACAAATCGTTAAATATCGCGCTCGGTTCAGCCATCGGCCGGACGAATATGAGCACCCGCTTTACCGGACAGAACTCTGAGGCAACACTGAACGGTCTTTTTATAGCCGGCGGAACTCAGCTTATTGACAATCATACCATGATTGACCATGCTGTGCCACATTGTCAGAGTCATGAGTTATATAAAGGAGTGCTCGGCGGAAAGTCCCGCGGAGTTTTTAACGGCAAGGTAATGGTTCGTCAGGATGCTCAGAAGACAAACGCAATTCAGGAGAACAAAACCATTCTGCTTAGTGAAGAAGCACTAATTGATACCAAACCGCAGCTCGAGATTTTTGCAGATGATGTAAAGTGCACTCATGGCGCAACAGTTGGTCAGCTTAGTGAGGAGTCGCTTTTTTATCTGAAAGCCCGCGGTATCGGAGATCAGCTTGCGCGTTCAATTCTTATTAACGCATTCGCGGATGATCTGGTGAACCGGATCAAATTAGAAGATATGCGGAATTATCTTGAAGCTAAAATTTCAGCAAGGTTATCGTAACTATGTCTTCTGCTAAAGCGGCTGGTTCAGCCCCAGGTAAAGAAGTTTCCACATCTGCCTTTAATGTGCACGAAATCAGAAAAGACTTCCCGATTCTTCATACCGAAGTTCACGGTAAGCCCCTTGTCTATCTTGACAACGCAGCTTCTACTCAGAAGCCGCAGTGTGTAATAGATAAAGTGGCTGAATATTATTCAGCCACGAACGCAAACATTCATCGCGGTGTGCATCTCCTGAGCCAGAAGGCGACCCTTGAGTATGAGGGAGTGCGTGAAAAGCTGGCTGCTTATCTCAATGCATCCTCCTCAAAAGAGATTATCTTTACCAGAGGTACCACAGAAGCGATAAATCTGGTGGCTTATTCCTACGGCAGGAAATATATACATGAGGGGGATGAGATCATCATCTCGTATCTCGAACATCATTCAAACATTGTCCCATGGCAGATGTTGTGTGAAGAGAAAAAAGCGGTGTTGAAAGTTATCAGGATGGATGACAATGGGGACCTTGATATGGATCACTTTCATTCTCTTCTTTCAGAGAAGACTAAGTTTATTTCTGTTGTGCATGTTTCAAATGCACTGGGTACGGTTAACCCCGTTGAGGAAATTATAAGAGCAGCAAAAGAACGGGGGATACCGGTTCTTGTTGACGGTGCTCAGTCCGTGCAGCATCAGCATATTGACGTCCGCGCTCTCGGATGCGATTTCTTTGTCTTTTCAGCGCATAAGCTTTATGCCCCGACCGGGGTTGGTGTTCTTTACGGCAGAAAGGAATTGCTTGAGAAGATGCCGCCATATCAGGGAGGCGGAGATATGATTGCTTCTGTTTCCTTTGAAAAGACGACCTATAATGAACTTCCTTATAAGTTTGAAGCCGGAACCCCGAATATCGAGGGCGTGATCGGGCTGGGTCCGGCTTTAGACTATATACAGAAGCTCGGTTTTGATGCGATTCAGAACTACGAAAATGATTTGCTTGTATATACCGGAAAGATTTTACGGGGTACGCCCGGGGTAAAACTGCTTGGTGAACCAAAAGTGCGCAGCAGTGTTTATTCATTCCAGCTTGAAGGCATTCATCCTCATGATACCGGCACCATCCTTGATCTTGAGGGAGTTGCAATACGCACCGGGCACCACTGTGCACAGCCAGTAATGAAACGGCTCGGTGTTCCGGCAACTGCACGCGTTTCGATTAGTTTTTATAACACAAAAGAAGAGATAGATTACTTTGCACTTTCTCTTCAAAAGGTATTTGAGGTATTTAAGTAATGAACCCCGAACTCAGGGAACTCTATCAGCAGGTAATACTGGACCATTATAAAGATCCGCGTAATTATAAAGTAATGGAGCCCCACACGCATCATGCAGAAGGGCATAACCCACTCTGCGGTGACCAGGTTGAAATATTCCTAAAGGTTGAAGACAACGTAATTAAGGATATATCATTTCAGGGCAATGGCTGTGCAATTTCTAAATCATCGGCCTCTCTGATGACAGCATTTGTGAAAGGCAGAACTGTTGAAGATGTTCAAAAAGATTTTGACCATTTTCACGCCCTTGTTATGGGAGGTGAAATAAGTGATGAAGACCGCGAACAGCTTGGCAAACTTGCTGTGCTTGAGGGGGTTAAGGAATTTCCCATGAGAGTTAAATGTGCTTCACTTGCATGGCACACTCTTATTGCAGCAATAAAAAACGAACATGAAAAAGTCATAACTGAATAACAATGAGTGACGAAACAGAAATCCTGAAAGACAAAGTAATAGCAGTTCTTAAAAGCTGTTACGATCCTGAAATTCCGGTTGATATATGGGAGCTTGGTCTTATTTATCAGCTCCGTTTTGATGAGGATAAAAAATTAACGGTCATTATGACCCTTACCTCACCGATGTGCCCGGTAGCTGAGTCACTTCCTAAAGAAGTTGAAAGCAAACTGAGAACCATTGAGGAGATAACCGATGTTAAAATTGAAATAACCTGGAGCCCGCCCTGGTCAAAAGATATGATGAGTGAGGTTGCTATGGTTGAACTCGGATTTCTCTGAGAGAGAATATGATATCTTTCCGCAATAGTACCAGCGAGTGAGATAAACCTAAATAGTGTATATATACAATAATGATCCTAAAAAGAAGGAATAATCTATGCTAAACGTTATGAAAAGACCTCCAATGTACGATGAAGAATCAGTTCAGCCCATGCGCGATGAACTGACCGCGGTCGGGATCCAGGAGCTTCGCACTCCGGAAGAGGTCGAAAAAGCCATTAAAGTGAATGATGATAAAACTGTTCTGGTCTTCATCAATTCGGTTTGCGGATGCGCTGCCGGCGGAGCAAGGCCGGGAGTCTCCCTGGCTCTTCAGAATGGAGTTATCCCAGACCGCCTCACTACCGTTTTCGCCGGACAGGATCGAGACGCAGTTGATCTGGTGAGAAGCTATATTGCAGCCCCTCCCTCATCACCCAGCATGGCAATTTTCAAGAATGGTGTGCCGGTTTACTTCATGCCGAGATATGAAATTGAAGGTTATACTTTTCAGCAGATTGCTGAAAAGCTGACAGCCGCATTTGCAGAACACTGCACCGGTAAGGGCCCTTCGGTAAGTCCGGAACATTACGCAGCCGTTCATCACGCAAAGATGTGCGGTTCAAAAATTCCGATGTTCAAAGGATAAGTAGTAATTAGGAATGAGTAATTAGTAATTCAATGTACAATTAACAGTGTACGTTGACTGAAAATGGTTAATTCTGCCAAAATCTGCGTGATCAGCGGGAAACAGTTTCTCACGCAGATTTCGCAGATGACCGCAGATGCAATTTTTACGAAACATAATTAAACAATGAAATTCAGCTCCCAGGAAGAATACGGATTGCGATGCCTTCTGCGCATTGCGAAAAACAAGTCTGAAGACGGCATGACGATACCGGAGATCAGCACCGCTGAGCGCCTCTCACAGGCGCATACGGGCAAACTGCTCAGAATCCTCCGGCTTGGCGGCTTCATCGAGAGCTCCCGCGGCTCCTCGGGCGGTTACCGCCTCACACGTCCACCAGAAGAAATCAATGTAGGGGATGTTCTTTCGGTACTTGGAGGTAGGTTTTTTGAATCATCCTTCTGTGCGGATTACACTGGTAATGAGTCAATTTGTACTCATACCATTGACTGCTCAATCCGTTCTCTCTGGAGAGCGGTTCAAACCGCGGTTGATTCTATCCTTTCAAAGACTACTCTGGCTGATATGCTTGGTAAAGAGGAGGAAACAGCCAGCTTTGTCTATGCTCTGCTTGAGGACGAGCAGCCCGCTGACAAACAGGAAAATCCGGTTTAGGCACTTACCCGGTGCAGCCGGTCTGATATATGAACCGGGGAGGGGGACTTTCCAGTTGTGACCAATGTCATACTAATATACAGGAAGAGATTACGGCGTGGGTGGTTTTCAGGGAAGAATAACTATAAAACACCTGATTTTATTGCTCCTGAATGATGTATATCCCCGCGATTTCCGCCCCTTTCTTATATACCCTTTCCCTCCAGATATATAGGGGCACCCCCTTCAAAAGATTTTTCTTGCTTTTTGTATTAACTTTTTTATTATTTTAACTCCGTGGATACCAAAAATCTATTATTTAACAACAATTTAGGAGATCCGGTATGAAGACACTCATTGATATAGACGATAAGCTGATGGCAAAAGCGCTTAAAGCTTCCGGCTTAGACACCAAAAAAGCAGTTGTGCATGCAGGTCTTGCACTGGTTGCAGGTGCTAAAGCCACAAAAGCTAAGCCGGCAAAAAAAGCAAAGAAGAAATAATTCTTCTTTAAAAAAGCAGGATTCCCGTTAGGACTGAAATAAAAATAAGTCCGGCGGTGACGATCTTGGCTCTTAACGGCATCTTGCCGCCGTCAACAAAGTTTTGAATATGGTGACCAAACATTCTGTTGGTCAGTATATAGTTCAGAAATCTCTCTGAGCTTCTGGCAAAAAAATATGCAGCCATAATCAAAAATATTGTCCCGGGCATCAAAGGCACAATAAAACCAATGATGCCCGTTATTGTACAAACAACTCCGAGTATAAAATAAGTTATTCTGAGCCAGCGTTGCTCAACAACTTTCCTCTTCTTAATCGCCTGCCGCATCTCTTCCCGTTATAAGTTTTCCTCAATAAATTCAGTCATCATCTTAAACAGATGCTGACGGGTTTTTCCACCGTAAATACCATGGTCTTTTTCGGGGTAGTACATTGTTTCGAATGGTTTGTCTTCGGCTATCAGTTTTTCAGCCAGCTTTACCGCGTTCTGGAAATGAACATTGTCATCACCGGTACCATGAACCAGCAGCAGCTTTCCTTTGAGCTTTGATGTATGGGAAAGCACAGCGCTGTTCTCATACCCTTCAGGGTTAAGCTGCGGAGTCTGCATATAACGCTCGGTATAAATGGTATCATAGAACTTCCAGTGGGTGACTGGTGCTACTGAAATAGCTGCCTTAAAGTAGTCAGCTCCCTTCATCAGGGTGAGGGCTGAGTTGTATCCGCCATAGCTCCATCCCCAGATGCCGATGCGCGATGCATCAACCCAGGGCTGAGCGCCGAGATATTTTGCTGCTTCAACCTGATCCTGTACTTCGAAATTGCCGAGGTCTTTATACACTTGCTTCTTGAACACTCTTCCGCGCCCGCCGGTTCCCCGGTTGTCAACCGCAAAAATGATGTACCCCTTCTGTGCAAGCATCTGATGCCAAAGGAAGTTTGCACCGCCCCAGCGGTCATTAACCACCTGTGAGCCAGGTCCTCCATAGGTAAAAATAAGGACGGGATACTTCTTTGCGGCATCAAAATTAGCCGGTTTAATGATATATGCATTCAGATCCTGCCCGTCTGAAGTGTTGAAGGTCAGAAACTCCAGTTTAGCCAGGTTATAATCCTTAAAAACTAACATGTCAGACTCAGCCAGCGTCATTATCTTTTTACCGTCACCGGAATAAAGATAGGTATTGGTCAGAGTGTTCGCGTTTGAATAACGGTCAACAAAATACGCACATGTTGGGGAGAGGGAAATATCATGCGTACCAGCTTCATTGGTCAGACGCTTCTTTTCAGAACCGTCAACCCGCACCGTATTGAGATCTGAGTATATTGCCCCGAGTTCCTTTGAAGTGAAGTAAACCAGAGCGTTCTTTTCATCATAACCGAGGATATCGGATGCCTCCCACTTGCCAGAGGTAAGTTGGGATAACTGTTTCCCCTCATCAGAGAAGTGATATATATGATTATAGCCGTCTTTTTCTGAGGTCCAGAGAAATCCTTTTCTGCTGCCTTTGGTAAAGATCAGATTGTCATGAACGTCAACCCAGGCCTCATCAGTTTCAGAATGGATGAGACTGGTTTTTCCGCTGACAGGATTTGCTGCCAGGATGTCCAACCGGTTCTGCAGCCGGTTAAGACGCTGAAGCCAAAGGTCACCTGTGGATGGGTTAAATTTAATTCGGGCGACGTATATATCCTTTTCCTCACCAAGATCGACAAACACGTTTTTTGAGTTCTTAAGATCATAAATGCCAATCTTTACTTCTGAGTTGCGGTCACCTGCTTTTGGGTAACGCATATCAATTGAGTTGAGATACAGGGAGTCCCACTTCTGAATCTTTATCTCAGGCACGTCAGTCTGATCAAGACGCCAGTAGCCAAGATAGCGTGAGTCATGCGACCATGCGTATGCCTGGATGATGCTGAACTCCTCTTCATAAACCCAGTCGAAGACACCGTTCAGTACAAGATCTGAGCCGTCATAGGTAAGCTGCTGTTCGGTGGCTGAGGGGAGGTCATAGACAAAAAGATTGTGCCCGCGCGAGAAAGCAATTTTTTTTCCGTCAGGTGAGAACTGCATATTAATCTGCTGCTCTTTGGAGGCGACCTCGGCGGTTATGGATTTCTTTGCAACATCGTATATATAAAAGGTACCGCCGCTTTTAAGGGAACGGGCGGGAAGCACTCCGGTTATCATCAGATGCGTTCCGACAGGCGACCACTCGTAGTTGGAGAGGGTAATCTGCTCGCCGCCGGTGGATTTGAGTTCCGAGCCCTTAATCAGAAGCGTGGTATCTTTTTTGGCGATATCAAAGTAATGAACATTCATAGACTTTGTTTCAGCATCGTATTTCGAGAATGAGAAACCGGTGCCCTGCGGGTGCCACTTCAGTCCGGAGACTGATTTAGCGGAAAAACTCCGGCTGGTATATATCTCGTCAACCGTCAGATTCTTCTGCGGTATGACCGATGCTGTGAGGGACAGAAAAAGAACAAACAAAATCTGTTTCTGGAATTTCATTACTTCTCCTTTAACATTTGGTAAAAACTCTGATATATATGTAACTTTACTTATCTGCCGTCAATCATTCGGCCAAGCCCGCCAAGAATTGAGCCCTCATCTTTGCGTGCGCCGCCAGCCATGGGTGCCTGAGCCAGAATCCGGTCAGCCAGCCGTGCGAAGGGTAGCGACTGCAGATAAATAGTACCGGTTCCGCGGATGGTTGCAAGAAAAAGACCTTCACCGCCGAAGAACATGGATTTCAGCCCGCCTGCCCGCTCGATATCATAATCCAGCCCGTCGGTAAAAGCCACGATGCAGCCGGTATCAATCCGGAGTACATCATTAACTAATTCTTTTTTTACAATGGTTCCGCCCGCATGAATGAACGCCATTCCATCCCCCTCAAGTTTCTGAAGGATGAAACCCTCGCCGCCAAAAAGTCCGGCACCGAATCTCTGAGTAAAGGCGATACCGGTTTTGGTGCCTTTAGCCGCGCAGAGGAACGAGTCCTTCTGGCAGAGGAGCCGCCCGCCAAATTTGGTAAGGTCAATCGGGATGATCTTGCCCGGATAGGGGGCTGCAAATGCCACTCGCTTTTTACCGGAGCCATGGTTGGTAAAGTGGGTCAGAAAGAGTGACTCGCCGGTCAGTACCCTTTTGCCCGCATTAAGGAGTTTGCCCATAAAGCCCTCGTTCGTATCAGAGCCGTCACCCATTTTTGCTTCGAACTCAATGCCGTTTTCCATCCAGTTCATAACGCCTGCTTCGGCTATAACCGTTTCCCCCGGATCAAGTTCCACCTCGATGACCTGCATATCATCGCCAAATATTTCGTAGTCTATTTCGTGAGATCTCATAGTGATAATTCTGCTGATTTTTGGTTGAAAAGAACTGCAAATTTAGCATAAAAGGGGTATTAAAACACGGGAATTAGGATGGGAGGGGGGGTAGATAAATCCTTTGAAAAAGTAATGGAGTTAAATTATTTAACAATAAAAATGATATCACTTAAAGCAGAGTACCGTGCAAGTCTGTCTTTGTAGCGAAAAGTAATTTTTAATCGTTCAGAATTTATACCAGTGAATTTTCTTAAATATTTAAAAATCGCGGGTTTTAATAACCGAAGATTTCTTTTCAATTTCCATGAACTATTAAAATCTTGAGTATCAACAAGGATGAGAAATAAACGATTTTCTGATCCGAATCGCATCTCACCCTGGTTTTCGTAAAGCCACTTGCTCAATAATTTGGGCTCTTGTTGAGCTTCCGCCAAAACCTGGAGATTCTCAATATGCAATGTTTCCAGAACTGATTTACAGAACTTATCGTTTTTATCCTTCATTTTTTCAGTAATCTCGTAATAGATGTCGGAATTATTACTGCTTTTGTTAAAAGAAATCCCGGCCTCTTTTGCCTTCTTTTTTAGGAAGGTTAATTCGACTGGTAAACCCTTCTCTTTTCTTTTTGTGCGAATAAATTCTGCGGGCAGATAGGTTACTTTCAAATCAAACGGGATACCATCAATAAAAAAATCTACACCCTTTATTTGCCCAACGGTTGGCAATACTTTTGGATGAGACTTGAAAATTGATTCAATGAGAATACTGCTCCAGTGATTGTACCAACTATTCAATACATATCCTTGTACAGCACTATTGATCTCTGTTTTGAATTTTGAGACGAGAGTATCGTAAGATTGATAAGTTTTTACGTATCGGCTTACCAGATATTTGTCAAGAGAATTTTGATAATCCCCGCCCCATTCAAAAATTTTTAACTTATATAATTCTGAAACCAACTTTTCTGTATTAAGAGTATTAAGCTGAGATTTACTTTTTCTTTTGATAAATGTATCAAGTTTTATGTTCGAAAGAATAATATTATTGCGCAGTAATTTAAATAGCTCCCAGAATTGTTTTGTTAATGAAGTCTCTTTAAGTTTGATGTTGTTTGCAGAGGCAAATTCGGCTATCAGTTCTTTTCGAGCGATTGATTTCGTTTTTAGCCACAGCATACCCGACTGGTCACGATATAACGAATCTAATTGACCGCTATCGTGAAGTTTTTTCCAATGATTAAACTCTTTCAAAACTTGTCTCGTGAATATGATGCTCTATAAAGTGTTTCTTTTTCGGTTTGCAAACAAAAAGGACCTCATGACTGCCGGCCACACTTCCTTTGCCGCCTCTTCCGTTGCTGTAGGCCTTTTTTTCAATGCTAATGTCTCGGAATTTCGAAATCAAAAATGAAAGTTCATCAATGGAAGGATAACTTCTATCATTATAACTTATAAGCCAGTAAGGAATATCATTAGATTGCTCAAATAAATTCTTAAATGAATCTTTCACGTCACGCTTCTTGTCGAAGCCACTGTATCGCTGCGGTTCATATCTTTTGATACCATTAATAAATTGTTTTTCTTTCCAGTATTCAGTAAATGTTTCAAGTAAATGATAAAAACTTTGGTAGTCAGCATGGCTGTCACAGTACGGAGGGTCAAAATAGACCAAATCGATTTTAGTTAGTTTGGGCAGCAAATCCAATATGTTTTCATTATAACTTCTGTTTTCTCTTGTATTATCAAAAATTGCTGCATTGTAACTTGGAATTAAATCCTCAAAAATATCTTTTATTGGTCGGATCAAACTTCTGTTTCTTTTAATTCTCTCGGGATCACTCGCATATTTTAGCGCCTGAGTATGACCAAAATGCCCCATTGTCACTTTTCGGGTCATGCTACGGTTGATGAGAGCATAAGCCAGAGCCCTTTTGTATTTTGTGGGAAGAAATGAAATGTTTGCGCGGAGGTTATCTAAAAACTCAGCTTCATCTTCTTCAAAAAATACACCAGAGTAGGTTGACGAGATAAGTTGAAATTCAGATTTGTTGATTGCTGGTTGAAGTAATAAAGAAAAATCATCCTTTGTGAGTTGATCTCTCTCATTTTCAATTAATGCTAATCCGATTTGATGATTAAAGTTGAGAAAATCATTTGTAATAGTTTCAAATCCTAATTGCTTAAAAAGAAATGCAACAGATTGTGATCCTGCAAATGCATCAAGCGCACTATTAACGTTCTTTGGGATAAACTTTTTGATCCAGGACAGATGTGTGTGTTTGGCTCCCAAATACTGTGGTTCTGGGAACTTGTAATCGAAATTTAGATATTCCTTAAAAAGCATAATTTAATATTTTGCGACAAAATAAAATCAACTATTATATTTGATCTGCCTGAAAAACTGCGAACTTCTTCAGTAAGAAATTTTACCTTTTGTGGCTATCATTCTATAATGAATCCGTCCTGAAAAATTTGCCGTGCAAACCGTAGGATGCAGGACTATCAAAATTACGAATCATTTAATATATCCGTCCTATTTTTAAAATCTGAGTGCCGAAACGGACCACAGGGTTGAAGGTCAAAAAGTACGACTTTCTTTGAATGAGTTAATTGAAAGGCAATCGAGTAACCCATTCAAAAATCGATTATCGAAACATTTCGTGCAATATACAGCCATTTCTCCATAAAAGTCAACTTTTCTGTACAAACACCGGATATCCCCACCCCCTTTCCAATCCCTTTTCTATTCTTTACATTGCATTTATGATTTTCTGCAATTA
The DNA here is from genome assembly GCA_020848375.1 of Ignavibacteriaceae bacterium. Classification (GTDB taxonomy): domain Bacteria; phylum Bacteroidota; class Ignavibacteria; order Ignavibacteriales; family Ignavibacteriaceae; genus H2-BAC3. Next base: position 34,721 of record JADLAF010000110.1, read on the forward strand.
ACCGGCTATTATGCAAATATCTTCTGAAAATATCCTGCTGATGGGCTCTCTGCTTCTGCTTCTGACGATTTTGGCGAGCAAGACCTCATTCAAACTGGGCATCCCGGCGCTTATTGTCTTCCTTGGCATAGGTATGCTGGCAGGGTCTGACGGTCCCGGCGGTATTTATTTTGATGACCCTAAGCTGGCTCAGTTCATTGGAATATTCTCACTCTGTTTTATTCTCTTTGCTGGCGGTTTTGAAACTAAATGGGAAAGTGTAAAACCAATCTTCTGGCGGGGAATTTCTCTGGCTACTATCGGGGTGTTTGTTACTGCATTGTCAACGGGGCTTTTTCTTCACTTTGTCATCGGGCTTGAATTCATTTATGCCCTACTGATCGGTTCAATTATTTCATCCACTGATGCCGCTGCGGTTTTTTCTATTCTCCGTACAAAGGATATCGGGCTTGATCATCAGACTCGTTCAACGCTTGAGTTCGAAAGCGGTAGTAATGACCCGATGGCTTATATTCTCATGCTCGCCTGCATCAATATTATTACCTCAGGTGAGATGCAGATTGGCGAACAGATATTCTTTCTGGTAAAACAGATGGTCATTGGCGGAGTGTTTGGCTATGCACTCGGCAGGGGGGGAGTTTATCTAATCAATAAAATTAATCTCAGTTACGAGGGGCTTTACTCAGTGCTGGTAACCGCGCTCCTGCTCTTCGTTTTTTCGATAACTGATCTTCTCGGCGGCAACGGTTTTCTTGCAGTATATCTCTTTGGTGTTATTCTTGCAAACAGCAGTCTGATACACAAAAAAAGTCTGGTGAAGTTTTTTGACGGTATCGCCTGGATGATGCAGAGTATAATGTTTCTCACGCTCGGTCTGCTGGTTTACCCGATGCAGATTCTTCCGGTGCTTTGGGCGGGGATTATGATTTCACTTTTTCTCATGTTTGTTGCCCGGCCCGCCGGAGTAATGATTAGTCTGCTTTTTACGAAGATCAACTTCAGGGAAAAAATATTTTTCTCCTGGGTCGGCCTCCGCGGTGCTGTGCCTATTGTTTTTGCCACGTACCCTTATATATATGGTATTAAAGATGCTGACCTGATTTTTAATGTGGTGTTTTTTATCTCCCTTAGCTCGGTTCTTATTCAAGGTACAACTCTTCCCTTTTTTGCACGTAAAATGAAACTTGTTGTTCACGAGAGTGAACGAAAAAAAACCCCGCTTGAGTTAGAACTGAGCGAAAGCATTAAAACCGAGCTGATGGAATTCTTTGTCCCTCACGGCAGTGCAATAGCCGGAATGCGGATTGTTGACCTCCACTTTCCGCGGAATGCACATATCGCCATGATCAACCGTGATGAAAAATTCATCACTCCGTCCGGAAATACTGTCCTCCATGAGGGGGATATTCTGATCATCATGGCTGAGGAGAAGGATGTGCTCCGTTCGGTGAGTGATATCCTTAGCAAGCGAATTGATAAACCGGAGGAGAAACCTGATGCCGGGGAAACCACTCCGGTGGAAAGCAGCCCTGACTCCTGACCGCCCAACCCCTGCCGGAAAAAAAATACTTTTATTTTGATAAGGAGTAGCGGATTCTTTGGAATTAAAACGGGATTTTGATTAAGTTTGCCCTATTCCATTAATTAAAAATCATAAGGATATATTTAATGGGTTGGTTATCAAAAACCTTTACCTCGTCAGTCGGCAAAAAGCTTATCATGGCTCTCACCGGCTTATTCCTGATTTCATTCCTGATAGTTCATCTGTCGGGAAATTTCCTCCTGCTCAGAAATGACAATGGCGCTGCTTTCTTCCAATACTCAGAATTCATGAAAACAAACCCTGTAATCCTGGTTATGGAGGTGGTGCTGTTTCTCGGTTTCATCATTCATGCATTCAGCGGATTCCGGCTGGCGCTTGAAAACAAGAAAGCGCGCCCAGTCGGCTATGCGGTTAACAGACCGTCCGAAAACAGTTCCGTCTTCTCCCGGTCTATGGTCTGGACGGGGAGCATTGTTTTTATCTTTCTGGTTATCCATCTGAAAAGCTTTTTTGTTGACCATAAAGTTGCCTCGTGGATGGGGGTAACTCATGAGGAGACGCTTTTTCAGGCAGTGGTGAGCGCGTTCCAGAATCCGGTATATACCTGGTTCTATGTTGCCGCCATGGTGCTTCTCGGCTTCCATTTGAACCACGGATTTCAGAGTGCTTTCCAGACCCTCGGGCTGAATCATAAGAAATATACTCCGCTGATTAAGAAACTCGGACTGATTTTTTCAATAGTGGTACCGCTGCTCTTTGCTTACGTGCCGCTTTACTTTTTATTGATATATAAGACCACAGGAGGAAACTAATATGGAATTACAGTCAAAAATTCCTGCGGGCAAACTTGCTGATAAATGGACCGATTATAAGGCACACATTAAACTTATCAACCCGGCCAACAGAAGAAAATATGAAGTAATAGTTGTAGGCACCGGGCTTGCCGGCGGCTCTGCTGCTGCATCTCTTGCTGAAATGGGCTACAAAGTTAAAGCATTCTGCTTTCAGGACAGTCCCCGCCGCGCTCACAGCATTGCTGCCCAGGGGGGTATAAACGCAGCCAAAAATTATCAGAATGACGGTGACAGTATCTACCGTCTCTTCTATGATACAATTAAAGGAGGCGACTACCGCGCACGTGAGGGTAATGTTTATCGCCTGGCTGAACTGAGCGTAAATATTATTGACCAGTGCGTGGCTCAGGGTGTGCCTTTTGCACGTGAATATAGCGGATATCTTGACAACCGTTCATTCGGCGGCGCACAGGTTTCCCGCACCTTTTATTCACGCGGTCAGACCGGTCAGCAGCTTCTACTTGGGGCTTACAGTTCCATGGCAAAACAAATGGGTTTGGGCAACATTCAAATGTACAGCCGTTATGAAATGCTTGACCTGGTAATCATTAATGGTAAAGCACGCGGCATTATTGCAAGAAATATGGTGACAGGCACTATCGAACGCTTCCTGGCTGATGCGGTTCTCCTTTCAACCGGCGGTTATGGCAACGTCTATTATCTTTCTACTAATGCTAAAGGTTCAAATGTAACAGCGGCATGGCGCGCACATAAACGCGGTGCGCTTTTCGGAAACCCATGTTATGTGCAGATTCATCCGACCTGCATCCCGGTATCGGGAGATCATCAGTCTAAACTGACGCTCATGAGTGAATCACTGCGTAATGACGGAAGAGTCTGGGTTCCGAAGAATCCGGGTGATACCCGCGCCCCGCAGAGCATACCTGAAGATGAGCGCGATTACTTCCTTGAGAGGAAATATCCCTCATTCGGAAATCTTGTTCCCCGCGATGTTGCTTCACGCAATGCTAAAGCTGTCTGCGATGAAGGCAAAGGAGTGGGCTCGAGCAAACTTGCAGTATATCTGGACTTTGCTGATTCTATCAAACGCCTTGGCAAGGACAAAATCGCTGAGAAATACGGAAACCTCTTTGATATGTATAAGCAGATTACGGCTGAAAACCCATACGAAATGCCGATGCGTATATATCCGGCAGTCCACTATACCATGGGCGGTCTCTGGGTTGATTATAACCTGATGAGCAACATCAACGGACTCTTTGTCCTTGGTGAGGCAAACTTCTCAGACCACGGCGCTAACCGCCTTGGTGCAAGCGCGCTGATGCAGGGACTTGCTGACGGTTACTTTGTTATCCCTTATACTCTTGGTGCATATCTTGCCGAAGGGGGATTTGATAAAGTAACAATCGATCATGATGAGTTCAAACGTGTTGAAAGTGAAGTACGAGGACGTGTTGATAAACTCCTTTCAATAAAAGGGGAACACTCCGTTGACCATTACCACAAGAAACTTGGCAAGGTAATGTGGGATTACGTGGGTATGAGCCGTAATGCAGACGGACTGAAGTTCGCTATTGAGGAAATCAAAAAAATCCGCGATCAGTTCTGGCAGGATGTCCGGGTAAGCGGAGACCCTGCAGGGCTTAACCAGTCGCTCGAAAAAGCAGGCCGTGTGGCTGACTTCCTCGAACTTGGTGAACTGATGGCAGAGGATGCACTGCACAGGAATGAGTCCTGCGGCGGTCATTTCCGCGAGGAGTATCAGACCGAAGAAGGGGAAGCACTCCGCGATGATGATAACTATGCTTACGTTGGCGCGTGGGAATATAAAGGCGAAAATAACGGTTACCAGATGCACAAGGAGCCACTTGTTTTTGAAGAAGTATCACCAAGCAAACGCAGTTATAAATAAGAGACTTGTAAGACGAGGAACATAATGAAAATAACCTTAAAAGTATGGCGCCAGAAGAATGCGCAAAGTGAAGGCAAGTTTGAAACCTATCCGGCACATGATATATCACCCGATATGTCATTTCTTGAGATGCTTGATGTGGTGAACGAACGCCTGATCGAAAAGAATGAAGAACCTTTTGCTTTTGATCATGATTGCCGTGAAGGTATCTGCGGAAGCTGTAGTTTATATATCAACGGCCGTGCCCACGGTCCGAAGAAGGGTGTTACTGCATGTCAGCTTCACATGAGGTCGTTTGATGACGGCGAAACAATTCACGTAGAACCCTGGAGAGCAAAACCCTTTCCTGTGATAAAAGATCTGATTGTTGATCGGACTGCGTTTGACCGCATCATGGAGTCAGGCGGGTTTGTTTCTGTAAAGACGGGCTCAGCTCCTGACGGAAATGCTATTCTGATTCCCCATGATGATGCAGAAATGGCAATTGATGCTGCTTCCTGCATTGGCTGTGGTGCCTGGGTTGCCGCATGTAAAAATGCCTCGGCAATGCTGTTTGTTTCGGCAAAGGTTTCTCAGTTCACGCTACTCCCTCAGGGGCATCCTGAGCGTGAGACCCGCGTGCTCGATATGGTGGCTCAGATGGATAAGGAGGGATTTGGTTCCTGTACCAACACTGGTGCCTGTGAGGCAGAATGCCCCAAGGAAATATCAATCTCAAATATCGCCCGGCTTAACCGTGAGTTTATAAGAGCTAACGTGCGCTGATAATTTCTCCAACATTAAAATCAATAGCCCTCTGGTTTCATGAGCCGGAGGGCTTTTTTATAGGTGGCTCCTCCTCGACTTCGCTCGGAGACCACTTCCTCGACTTCGCTCGGAGACCAGTTCCTCGACTTCGCTCGGAGACCACTTCCTCGACTTCGCTCGGAGACCACTTCCTCGACTTCGCTGGGAGAACGGTTCTTCGGTGTCCGAGCGGAGCTGAGGACACTACTCCTTTTCTCTCATTTTAATAGGTTTTTTTCGCTAAATTTGCCCTTTGAATGTAGTTTTTTATAATCCTGGTGCAGTTTCGCGATGTTTGAAAAAGAAATAAAATACATTGCCGATTTCAATATCAATAAGATACGGAAGTTGGGAGCGTTCTTCACCTTGGACGGGCTGGCCTCGGCCAGGGTGCATCCGGCAATTTTTCAGTACATCTCTGCCGAGCTTGATTATCTCTTTTATCGTGACCGCAAGAGCATTACCAAACAGTCTCATTTTGACTATACTCTGCCAGAGGTGGCGCCTCACTTTAATGCTATTGGTGATATTATTAAGCAGCGCAAACTGCTTCCGTTTGAGAACATTAAAGAATTAGTTGTTCAGGCGGTTCAGTTTAATGTCTATCTTTTGCTCAGACCTAAGGGAACACTTTCAAAATTCATTTTTGGTGATGATGAAGAAAAAAGTGCAGAAGAAGTGCAGATACTGCTCCGCTATCTCTATTATTATGATTTTTACCGGAAGGTAACCTCAGAATTTCTGGAAAAGAAAAATATTCTGAAATTCCGTTATGATGAATTTGAGTCGGTTGTTAACAATCTGACCAAACTTCTTGTTGAAAGCCAGACTCAGGCGATGATTGATACAGCTCTTACTTCAATGGCTGACTTTTTTAACGCCGGGGATGTAAATAAATCACTCATACCAGTCGCGGCAGTTGAAATGTATCTTAAAGAAAAAAATCTGGGCATGTATATATCCAAGATTAGAACCATACTTTCTACCGACATGAAGCGCCGCTTTGAAGTTGATGACTTCAAGAATGCAATGTACAGCAATATTGCAATTTCACTTGACAGGGAACTGAGAGAGAAATTGAATCAGGAGCTTGCTCAGGAGTATGAAGCAGAATTTTTTTCAGCTATTGACCGCGGTAAATTTTCATTTACATCCGTTTCAGGATTGCAGGCGCCTGAACAGGAAGAAATAGATTATTCGAAACCATCGGGCGGAAAAAGAGAAGAGGATACAATCTCGTTAAGAGATTTACTCGATGAACAGGAAAGTTCAGAAACAATATTCCCGGGTCAACCGCCGGAAGTTGAGCATACGCTTACACCTGAACCGGTGACTGATAGTAGCTTAAAAACTCCGGAAAGTGTTAATCCGGCCGCAAAAGATATATATATGCCGGCCGAAGAACCAGCCGTGGTAACTGATGATGCACCTGAACCGGAAAAAGTTATTCCTCCGGACTTTCCATCACCGGGCTTTACACTGAATCTGCCTCCCTTTGAGCCGGAAACCAGTGAGACAGAAGCCGAGGTGATTTCCGAGGCAGCCGCGCCTGTTGAATCTGTTCCGGCAGAAACCAAGGAACTGGTTTTACCGGCGGCGGAGAATCAAACTAAAGTACCAGATGCTGAGGAGATTAGCGAACCGGATGAAGAGGAACGTACAAGAGATTTGTTCTCTTATTTCTCCGCGAGAGAAACCATGAGAATTGTGGAAGAAATTTTTAACAACGACAGTCTCGACTTTGTGAGCACGATGGAAAGTGTCGCGGAGTGTGAGAACTTTGAACAGGCCCAGACTTTATTGAAATCAGTTTTTTATACCTATAAAATAAACACACTAACCAGCAAAGAGGCAAATCTTCTTTCAGTGAAAATCGAAGAATACTTCAGAGGGGGAGATTAAATTTTGTTTGTTGATTATGCCGAAGTATTTGTGAAATCAGGTGACGGAGGAGACGGTGCGGTTGCCTTCCGCAGGGAAAAATACGTCCCGAAAGGTGGTCCTGCAGGCGGAAATGGCGGTGACGGCGGCAGCGTATATATCATTGCGGATGCTAACTTAAGCACACTGCTTGATTTCCGCTATCAGAAAAAATATATAGCACGCAAAGGTGATAACGGCGCAAATTCACTCAGGGACGGGAAGTACGGTCAGGATATTTATGTAAAAGTCCCGGTTGGAACGATTGTTAAGGATAAAGATACCGGAGAGACGTTGTGTGATTTTACCGGTGCTGGTCAAAAGTTTATGGCCGCAAAAGGCGGCAGAGGCGGTAAAGGGAATAGCAATTTTGCAACCGCGGTTCACCAGACGCCCCGCTACGCTGAAAACGGAAAACCCGGTGAAGAAAAAACACTTATCTTTGAACTGAAGCTGATTGCAGATATCGGGTTGGTCGGATTTCCAAATGCCGGTAAGTCAACCCTGATTTCTGTTATCTCAGAAGCAAAACCAAAAATTGCAGATTATCCGTTTACCACCCTGGAGCCGAATCTTGGTATTGTAAGGTATAAAGATTTTAACAGCTTTACCGTTGCAGATATACCGGGAATAATTGAAGGGGCGCATGAAGGTAAAGGTCTCGGTCTGCAATTCCTCAGACATATTGAGCGCACCAGAATTCTGCTTTTTCTTATTGACGCAATCTCAGAGACACACGAGCAGGATTACGAAACGCTGCTTAATGAGCTGGAACTTTACAGTCCGGCGCTTGCATCCAAGAAAAAAATTATTGTGATTAGCAAAGGGGATATCGTTGAAGAAAGTGAATGGTCTAAACTTCAGCAGAAGAAGTTCAGAGACTACGACGGTAAAGTATATGTTATCTCATCGGCAGCAGGGTTCGGCATTCAGGAAGTGCTTGACAAATGCTGGCAGGAGATAGCTTTGGAAAAAGAAAAATTAATTGACTGATAAAACGAGTTAGAGGAGCAAAAAAATGAATCCAAAAAAAATTCTCCTGAGTTTTACATTTATTCTTGTTACGGCATTTGGTATCTCATCATGCGATGACGGAATAAACATCTTTTCCGATGCGGATGATGTTCAGCTCGGACTTGAGGTTAGCACGGAGATTAACAACAACTCCGCCGAATATCCGATATATAACTCAGATAAGTCGCTGAAAAATTATATTGTCAATAATATCTTTAACGAAATTCTCGCATCGCCAAAAGTTGCTAAGAAGAATATCTATAAATATCAGCTCGAAATTGTGGATAATGATTCAATTCTTAATGCCTTCGCTCTTCCGGGCGGTCCGGTTTATGTTTATACCGGTCTGCTAAAGTATCTTGACTCAGAAGCCGCACTTGCCGGCGTTCTGGGGCACGAAATCGCCCACGCTGAACGCCGTCACGCTACGCAGAGGATGACCCAGTATTATGGAATCTCGGTTCTTTTCTCTCTTATTTTGGGTGAAAATCCTTCGCAGCTTGCTGAAATTGCTGCCAATCTTTTTGTCGGGCTTGCCTTTTTGGGGAACAGCCGTGCTAATGAGGATGAAAGTGATGAATATTCAATCACCTACCTGCGCGATACCAGATTCTACCCGGGAGGAGTAAAGTTCTTCTTTGAGAAACTTCAGGCGGACGGGCTGGTTACCGGTGGTTCAGGGCTTGAGACCTTCTTTTCAACGCATCCTGACCCGATTAGCCGGATAACCACTGCAAATCAGCGGATTCAGACCCTAGGATTGCCCCAGTACCGCTTTTCTGATAACGGAACGGGCATCTTCAGAGACGAGTATCAGGCAAATATCAGGAGCAAACTACCCTGATTTTTTCTTAAGGAATTTTTAAGTTTTTATAAAAATCCTTACATTAGAAGTCTGTCTGAAAATAATTTTCTGGCGGGGTAGCTCAGTAGGTTAGAGCAACGGAATCATAATCCGTGTGTCGGGGGTTCGAATCCCTCCCCCGCTACAATTTAAGGAGTAGTTTTTATGTTCACACTATTAATGGTGCTTTCAATACTTACCGCAGTACTGCTTATCGGAATCGTTCTGGTTCAGTCAAGCAAGGGCGGCGGACTTTCCGGAACCTTAGGCGGTGCCGGACAGGTTGGTCAGGTTTTTGGCAGCCGCCGAACTGCGGACTTCCTAAGCAAAACCACCTGGTGGCTGGCCGGTGTTCTGGTTATTCTGGCTATCGTAATCAATCTATTCTTTCTGCCCAGTGCTGAACTGGACAACAGAGAGAGTATCATCCAGGGTTCAGGCAGTGTTCCTCAGAGTACAACAGTACCTCAGTCAACAACACCTCCTTCCGGAAACTAAAGCGCATATTTATGGAAAAAAGCAGGTCACATGACCTGCTTTTTTTGTTTTAAAGGGATTCGCTATAAACCGTAATTATTTGATTTTGCGAAAGAAGTCGGTTAATCCGTCAGGTGTAAAAACTTTACTGTGGGATGATACTTCCTGAGCACTTTTGCAGCTTTTCTTGTTTTTTCCTGAAGAGATTCAAGTTCCGATGGAGCTAAAAGTTTCGCATCGGAAGTAATATTTGGCATCTCTCTGGCAGATGACCTTGCAGTTTTTGTTGATTTCATGATTCAAGATAATTGTTTTAATCAGATAATCTCAAGTTTTAATACTTGACAGAATATCCGAACTAAAAATTTTTAGGATTATTTGTCACATACATTCAGACAATTACCTGTCATTTTTTATGAGACCTGATTTTTTTGAAGAAAATCCGGAAAATTGCTGATTTATTTACTCTTATATTGCAGGTGTCGCGAGGGAAAATTCTTCGCGGTGAAACTTCAATAAATCAGCAGGAGAGTTACACCATGTTCCGTTTATTAGTTTCTTTGATTTTCGCAGCGTTGTCCTCATTTGACCACACGTACGCCCAACCGGAATCGTTTCCGAATAAGATTACCATAGTTTTCCCATATTTTGAGCCAGTAAATCCATCGATTGTGACAACTGGTAATTGGAATTTTACACCTATGACAAAATTGTCAGCCAACACCTATTCATTTGAAGCAGGACAATTAAATACGGGTGTACCATTTATGTTTTATGCACGATACACATTGCCACCATTTAATTCGGGACAGCCATATTACATATCAACAAGGGAAGCGGGGTTAAGAAGAATTCTTTATGCAAAAGTGTATGTTAATGATGTGTTGTTAAATAATTCTTATGTTCAATCGGATGGAAATGTTCACTACAAGATTTCGTCAAACGGTTCAATTATGCCGGTGGATGACGTAGGGCAGTCAATTGTTAATGACCGAATTCCGCCCGAAGTTCACTGGCCGTTTTACAAGATACATTACCCAAATAATCCATCTCACTCGAATTCTAATATCAATCAAGTGATCGCCTGGGCAGCGGTGATTACAGATAACAATTATGATATGCCGGTAAAAGTCGAGATTGATTATCTGAGATTATATGCGCGAACAACTTTGGGTGATATATTACTTACCGCTGATGAATATACCACTGGCTTTAATCAGAGTTCTGATGGGGGGCTCTATTGGCGATATCCATTTTTCCCTCCAGGGTTTGATCAGCATAAACCTATGCCTGCCATTGTTGAAAACGGAGCACTGGTTTTTTATCCGCATCAGCATCGTGATACCGTTTGGCATTTTTGGAATTCGCAGTGGCCGCGCCCTGCAACAAGCCCCCAGCATACTTCCTTCTTCGCTGAAATTTCTTACCGCATAACGGGCAAAGCAGCCATTCAGATCGGTATAGATTTTTACGGCGGCAGCGGAGACAGCACGTACCGGATTTTGGAGTCAGGGGTGAGTGATTGGGGGCTTGAAACATACAACAATGAATGGAAAACACTAACATTTGATACCAAACCGGCAGTTACATCTTTAGAGGAAGAAAGTGGAAATATAATTGATAAAAAATTTGAGATGCTTCAAAACTACCCAAACCCATTTAATCCAAACACTACAGTGGAAGTGAATTTACCTGAGAGCGGAAAATTTTCGTTAATGATATATACTGTAGATGGTGAACAGGTGTCACAGATTTTTGATGGCTATTATGAGGAAGGCAGACATAAGTTTAGTGTTGACGGTAAAAGTTTGGGTTCCGGAGTTTATTTTATTACAGGTATATTCAGGGATGAAAGAAGAACACAAAAGTTACTACTTTTAAAATAAACCAAGTGATTTATTAAACCAGTTGATTTATGAAAACTTTCGTGAGTGGTGTGTTATTGAATTGAGCCTGGCTCATACTGGCAAACAGGAATAATATCACCACTTCGCGGTTTATTTGAAATTATCGTGATCATCTATAAATGGTGTTCCTATACCTTATTCCCGCCATTTGCACGCGGATTATACGGATGCTTCGCAGCGCGGATTTTTACGGATCGGAATAATTTTACCGCTTTATGGTTTGAACAGAACTAATCGTGTTAATCGTGATTATCTATAAATGGTGTTCCGGTTATATGTTCATTCTGTTTGCATGCTGGTTCAAAAATTTTCAACTCTCATTTCTCAATTAAATTCCTCTTCATACTCAATAAACTCAGAAGCAAGCAGCCCTACAATTCTGTCTTCAATTGCTTTGTAGTAGTTGCCCCCTTTCGACTGATAAAAGATAATTATGGAAACAATCAGGTCATCACCGGAAATTGTCCTCAGATAACCTGATACTGATGAGGTGCCTCGCAGAGTGCCGGTCTTTCCTCTAAAGTTGTGCATGGCTGAGCCGTTCTTCATTCGCCCTGTCAGAGTGCCGTCAACTCCGGCAATAGAGAGACTGTTATAGATTGTATCAAAATAGTCAGGGTGGAAATATGCCCATTCTAGCAAGCTGATTATTCCGGCGGCTGAAGTAAGGTTGAAGCGGGAAAGACCGGATCCGTCAACAATTTCGGTTCCTTCATTGTATATATCATTATGATCAAGGAATTTTTTCACTGCTTTTGATGCGTGAAATCCGCTACCTTCAGTTCCGCTTTCAGCAGCCCCGACTACCTTAAACAGACATTCGGCAAGAAAGTTATCACTTCGTTTGTTTACGATTGATATAACCTCCTGCAGGGAAGCACTTCTGTATGAAAGCTCGTAGGAACCCTCCGGGGTGCTGCCTTTTGCGGGTCTGCCGCCTATATATATACCTGTTTCCTTAAGCGCCTTATACATAATCTCTGCCGCGTTAAGGGCCGGATCGGCAACGTTTATGTAAGTGATTCTTTTTCTTTTCCTGCGGACTTTTACTACCTGCTTTTTGTTGCGGTCAACAATCAGTGCAGAAACCGGCGCCAGTGGAGCGAGATTAGTTTCATCCTCAATCCAGTCTTCGCGTGAGTAGGCCTTGTCAAAATAGCTGTCGTCCCCGATGATATCTCCGTTTATGCTCATAATACCCATACTTCGGAGCTCTTCTGCCATCTTCAACAGGTCTCCTGATGTCAGCAGCGGATTACCAAACCCTTTAAGGTAGAGATTACCGTCAATAACACCATCTTCAAGGGTACGATCGGGCGTAAAAAGGGAAGTCTTGAGCTGAAAATCTTTACCGAGTTTGTTAACTGCCGTGAGGGTGGTATAGAGCTTGGTATTTGATGCGGGAATAAGCACCTGTGCCGGATTTTTCTGGTAAATGGTGTCTCCCGTCAGAGGATTTATAGCAAGGACTGAGACCCTTGTTCCTCTCGGAAGCTTGGCAAGTATCTCATCAATTTTTTCCGCTGAGAGCGCAATGGGGTTCCCCCCTGCTATGAGAATTGCCGAAAATAGAAGAAAAAGAATAAAAAAATTCATACTTTTAAAGTCTTGTTAATTCATTTTTGCGGTGACCGCCATGAACACCCTTCAAGTGAATAATGAGCAAAACGAATCTAAATATAAGTAATTCAATCATTTATGAATAGGAAATAATCGGGTAAAAATATGGCTGATGAAAAAAAGAAATTAAAGGCCTATGAAAGTCTGGATTTTCTGCACTCGCCTGATGCACGGCTGATCAGAATAATGTCAGAATATGTTGAACCGGAAGCACGCTTCGGAAAACTGAACGTGTGGGATACTATCGTATTTTTTGGGTCTGCACGGCTTTTGCCGCGGAAAGAAGCGCAGAAAAATTACAATAAAATCAAAACCGCAGACCCCAAATCAACCCCGAATTTTGCTGAGCAGCTTCGTAAAAGCCAGGTGCTGCTGGATATGTCTAAATACTATGAGGACGCGGTTGAGCTTTCAAAAAGAATAACCCGGTGGTCTATAGATCTGGGTCTGGATGAAAAGCGATTTATTGTCTGCACTGGCGGAGGCCCTGGTCTGATGGAAGCCGCAAACAAAGGGGCAAAAGCAGCAGGGGGTTATTCGGTCGGGCTGAATATCAGTTTGCCTTTCGAGCAGTCCGGCAATAAATATGTGACCCCTCAGCTTTCGTTTGATTTCCATTACTTTTTTATGAGAAAGTTTTGGTTTGCTTACCTTGCAAAAGCGCTGGTAGCATTCCCCGGCGGATTCGGTACTATGGATGAGCTTTTTGAAATACTTACCCTGGTGCAAACTATGAAAATTAAGAAAAAGCTCTGTATTGTAGTCTATGACGAAAAGTATTGGAAATCATTAGTCAACTGGGACTCGCTTGTTGAACACGGTATGATAAACAAGGAAGACCTTGATCTCTTTAAGTTCTGCAATACGGTAGATGAGGCCTATGAAGTGATAACAAAACATCTTGAGAAATATTACTTAAAGAAACGCAGAACTGAGTCGCCTATCAGTCTGTAAGGGGGATTTTAATTGAGGGGGAATTAGATTATTGTAAAAAAACGGGAACCTGAACAGCAGGTGTCAGGTTCCCACAATTCTGAAAATTAGTCGGAAAGTTGATCCATTCTGTACGCTCTGCGTGCAGCTTTTATCTTTTCCATTCTCTTTTTAACAGAAGGTTTTACAAAAAAAGTTCTCTTCTTGAACTCCTTAAGTACACCGGAACGTTCATATTTTTTCTTAAAGCGCTTTAATGCTTTATCAATATTCTCGTTTTCCTGTAAGGTAATACCTACCACTTATTTCACCTGCCTTTTACTGTGGATTTATTGTTTCGATTAATTTTTTTTCGCCTGAATTTTGAAACTTCACTACGATAGAACTTCTGCCGCCTGAGGTAGTTTCTTTCGAAACCACAACCCCGAAATCATTCAGTTTCTCATGGAAGAGGGAGTCTCCCACATTGAAAGATCTGGCTGGAGAATATGTAATACCAGTTGCGGTATCGAGTTCCGGGACTTTGCTTTTTACTGCTTCCTCATATTGAGCAAGATCAACAATCATCTTCTGCCGGCATTTTTTACATTTTGCCCATACCTTGTTCTCATCCCCGCTAACAGTTTCCGCAGTCCGTTCCATTTTGGTAACTGACTGGCAGAATTTACAATAGTATTCGATGTTTTTAGTTTTTGCCATTACAATGCCGTAAAAAAAATAGATTTTAAAGTTACTAAAACATTACCTGAAAACCAACTTGAAGTTTGAATTCAGTACCGGACAGAGTGGAATAAGAGACCCGGAGGAGCGTCTTCTGAGCGGAAAACCGTAAAATAAGACCGGAAGTGGATAAAACGGAAAAGCTATTATCCTTCTGAAGGAAAACGGCCGTTTATTTAGGATTTGGCCTCTCCGGGAGTTACAACCAAAACGGGCACTTTTGAGTAGCGGATTACTTTTTCAGCTACTGAGCCAATGAGGGTGTGAAGCAGACCAGTACGTCCGTGAGTAGCTATCACAATCATGTCAACTTTGTTGCCGGCGGCATAGTCCACAATTTCCTGATAATCAATTCCGCGGACAACTGAGGCGACCACTTTAAGACCTGATTCGGTTTCAAGTTTTTTTACAACTTTTTCAAGATTTTCCTGGGCTTCTGAAAGGATGCCTTTCAGGATTTTATCTTCAGAGAGATCGAGCGAACGAATAGCCAGAATAGGCGGAGTTTTTTCGACCACATGAAGCAGGTGCAGGGTTGCGTCATTCAGCTTTGCCACAGTGATGGCATAATCAGCCGCTGAGAGTGAAAAATCACTGAAATCAGTTGAGAGAAGGACGTTTGAAATTGTAACCATATCAGTTGACTCCATTGGTGTAATATGATGAAAGCTCTTCTTTCAGTGTGACCAGATCCTGGTCGGATACAATAGTCGAAATGTTTCTGCCATTGCGGAAAACCGCGAGTGAATAGTTGTCGCGCTCGGCGAAATATACTTTCTCTGTTTCAAGTTTTTCCCACAGTTCAGCAGAAAATGCAAGTGTTTTTTTCAGAATGAAATGTGCTTCGTCTGCCTGAAAAACATAGATCAGTTTTCCTTCAGGGTCAGCATAAACATGATGGGCCAGTTTTTCACCATTATCCTCCGAAACAACCCCGCCCAGAAGTGAGCAGCCATGAACAACAGGAATGGCGGTAGCGTATTGCACCCCGCGCTCATTAAAAAACGCCTGAATTTTTGAAGCATCAGCAGTAACGATTTGAGGAGTAAGTTTACCAGCTTTTATGCTTGTGAAATTGGTGACTGCCTGAACAATCATATTATCAGCCCCGCTTTGATCTGCGATCAGATTCTGGTTTATAGTGAGACTGTTAAGGATGAACACACCAATCAGAATAACAGCCGCTGCCGCAATTCCAACTGAAAAGCGGGGGTATAACACGGTTGTGTTTTTCTTTCCGCCTGTCCGTTTAATCTCATTCAGGATTTTGCTTTTTAGTTCTTCAGGGCAGGGATGAAAAGCACATCGTGTACGAACTGTTTTTTTAACTGCGCGCTGGACTTCATATTCAACTGCTAACTCAGCATCTGAGGAAATCTTCTTTCGCAGTCTTTCGGCTTCTTTTGTATCAGAAATTTCGCCGTCAGCGAGAGCGGTTATAGCAAAACGAATATCTATACTCAAGCTATCCTCTCATCGCTTTTAAGATAGCCCCTCTCCTGAGCATACCCCTGAAGCTCTGTATAGAGCATTTTGCGTGCACGGTGAAGCCGTGAGCGGACAGTACCAATAGGACAGTCAACAAATTCTGCAACTTCCTCGTAGGTAAAGCCCTCAATATCAGTGAGGATAATCACCGTTCTGAAATCCTCCGGTAGTTTAGCAATTGCCTGTGACACCTCATCATCAAGGAGACTTTCAAATGTATCGGAAGTAAGGTGTGCATCGTCAGGATTGGATGGTTTAACATTCTCATAATATTTTTCAACTTCTTCGTAGTCAAGCTGTACCGGAGTTTTCTTTTTCTTTTGGTAGGCGTTGATGTACGAGTTTTTCATAATGCGGAACAGCCATGCCTTGCAGTTGGTTCCTTTTTCGAATTTATCGAAGAAACGGAACGCCCTGAGGTATGTTTCCTGCAGGAGGTCGTTTGCGTCATCCTCGTCGCCGGTCAGGCGCAGAGCGAAATTGTGTAGTGCATCCATGTGGGGCACTGCCTCCCGCTCGAAGTCAGCGTAGAGAGGATCCTGACTGTTATATGTATTGCTCATGAAAATCTTTATTTGATGATAGTACCATTTCTGACAAAGCCGGCTCCCGTTAAGGGATAAAGAAGGTATCCGTTGATAACCAGGTATATCGGTTTTGAGTCTTTACTGACCACAAAACTCGCATTCCGGTTTAGCAAAAGCCGGTCGGGATGCTCCCGTTCTGAGTTCAGGAGAAGATTAACTTCAAATTTACTAAAATTTCCGCCAATCTTTCCGGCTTTTGTTCTAACTGTATGAAAGCCCTTTCTGTGCAAATCGGCAACAACTTCAGGCGTGAGTTCGGAGAGGGAATACTGACGCTCAGGGACCGAGCCGGTCATAATTTCATAACCCGTCAGGTCATACTCCTCTGAGCCATAAAAAACAGACAGATCGCCAATTTCTTCAACCTCTGAGTATCCGGCCAGTTTACCGTCCGGCTGAACAGATTCATTTCTGTTTATAGCCACATCCACCGTAAAGCGCTGACCGTCAGCCAGATAGGTGCAGTTCCTGAAAATTACGTCAAAAAGCCGAGTGTCGTTAAAAGGGAGTGAATCATAAAGTTCTGTGGAATAAAGCTCAACACCTCCCCTGCTGATACGATAGAAAGCATCCAGCATGATAAGAAAATTTAGCTTCCGGATGAATTGTTTTTCGGGGTCGCCCGGCCAGCCGCCTGATTCAATAAGAATTGTAGCTCCGCCGAGTTTCTGAAAGTTGTCTCCAAATGCACGCGGCTCAAAGGTATCATCATATTTAGCCGTATGACCGGGGATGATTTTATTCAGAACTTCAGTCATCCCGGAAATCACTTTCATTGCCTGAAGGCGGTTCGGAGTGATGGTTTTTTCCTGATCGGGGGCAGGGGCCAGAAATGAGATGGCCGCTACTTTATGAGAGTTGCCCGCAGAGTACCGTGGCTGCTGATCATGAAGATTGAAAGCGTAATGGGGCTTTAGCCGGAGATAGGTCTCCATCAGGATTCTGGCTTCCGGAGTGGTGAGCCGGAGGGCATCCCGGTTAAGATCAATGGCAATGCTGTTACGCCGCGTGAATGCCTCCGCACCGTCCGGGTTCACCAGCGGGAGTATATACAGCGATACAGCATCGTGCATCAGATGCTTTTCCTGCTTAAATGAGTGGGTATCAGCAAGAAAGTGAAATATATCCAGCAGCGCCAGTGAAGCGGTTGACTCATCCCCGTGCATCTGTGACCAGAGGAAAATGCGGGTTTCCCCTTTGCCCCAGCGATAGAGATTAAGCTCTCTGCCGGAGACGGAACTGCCAAGTTTCTCTTTTGAGAGTAGTCCGGACTGAACAAACTGTTCCATTAGTTTTATATAATCTTCCGGGGGGAAGCGTCTGGTCAGGATTGACCGTTCAAGATAATTGCCGTAAGCATGATAGAGATCATTGGCGAAATTCTGCGCATGAGCTTTCATTGCGAATACCGTTATAAAAAATATAAAGAGGATTTTTTTCATGACTGCCGTAAAGGGTTTTCATTTAGCAGAAGTAAAATAATGATTAATTTAACGGAAACGAAATCACAAGATAGAAAGTGCATTTTTAATATGTCAAAACTCAGTTTATTTGATGCGATGCCCGGCTTTCGGCTTCAGGGAACTGACGGAAGGGTCTATAATTCAGAAGATTTTGCTGAAAAGAGGATTCTTATCATCATCTTTAGCTGCAATCACTGCCCGTACGTTCAGGCATACGAAGAACGGATAAAAGATATTCAGACATGGTATGGCAGCAAGGGAGTTCAGGTTGTAGCGATTAACTCTAATGATGCAGAACAGTATCCGGAGGACTCTTTTGATGAGATGAAGAAGCGGGCTGAGGAAAGAAAGTTCAACTTTATTTATCTGTGGGATGAGCAGCAGGAGGCAGCAAAATCCTTTGGTGCTTCGGCCACCCCGGAGCTTTTTGTATTTGATCAAAAACGCTGTTTGGTTTATACAGGAAAAATTGATGACAACTGGCGTGAGCCGGAACGGGTGCAGACAAAGTATCTTGAAGATGCACTTAATGAACTGCTTGAAGGGAAAGTAGTGTCGGTGCCGGAAACCTATGCCGTGGGGTGCAGTATAAAATGGAAAAATTAATTTATAATGGGTAGTTGATAATGGATAGTTGATAATGGATAGTTGATAATGGATAGTTGATGAGGGTTAATTGATAATTTTAAAGAAAAGAATTTTTTTCCCATCAATAAGGTGGCGCAATCACAGGAATGATGTATATATAAAATCGTAGAGACAATGCATGCATCGTCTCAACAAAAGGACGCGTTTTGTAGAGAAGTCGCAAATGCCAACCGGATGATTTATTTTACACGGATGTTTTACATTTGCGGCGTCTCAGGGAAGAATGAGGAAGGGGTCGTATCGGGCGAAAATTTGTAAATCCCTCCGCAAATGAAAATTATGTGCGCCGAAAATCATAAACGCCGATGAGACACCGCAATCGCGTCATACCGTGATTCTATATATATTGTTCAAGCGATTGCGACAACTCTGCAGAAAAAGGTCATGGATGTGTATATATTAAGACTCCCTGGCTATGTTCCGGCTCCCTTCTCCTTTTCAAGGAGAAGGGCTGGGGATGAGGTTTGATATATATACGAGGAAGATAGACAGATCAACCGGGCTGACAGAAAGAATATATCCCGTGTTCGGATGTGTGGTCGGTGTCGGGTGTTTTACTAATAGGTCGCCGTTCTGCGGTTCAGGAGGATTCGGTTGTGACCTATTTTGGCGATTTTCGAAAATTTTTTGGTGCCCGCCTATTAGCAGGTCACCTGCGCTGCGGGTTCGGATATGGGTTTGCTCGTTGGTGTTTTATTAACAGGTCACCCGTGCTGCGGGTTCGGATATGTTGGGCATTCATCAGGATTCTGTTACCAGATCACCCTCGCTGCGGGTTGGGATTACGAATTGCTTCTGGTGTCTGGCTATTTAACTTTTAACCTTTTAACCTATAACTTTTAACTAATATTGCGACCCGATATTGATGGTCAGATAAAATCCGCCGACATCCTTTTTGAACTTGCCGTACAGACTTTCCACCCCTTCATCAAAGAATCGGATAACATAATACCGAAGATTGATTCCGATAAGATTATCCTTATCCAGCCCGAAGTTCGCGCCAAAACCAATATATCCACCGGCAGTATATTTGGACTGTGCGTATCCTAAAGAATTAAAAAACTCACGGGAGTATGGAGTGGTTACGATCATCGAGGGACCGAAACCAAGATTGATGTAGGGTCTGAGATTATCGCTGAGAACCCGGTCAAAAATCCGGTAATGAGCACCTACATTCAGAGGAAGGAGCAGCAGCCGGTTCTTTTTTCCATAAACAATGGGCTGACCGTAGTAGTCAATGTATTCAATTTCCTTGTCATCCTTGGTCTCGGAAATTGAAAAATCGGCAAAAAAGGTAAAATCGCTGTTAAGCTGTTTCCGGTAAAAGGTACCCAGCCCGAATCCGCCCTCGCCAAAAAGGAGGTCAACCCCCCAGGAGTTTTCAGGGAATACCACGGGTTCCTTTTCCGGAGCCATCTCCCCAATTCCCTGAGGTAAAACGGCAGGGGTGGTTAAGAGCAGTCCGGCGAGCGCTAAAAAGAATATTTTTCTGAGTTTCAGCATCATGTTTTCTTTGGGAAACAATTATTATAATTTAGTGACAAGATTAAATAATTTCCTGCTTAAACTCAACAGCAAAATTTTATGCCGTCAAATCTGGAGATAAAAATACGCGTTCAGGGGTTCTCTGAGCTCCTTAAAAAAATGGAGGGCTGTGACTGCCGTTTCACCGCTCTGATCAGCCAAAAGGATGTTTATTACCGTAATGACCGGGGACTTCTTAAGCTCAGAATTCAGGAGATGGGGAATGAACTGATTTTCTATAACCGGGATGAGGTCTCAAGCCAGCGAAAGTCAGATTATCATATCCTTCACGTAAATGAAGATGCGGAGGACTATTTTGCCCGTATTTTTACGATTGATGTGACTGTGGAAAAAACCAGACAGCTTTATATGTACAAAAACACCCGTATTCATCTTGATACAGTGACCGGCTTGGGTGAATTCCTGGAACTTGAGGCGGTGGTTACAACATCGGAAGAGGAGGCCAGGAAGGAATTTGATTTCCTTTTCAGCCGGCTTGAGCTGGGGAAATATATATCAATACGGAAGTCTTACAGCAATTTACTTAAGGAAAAACAACCATGATACTTTACAGGGGAGAACCGAGAACCACAGAAACTGCAGTTCTTGAACAACAGTATCTTAACCGGGATGATCTGCAAAAGCTTATCATTCTGGTGCCGACTAACCGAAGAGTCCGAGTCAGAGAACGGCAGATTATGGAATCGCTCAGGGGCAAAATTACCGGACCGCTTCAGATAGAAACTTATGCAACGTTAACGCAAAAACTTTATAGCAGAATAACCGGCCGGGCTGAATATATATCCCAGGTGCAGGGGCTATATCTTCTGAGAAAAGTTTTAAAAGAAACAGAAATGTTTTTTGGAGGTAAAATAAGAAAGGAAATTCCCGCGACTCTGCTCGAAAATCTGCACCAAGCGGTTACGGAGTATAAGCGCTACAATATATCTTTCGAGGATTTGACAGGTAATCTGGATGAGTCAGAACAATCCGACTCGATGAAACGGAAGGGGATGGATTTTGCCAATGCATACCGGGAATATTATAATCTTCTTCAGGAACGCCGGCTTACTGATGACTCACTTGCGTCAGTCAGACTGGGTGCGCTGGAAGATGAAAAATTCAGAACGGTTTTTCGTGATATATATTCGAAAGCAGAAACTCTGCTGATAAGCGGCTTTACTGATTTTGCGAATCCTGAAATAGATTTATTTAGTAAGATTGCAGCTTTAAAGGGGATGAATGTAACGGTAACCCTTGACTACTATGCCCCCAATAAAGGACTTTTCAGCGGGATAGCGCAAACGGCTGACCAGCTTAAGACTGCCGGGTTCATTGAGGCAGAAGAATCAGAGCCGGCAGAAGCAGGAAACCGGTTCAGGGCAGAGCTGCGCAGGCGTTTTTTTACGGAATTTGATAATCAGTACACAAAGACAAGTGAATTCGCAAAAAACATAATCAGACTTTCTCCCAAAACTCCTCTGCATGAAGCAACGGATGCAGCCAGAATAATCGCGGAATGGCTTGACTCTGGTAAATATAAACCGGGAGAGATTTGTGTTGTGGTTAATGATATATCAGCTTACTCCTCTGTTTTGCGCACCACTTTCACCGGATATGGCATACCGCTAAATCTTACGGACCGTTACCGTCTGAGCTCGGTTCCTCTTTTGAACTACTTTTCGGAACTCTTTACCATAGAAGGGGGAGACTATTATCATAAAGATATTGCAAAAGTTTTGTCAGGCGGAGTGCTCTCCACCTGGCTGTCCTTATCTGAGTTTCACGAAATTGCTGCTGAGCTTCGGGTAACCAGAGGATACCAGAGCTGGACGGCTCAAATCAGCAAAAAGATTTCCTTGTGGGAGAGGGATACCAGTGCAAGAAACCATGAACGGTATATAAAGTATGCAGAGGAACTAAAAAGAATTCTGGAAAAAATGCGGGAGTGGCATAAAGAGTTCAGAGTTAATCTGACCGCGTCTGAGTTTAAAGGACGTTTTACCGGTTTTGTCTTAAAAACAGGATTTAAGCGAAAAATTCTTACTTCGGGTCTTCGTCAGGAGCATATAATTACCGGCTTTGAATATTTTCTCACCGAACTTCACGGAGCTTTGGATATATATATAGCTGAAGAGCCGGATACCCTGTTTGCCCCGCAGCATTTTCGCGATATGGTTCAGACGATTATCCGCACAACCCGGTTTAATCTGCGTGAGGAGCCGGATGCACAGGTGCTGGTAACCACTCCGGAAGAGATACGGGGGCTTGAATTCAAGGCACTTATTGCGCTTGGTCTTTACGACGGCAACTTTCCTCTTCCTTACCGTAAAAAATTATTTTTCGGCAGGGAAATTCCGGGCGATGAGCGCATTCACAGCAGCGGACAGGCATTTTTGTTCTATCAGATGCTGCTGACATGGAGGGAGACCTTAGTACTTTCAGCGCCTCAGCTCGGAAGCAGAGGGGAGTTTTCGCCGTCTATTATGCTGCGGGAGTTTGAATCGGATTTTGAAGTAACCAACAAAACGATGGAGGAAGAACCGGAGAAATATTACTCCCCGCTTGAAGCGGCGGAAAAAAATGTTCGAAGTATATATAAAGCCGGAACTGGAGAACTGATAATCCTTGAGGAGCCGGAACTGACCCGGCAGATACAAATGCAAAAACTCAGGACCTCAGATGATGGGCAGGCGGATGAATACGCGGGAATACTGTCAGGGGAACTGCTCAGAGAAGGGAAATTAAAACCCCGCATATCAGTCAGTTCGCTTGAAAGCTATCAGAAATGTCCGCAGATGTATTATTATCAGTATATACTTAATCTGAAGGAGCAGGAGGAGCCGGAGGACGGCATCAAGGCGGTTGAACTTGGCAATCTGCTCCATGAAGTTTTCCGGCAGTTTTATGAAGGCAAAACCGGAGAAGCAGTAACACCAGATACAGATTATCCTGTCATCAGAAGAATTGCGGAAGATGTATTCTGTACTATCAATTTTGACACACCGGTTACCATGTATGACCGGCTGAAAATAATTGGCAAAGACGATAGTGATACCAATACTCTCCTGCACGCGTTTCTGAAAAATGAAGCCGAGGAAAGTATTTTTCGTCCGGTGCTCTTTGAGAGAACATTTTCGGAGGAATATACATTGCCGGGTGAGGAGGAGATTCAGTTTGTCCTGAGAGGAATAATTGACCGGATTGAAATTAACAGGGAGCTGAGACTCTGCGCGGTGGTTGATTATAAGACCGGCAGCATAACCCCGGGCGCGGCTGATATGCAGAAGGGAAAATCGCTGCAGCTTCCTCTCTATATGTCAGTGGCAGGTAAAGTGCTGAGAGAAGCGGGGATAGAGGGGGACTATGAACCCGCTGAAATGTATATATATAAGATTAATAAAAACAAAGGAGAAGCTGAAAAGAAGAGAATACGCGGCACCAAAGTAAGCAGGAAAAAATTTGAAAAGCCGGCCGATATAATTGCCATGAAAGAGTTTCAGGCAGATATGATAGCAGGTAACCGCGAGAAGATTTTAGAATATGCAGGCAGTATCTACAGGGGCAGGTTTACATTATTAAAGGAATATAACCCCGCAAAACCGCCATGCAGTTATTGCGCGTTTCATGATATCTGCCGGGTGAGGGAAAGACCGGAGGAAGTTGGGGAGGAGTAAAGGGTTAAGGAAATTTGAGGAGTTTTAATTCAGTTATAAATTTAAAATCTCTTTGATTTTTTGTAAGTAAAGGGATGCTTATACTTATGGCTGTTGACGTAATTAGAGCCTCAGGTATCAGCAGTCCATGCGAAAGCCGATACTCCTCCAGCAAAGTAGCGGCATTATCTGATATCACAGAATTTAAGGGGATTAATTCGAAAATATTTAAGAACTCGTTTAATTCTCTGAGCTCTTTCTTACTTCTGCATCCCAGATCAGTTCCATTTTGGTGATTACACTTACTGCAGGTTTGTAGATTTTTTGTTCGGCTGACAATCGTGAAATAGCAATCGGATTTCCCTGAGCTATATCAATTAGTATATCAGTATCAATTAAAAGGCGGTTAATTGTTGACAACCGACCATTCCTTTTTTCTCGAATTTTTTACCCAAACAGAACTATCAGACATTTCTTCTCTGCCAGCCCATATTCCTACAAATTTGAAACTTTTAAAATCCCGGGTTTTAGAACTTTTGCGCTTTTTATTGCGATTTTGATCAGCTAAAAAGTTTACAAAAGATTCAACCTGCCTCTGAGCTTCTAAAAGTAAGGCCTGATATTTTTCGGTTAATTTTTCAGATTCCATGGCGATTAAATTTATTACTCCAAATTTAGTAAAAGTCTATTAAACCAGATAAGTGTAAGTTTCCCCTTCTGAGGCAACTATACTTGCTGCCCTTTAAGTCTATGCTGCAGAAAACCCCTATACTCAACCAATGGTACGCGTATTTTAAATGGATGCTAAAGCATCGCTGATTTCCGCGGATCGGATTTGTTTTATTAGATATCCTAATTGTATAGGCAGTCCTTCCTGTCCCTATTGTCCTTGCTGTCCTTTAAGTCCTTGACTACACAGCCCACCAACCAGGGTTTCCGGTGATAGGACCTAAGGAAAAGGATTCTCGTACATTGTTAATTGTACATTGCATCACGTCCCTTTTGAAAGACCTTGCTTTAGGGAAATTAATTGTTTAAGTTTGTAATGCCACTGCCAAAAGCGGTGGTATTTTTTTTAAATACACCTATTCATACTTATTGAGAGTAGCTATGTCTGATAATAATGTGGTTTACCTGACTCAGGAACGCCTTATTGAGCTTGAAAATGAACTTAAACTGATGAAAACCAACGGCAGAGCCCAGATGGCACAGAAAATTTCTGAGGCCCGCTCCCATGGAGATTTATCAGAGAATGCAGAGTATGATGCCGCCAAAGAAGCCCAGGGTCTGTTTGAGATGCGCCTGAGTAAACTGGAGGGCCTTCTCAGCAGAGCTCGTGTTATTGACTTCAGCCAGTTTCCCAAAGGACAGGTTCACATCCTCTCAACGGTAAAAATCCGTAATCTTAAAACGAATAAGGATATGGAATATACTCTTGTCTCTCCGGAAGAGGCAGATATGAATAGTGGTAAAATTTCCGTGACCAGTCCGATCGGTCAGGGGCTGATGGGTAAAAAGACCGGGGATAAACTTTCGATTAAAGTTCCGGCCGGTACCATCGAGGTGGAAATTTTATCATTAAATTAAGGCAGATTTTTTGAACGATGAACACTTCCTGCGGCTGGCTTTAGAATTAGCCGGAAAGGGGGCGGGTCAGGTCAGCCCGAACCCGATGGTAGGATGTGTGCTCGTGAAAGAAGGAAAAGTTATTGGCAAGGGGTACCACCAGAAATATGGCGGACCCCATGCCGAAGTTATGGCGGTTAACAATGCCTCTGAATCTGTTGACGGGGCTGATATGTATATCACGCTTGAACCCTGTGACCATTTCGGAAAAACCCCTCCCTGTACTGATCTTATAATTAAAAGTAAAATCCGGCGGGTTGTCATCGGCACGCGCGACCCCAATCCGCTGGTATCAGGCAGGGGGGTGACCAGACTTCGTGAATCCGGCATTGAAGTTAAAGAATCAGTCCTGGTGAATCAGTCAAGAGAGATTAATAAATTCTTTTTTAAACATATCAGGACCGGTTACCCGTATATAATGATTAAAACTGCTGCCTCATTAAACGGGATGATAAACAGGAAGCCGGGTAAAAAAGCGCAGCTTACAGGAGGCGGATCAGTAAAATTGGTGCACCAGTTTCGCGGTGAGTATGATTGTATTCTCACCGGATCAGGAACGATGAAATCCGACAAACCGGAGTTCACCGTGCGTAAAGCAGAAGGAAGAAATCCGGCAGTGGCAATTCTTGATTCCACATTAAAAACCGCACCGCAGAGTAACGTATTTATCCCCGGCAGAAAAGTATATATATTCACTTCCGTAATGGATAATGAGAAGTCGAAACCGCTGATTGAAAAGGGTGCTGAAATTATTACGGTTGATACTGTGTCAGACGGACTGCTTGATATATATAAAGTTATGAGCCATCTCGGCCGATCAGGAATTATCTCTGTTATGGTCGAAGCAGGTCCAAGAGTAGTTTCCTCCGTGCTTCAGTCGGGGCTTACTGATGAGTTTCTTTTATTTCTTGCGCCGGAATTGATAACAAGCGGCGAAAACTTTATCCATCCTTCATTCATGGGAATTCCACCTGGTGCTGAAATTATTAACACCGGATTTCATAAAAGCGGCAGCGATTTTTATTTAACCTATAGAACAGATAAGAGTTTGAGTCATGTTTACCGGACTGATTGAAGAAACAGGAGTTATAAGCCGTATTCAAAACGCAGGTCTGGGGCGGAAAATTACCATCAATTCGTCAGTTGTAACGGCTGATATGAAAACCGGTGATAGCATTAATGTTTCAGGGGCTTGCCAGACGGTTGTCAGTTTTTCAGAAAAAGAATTTACCGTTGAAGCTGTTGAGGAAACTCTGAAGAAAACCACGTTTGGATTATTTAAGCAGGGGGACAGAGTTAATCTTGAACGCTCTCTGCTCCCCACCACACGGCTTGGGGGTCACTTTGTTAGCGGTCATGTTGATACCCGCGGTGAGATTGCATCAATACAAAAATTAAGCAATAGCTGGTTAATAACCGTGCGATATCCTGTGGAATTTGCAAAATATATCGTCCCGGTTGGTTCAATAGCTATTGACGGTATTAGTCTGACCGTTGCTGAAAAGGGGGAGGAGTGGTTTCGTGTTGCTATTATACCTCACACCTGGCAGGCGACTACCATTGGTGAAAGAAAATCCGGCGAGGCGGTTAATCTTGAGTTTGACCTGCTTGGTAAGTATATACTAAATGCAGTTGAAGGTAAGGAGAAACCGAAACTTACCGAAGAGTGGCTTAGGGAGCAGGGCTGGTAAATGCACCCCCTGCTTAAAAGAACCGCAGGTGTTGTTAAAAGTAATTCACTCCTTATGAAAGGAGACAAGGTTCTTGTTGCACTGAGCGGTGGGGCTGATTCAGTTTTTCTTTTTCGTTTTTTACTAGAGCTCCGCGGTATATATCAGCTTGAGCTTAGCGCTGTGCATCTTAATCATCTGCTGCGCGGGGTTGATTCTGATGCAGATGAAGAATTTTGCAGGACGCTCTGCACCGAATATGAAATCCCGTTTTACAGCCGGAAAGCAAGTGTTCATGAATATGCACTTCAGAATCATCTTTCCACGGAAGAAGCCGGACGCAAACTCAGATATAATTATTTTGATGAGCTGATGAATGAACTGGGCTATACAAAAACCGCAACAGGACATCATCAGTATGATTCAGCGGAAACAGTCATGTTTCATCTGCTCCGAGGAAGCGGGCTCCGCGGCGTGTCGGGCATCCCGGCTCATAGAGGAAGATATATACGCCCGTTGCTTTCTCTTACACCCTTTGAGATAAGAGACTGGCTTCAAGCTGAGGGATATATATGGCGGGAGGATGCGAGCAATGACTCAACAGATTTTACGCGAAATGTCATCCGGAATGAGCTTTTTCCTTTTATACACCAAAAACTCCGGATTTCACCTGAGCAGCCGCTCAGCCGGCTGGCTCAATACTCTGCGGAGATAATCACTTTCCTGGACCGGTTAACCGATGAAGTTGTAAATAACCATCTGCAGAATTCAGACGGTGAAGCGGTTTACCCTGCTCATAAGCTCAGAATGCTGGAGCCGGTTCTGAGAAAGCATGCATTAAGCAGAATTTTCGTTCATTCAGGAACAGAACCATCTTCATCGCTTGTTACAGATTGTAACCGGCTTATTGAATCCGGAGAGTCCGGAGTGTATCAGATCGGTAACGGATTTTCCCTCTTTTATTCTTCTGAAGAAATGGTTTTGTTCAGGGAGACGGAAAATTCCGGTCAGGAGATGAGGATTTCTCCTGGTCAAAGCGTCTTATTTGCCGGAAAGGAAATTTCCTTTGAACCGGCTATAAAGGAAGAGATTAATTTTTCCGATTCTCCCTTGACTGAATACATCCAAAGCAGCCACAAAATTGACTATCTTGTGGTAAGACCCTGGCGTGAGGGGGATAAGTTTAAGCCCCTGGGAATGGAAGGAAGCATTTTGGTGAGTGACTTTTTGAACAACCACAAAGTACCATCTTACAAAAAGCGGGCTGAAGTGGTCTTGACTGAGGGAGAGGAGATTCTGGCTGTGGCCGGGAGGAGAATTAGTGAAAAATATAAGATAACCGGATCAGGAAAATTTTATTACAGGATAAAGTGCCATGAAGGATAAAATAGTTATTAACGGTGATGTGTTCGTCCCGATGCTAACCGAAGAACAGATAGCAGTCCGAACAAAGGAAATAGCTGCCCAGCTAAGCCGTGATTTTGAGGGTAAAACCCCGATATTTGTTGGGGTACTGAACGGCTCATTCATGTTTTTTTCTGACGTGGTAAGGCACTTTGAGGGGGATTGTGAAGTTGATTTTTTAAAGCTTTCAAGCTATGGTGAGGCAAAAATATCCTCAGGGTCTGTTACCCTTCTTAAGGATTTGAATTGCAGCATAGACGGAAGGCACCTGATTATTGTTGAAGACATTGTTGACTCAGGGCTTTCCGTAAAGTACATTTTAGACCTTATAAAAGAGCATAATCCGGCCAGCGTGAGCGTTGTGTCGCTCCTGGTGAAGCCGAAAAGTATGCAATATGACCTTAAAATTGATTATATTGGCTTTTCTATTCCCAGCGAATTTGTTATTGGCTTTGGTTTGGATTACGCGCAGAAGTACCGGAACCTGAGA
Organism: Ignavibacteriaceae bacterium; assembly: GCA_020848375.1. Taxonomy (GTDB): domain Bacteria; phylum Bacteroidota; class Ignavibacteria; order Ignavibacteriales; family Ignavibacteriaceae; genus H2-BAC3. The sequence continues at coordinate 63,768 of JADLAF010000110.1, forward strand.
GCAGTGTATGTATTGAGCGAGGATGAGAAGAATGGAAAATGACAAGAATAAACAGTTTATGACAGAAAAAAGAGATAACACGCCGAAAGACGATCCCGGACAGCAAAAAAAAAGCGGAAATAAATCCGGCGGCGACGGCAATAAAAATTTTTCGAATCGTCCGGATGATGAATTCGACTGGACGAAAATTATACGCACCGTTTTTACATGGGGGCTGGTGATTGTTGCCGCGGTAATTGTTATACAGATGATGCGCGGGACCGGGGTAAATTATGCTGAGGTCAGCTACAATGACTATAAGAGATTTCTGCAGGAACAGAAGATTGAAAAAGCAATTATTACCAAGTCTGACCTGAACGATTATACTTTTAAGGGAGAACTGAAACAGGAGGAGATGATTAATGAAATAAAGGTCAGAAACATCTCTGTATATCTCCCCGAACCGATGATAGTTGCTGAAGAAGAAAAGTGGAAGGCACTTGGGATTAACTATTCTTTTGACAAGCAGTCGAATGAGTGGATGAGTCTGCTAATCACCTTTGTTCCCTGGCTGCTGCTTATTGCCCTCTATTTTGCATTTATGAAAAGAATGCAGGGAGGTGGAGGCGCCGGCGGACCGAAGGGTATCTTTTCTTTCGGAAAAAGCAAAGCCAAGTTGATAAACCAGTCGAATAACAAGATTACGTTTGGTGATGTTGCCGGAAACGAAGAAGCAAAAGTTGAACTTCAGGAGATTATCGAGTTCCTTAAAGAGCCGGCTAAATTCCAGAAACTCGGTGCGAAGATTCCGCGAGGAGTGCTGCTTGTCGGTTCACCGGGCACGGGTAAAACGCTTATTGCAAGGGCAGTAGCTGGTGAAGCGGGTGTTCCGTTTTTCTCAATCTCCGGTGCAGACTTTGTTGAAATGTTTGTGGGTGTGGGTGCAAGCCGTGTGCGCGACCTGTTTGAACAGGGTAAAAAGAGCGCGCCTTGTATCATCTTTATTGACGAAATTGATGCTGTCGGACGTCAGCGGGGAGCAGGCCTCGGCGGAGGTCACGATGAGCGTGAGCAGACCCTTAATCAGCTTCTGGTTGAGATGGATGGCTTTGAGCAGAATAACGGAGTGATCATTATTGCTGCAACCAACAGGCCTGACGTACTTGATCCTGCACTTCTCAGACCGGGCAGATTTGACCGGCAGGTTGTTGTTGAGCGTCCGGATGTAAAGGGAAGGGAAGGAATTCTTAAAGTACACACAAGAAAGATCCCACTCGATAAAAATGTAAGATTGGATATACTGGCAAAAGGAACTCCGGGACTTGCCGGTGCTGAACTTGCTAATCTGGTTAATGAGGCGGCTCTTCTTGCTGCCCGTAAGGACAAAAACAAAGTTGAGATGTCTGACTTCGAAGAAGCCAAGGACAAGGTCATGATGGGTATGGAACGGAAGAGCATGATAATTTCAGAAGAGGAAAAGAAAACAACAAGTTACCATGAAATTGGTCACGTACTTGTTGCAATGAAGCTGCCTGAATCTGACCCGGTTCACAAAGTTACCATTATACCAAGAGGCAGAGCACTTGGAGTAACCCATTACCTGCCGGTTGATGAGAAACATTCATATTCAAAAGAATATCTTGAGATGCGCATTGCAGTGCTACTCGGCGGACGTGCTGCAGAGAAGATTATTTTCAATCATTACACCACCGGTGCCGGAAATGATATTGAGCGCACAACCAAACTGGCCAGAAAGATGGTCTGTGAGTGGGGAATGAGCGAAAAACTTGGTCCGCTTAATTACGGTACAAAAGAAGAAGAAATTTTCCTCGGTCGTGAAATTGCCAAGAGCCGGGAATATTCTGACCAGACTGCAATAGATATAGACAACGAAGTCAGAGCAATTGTCAGCCGCTGTATGGATCTCGCGGAAAAAATTCTGCGTGACAACATTGATATGCTGCATTTACTTTCCCTTGAACTACTTGAGAGGGAAATTCTGGATGCAGATGAGATTGACCGGCTGATGAAGGGAGAAAAACTCCCCGCGGTCGTAAAACCGGGCACCACAAACGGAGAAGAACTCCCGGAGCATGTAAAAACACTGCTCGAGCAGAGGAAAAAATCTCCTGAAGACACTCCGCCCGATGACAAGCCCGAAAACTGAGATACTTGAGATAAACTACAGAGATGAACTGATCCGCAAGGGCATTCATCTCTGCAGTCTTTCCATTCCTGTTATATATTATTTTATTACACGCGAAACGGCGGTATATATCCTTGCCGCCGTTACCGCAGTCGCGTTGATACTTGACCTCACCCGTTACCTTTCTCCGGGAATAAAATCTCTTTTCCTTACCATATTCGGTTTTATGCTCAGGAAACATGAACTTGACGAACGGAAGAAAAATCTGAACGGTGCAACTTACGTTTTTATTTCTGCACTTTTGTGCGTTATAATTTTCCCCAAAGTGTTGTTCTTAACCGCATTCCCCATTCTTATTATTTCTGATTCAGCCGCGGCTCTTATCGGCAGGAAGTACGGAATCCGTCCTTTTCTTAAGAAGAGTCTTGGCGGCACAACAGCTTTTTTTATAAGTGCACTTATCGTCATTCTGTTCACTCCAAAACTGGGTGCCGGAGTGGGTGAATACCTTATTGCCGCCGCCGCTGCTGCCGCCGCCGCAATTATTGAGAATATCTCACACGGATGGGCGGATGATAATCTTTCAATACCTATGACGGTGGGTTTTGTCATGTGGGGCTTGTTCCTTCTTTTTATGCCTGAAATCCAGCTTATTTTGCCAAACGTTCCGAGGTAAAAGCCATGAAATATATATACAGTCTTATTCTGTCTGCCTTCTTTCTGATGATGACCGGCTGCGATACCGCGCAGCAGCCGGCTCGTGGTTTTGAAGATGAGATTTTTGTGTTTGCTGATTCGCTTGAGTTTGAGGAGCTGAGGGAATCACTTAGTCAGGTTTTTGAAAAGGAAATTGAAACTCCACAGCCGGAAAAACTTTTTGCCGTACGCCGGGCTGATATTTCGCAATTGAATCACCTGAAGACGTTTAAGAACGTGGTTTTTATTGCACCACTCAACAGCGGAAGCCAGGTATCAAAATATATATCTACTTTGCTCGATTCGGCTGCCCGTCAAAAAATGGAACAGGGGGAAGGTGCATTTATCACACGCAAAGACTATTGGGCCAAGGGGCAACTGATGATGATCGTTACCGCAAAAGATATGGCAACACTCGAATATGAATTGCTGCGGAATTCTGATAAGCTGCTTTACGGCTTTCAGAAGGCAAGTGATGAGCGTCTTAAAGCCGGGCTTATGGGCTCAAAGTTTGAAGATAAAAAGGCCGGCGCCGCACTTCTTGAAAAATTTGACTGGACGATCTATGTTCAGAAAGATTACAAGATTGCGATCACCGATACGGAAAACAAATTCGCCTGGGTCAGAAGAACACCAAATACTGAGCTTGAGATATGGATATTCATTCACTGGATTGATAATGCTGATCCAGCCCTTCTCAATAAGGACAGCGTCTATGCTATCCGTAACCGGATAACTGAAAAATATATCCGTACCAGTGATGATAAGGACTATGTAACTGTGGCTGATTCTGCTTACACGGTAACTGAAACAAATTTTAACGGGCGATATGCTCTGCTAACACAAGGCCTGTGGCACATGACCGATAAGTTTATGGGCGGACCATTTCTGAGCTACACATTTTACGATGAGAGCTCCCGCAGAATCTATATGCTTGACGGTTCAGTTTATGCGCCAAAATATTACAAGAGGAATCTGATTCAGCAGGCGGATGTGGTCTTGCAGTCATTCAGATTAAAGTCTGAGATGACAGAAAAAGAAATCAAGGTAATGCTCTCGGCGCCAGAGAAATAATTTTTTTAAACGCAAAGTAAAACAGAGTTTACGCGGAGTCTCGCAAAGGCAGGTTCGCGCAATTCATAATTCATACTTTAAAATTCATAATTCCTACGGGCTTTTTTCCATTGTTTCTGTAAGCCCCGCAGGAGGGTTGTATTCAGGGTAATTTGTGCGCAGATACTTATAATACGCCTTTGCCTTTTCCATCTTATTAAACTGCAGTTCATAAAAGATTCTGCGGGTGAGCATGGCTGCTGCATTCTGATAGATGAAATTGGTATAATATGTTTTATAAGCAGGAAACCGGATCGGTTCTTCAGGCAGATCAGAAGCGGGGATATATTTATTTCCTTTAGTAATTCTGTAAAAGAAGAGATCCGGAATAAGGACAACACCTTCGGGCAAAAGCAATTCGCCGCGCTTTAACTCTCCTTCAACCAGCTCAGAGCCAATATATACAGGCCTCTGCCCGAGATTGGTTTCAATTAGCCGGAGCATCAGGTTCCGGTAGGCAGTTTCAAGGGGCTGCGGGTCAAACGGCAGATCCTTTTCAAATGGAGCAAGGAGCCGCAGAAATATATCTCGCTCTGATTTAATCTTCCGCACAATATCAGGCATGAATGACTCTAACTGACGATAGTACCAGGAGCGGCGCAGGAGCTCCTTGTCTATCACTTTTACATCAGTACGCATCCTTTCAACATACTGAAGGTAATAGGATGCAGAGATAAAGAAGTCCCACTGATAGGTAAAAATGATGGCGTGTTTATCAGCCGTTATAAGAGAATGGGTTGCGTAGTCCTTAACCGCAAGATTATCTTTCTGATTAACTTTGTCAAAGTTTATATAAATCTGTGCAGCCAGATAAATAACTGCCAGTGAAGCCGGAAGCAGAAGCTGTAACCGTTTGTCCCCCAGCCACCTGTACGCGAGGTAAAGCCCGAACAACGCAAAGTAAGACAAGCTAATGTAAGCGAGCAGAAAATAAGAATCTATATCAACAATGTCATAATTTATTGCATAAAGGACGGTGCCGACAAATGAAATTATGAGGAAGGTGAACATCTTCCTGGCTTTGATGAATGAATACACCAGCCCGATGAGAACAAATACAAGATTCAGAGTAAACTCAAGCGGAAGCTGACTGATGAAATATGAAAATTGTTTCTGAGCCGCTTCGGTTGAAGAGAATATCCATACCTGATACTGCCTGCCCGATATATGCCTCATGATGTTCTCAAAACTCACCGGATTGCCCCAGTTGAGAGACGGACCCTGCAGGGCACGGATGGGCAGATATGAATAAATAAGAATCAGGGTTGTAAAGAAGATAAAGAGCATTTTCAGAATTCTGATGAATGACTCTTTATTCGGTTTATGCGTTATAAAATAAAAGTATGCTACACCCGGCAGAATCAGAAGGGTTGTCATGTGGTTGCCGAAACCCAGCGCCAGCATAAAAGCAAATGCAAACCAGTGCATGTCGTTTGGATAATCACTGAGCGCATTGAGGCGGGCGCGGACAAGAAAGTGAATGATGAGCAGCATAAGGAGGATGTGCAGTGAATAAACCTCAACTGAAGTGCTCTGAAACCATACTGTTTTATTAAGCGCAAGTACCAGACCGGCTGAAATAGTGGTGAATATATACAGCGAGGGTTTGTGCTTCAGAGGTGCTTTTTTAACCTCGGTCGAAGCGGGTTCTTCCTTTTCTTTTTTGCTCTTTTTTGATTTCTTCAGACGTGATGCTTCTTTCCCCGTATTCTCAGAGGTGAAAGAAGAAAGGTGTTTAAGAATAAGCTCGGAAGTATATATAAAGACGATAACACCCCCCGCTACCCAGAGGGCAGCCAGGATATTCATCTTTGCGACCGGGGCAACCGGAATAGGTAGGTGCGAAAAAATAAAGCCGAGAACCGTAAAAAGCGGATAGCCGGTAGGGTGTGCTATACCAAGTGTAAGCTGAACCGCAGCCAGCTCACCAGAGTCAATCTGTATTACCGAAGTAGCGATCGTGATACCGTAGAGAATCAGCACCGCAAGTCCTGCCAGAAACGGGTGATAATACTTAATAAAGTACTGTAGTCGTGGATTATTCATTACTTGTATTCAGGTATCTGCTTAATAAAAGAGAATTTTCGTTCAAAGTTTTGTTCATCAATTTAATGAGTGTCTCAGGCGAGTCATAGCCCATGAACCGCGCTACAACAGTCAGTGATTTACCGTCTTCTTTAAACTTCGCCTTTGAAGAAGGTTCAAGAATCTGCAGATAAATCTCAGCCGACTTCAGCAAAGAATAATTGCTACGGATGGTTTCACCTGAATCAGCAGCAATAATTTGGTTTTCTTCAAAAAACGAGATCAGGCGGCTAAACTCCACACCAGGAATTTCTGCAAAATAAGCAGAATTGCTTAAAATCAAAAATTGAACAATGAATTCAAGATCAACATACCCTCCTTTACCCCTCTTAAACTCAACTGCATTAGTTAAAACTGAGGACTCAGAGATCAGCTTTTTCCTCATATTCATCATTTCTGACCTGATCAGCTCGGCGGGAAGTCCGGTGATCCGGTCTGCGGTTATTTGGGCTAGACCTGAGAACAGCGATTGATTTCCGAAAAGATAAGACATTTTGGTCATGGCCTGAAGCTCCCAGACGCGCGCGCGTTTTTGAAGATAGTCCCTATAACTGCTCAGCCCGAAAATGAGAACGGAGGTTCTGCCCTCAGGCCGGAGCCGTGAGTCAATCTCTAAGGGGAATAAGGCGATTTTGAGCTGGTGGAGGAGAGCGAAATATCGTTCCTGCAGCTCCGGCGGATTAAAGTCATCCGCTTTTATAAACATCAGATCAGCATCGCTGGAAAAGGACATGGTGCAGGTGCTGATGCTTCCGGCTGTGATGATGCAGACGGAATTTCGTTCGTTTTCATCCGGAACCAGCTCTTCGATTTGGGCTGTAAGCTTCTTTTTTATAGCAAAAGAAAGCTCTTTTGAAAAATCATCTGTCGTAATCATTCTAAGAAGGAGCCGCTGGCTGAGGATGAAATAGATTTCCCTGATATTGGATGCATGAAGGAGCGCATCTGGTTCAAATACCCGACCGGTAAGAAACTTCTCCTGAAGATAAATATCCTCAGGCAGCGAATTCATTGAGCGTATATCATACATACAGAGTGCGGAGAATGCTTCAAGAAACTTTTCATTTTTGAACTGTTCGTACCAGACAGAAGGAAAAGCTGCCTGTCTGAGTACTTTTGCCATGTTCGCAAGCATTTTGTCAGGGTCATCAGCTTTTTTTAACAGAGTAAGTATCATCGGCTCAACGGATGCGAAGGCCTGAAGTGATATTGTGTCAAAACTCCTCTCGCCTGTCAGACTCTTGCCTTCTTTGAGATAAGCATAAAGTTTTTTTGCTGCCACGGGGTCAGTAAAGGGGATAACGTCAATTCCTTCTGCGAGCTGAACCGATTCATCTTCGCCGGTTACGGAGTGGTAAAACTTTTTTACAGTTTCCTTTTTTTGCTGTATATCAGTAAGAAATTCCTTCGGAGATTCAAACCTGAAGAATGCACTGAGTTTTTCGAGCTGCTCCCCTCCTGCCGGTATCGTATGAGTCTGCTGATCGTTTACGAGTTGCAAATAATGCTCGATACGGCGGTAGTAAGTGTAAATGTTGCGGAGGTCAGAATACTCCTGATCTGAAAGAAGACCTTTGCCGTGCAGATAATAAAGAGCGGTCAGAGTGTTTCCAGTCCGTAAATCAGGATTTTTACCTCCCGCAAGAAGCTGCAGTGCCTGTACGCCAAACTCAATATCCCTTATCCCCCCGGATGAAAGTTTTATATTCAGTTCATTCTGATTTGCTTTAAGGATGTTCCCGCGTATTTTCCGTATCTGCTCAAGTGGTGATATAAATGAAGAGGCCGGATAAATAAACGGAGTAATATATGAAATAAAAGCAGCGTAGAGCTTTTTGCTGCCTGATATATATCCAGATTTGATGAGCATCTGACGCTCCCAGTGCTCTCCGCGGGACTCATAATAATGCAGCGTGTCATTAAGTGTACGGCAGAGTGGGGCTGATTTTCCGTCAGGCCGGAGGCGGAAATCAACACGATAGAGGAAACCGTTTTCATCCGGGGCGGACATTGCTGAACTGAACAGGCGGATCACAGAGGAGAGCAGTTCATAGTACTCTGTTTTTCTTCCCGCTTTTTTATTTTTATTATAAAAGACCATCAGATCAATGTCTGAACTGTAATTAAGTTCACCACCTCCCATCTTACCGAGGGCAATCATGGTATATTCGGGTGTAATTTCTTTGCCGCAAATGCGGACGGACTCATGACTGTGACACAGGGTGAAAACCGTGTCTGCAATGACTTTTGCAAGCGAGGAAACCTCATCAAGCAATTCAGGAAATTCCGCCAGAGCGAGAAGGTCTCTGAGGGCAATCTTGAGCATCTCCCGCCGCTTCACCCCCTTGAGGTAGGCAATCTTCTTTTCGAGTGTGGAATAGTTCTTCAGACTGAAACCCAGTGATTTACGTAGTTCCTTTTCATCAAGTGGAGTTTCGAGCAGCCCCTCCGTAAGAAATCCGTAAAGAGGACCCGGGTCACGGACAACGATATCAGTGAGGTAATTACTGTGACCGGCAATCTGCAAGAGGGTATGAGGGAACCAAGGGAAGCGTAAACAGTCCCGTAAAATAGTCCGCGGGTCATAAAACGCCTGAAGAAGTCTCAGGAGGTTATTTTCCGTCTCACGGATCAGGAGTACATTATCTTTTGAGGCGATAAATACATCAGGGATACGATCTTTATCCTCATCGGAGAAGAAACCAGGGGTTACTGACTCCAGAAAGCTATAAAAACTCTGGCTAAACACGCAGATTACACTGTTTTACTGAGAAATTGCTTATTTGTGATGCAGTGCAGACTTTGTGAGATCACTGCTATTGGGACTAACATATTATTCGGGATCTCCTTATATTACAATATATGCTTGTTGCGGTTCATCAAAAAAAATTAAAAGAGGCACCATGAAACTACCATTACTGTTTCTTCTTCCAATGATCTTTATTGCGTCCGGTTGTTCAGGGGGGGACAACTCCACCCCGAAGCAGAATACGGAAACAACCCGGGACGACACAAAAAATCTGAAACCGCGTCAGGAAATTAAGAATAACCTGAGCATGATTGAAGGGGAAGTTCTCGGAAATTACCGTGAGGATGAGACTGATTTTGTTCTTAAAATGAGAACTTCTGTTGTGGCTAAAGTTGATGAAAACGAAAATATGGCCGTCCTGGGTGAAGAGATTTTTATGACCCCCAATTTTATAATTGATGAGAAGGGAGCTATTGCAGATGATCCGGTGAACACGCGGCTGAAACAACTCAGCAGGATAGACAAAGGGGCAACCATTCGTGTGCACGCTTTTTACGTCCTTAAAAAAGGATGGTATATAAAAGACTATTTAATTAAGAACTGAGGCAGTTATGAAAAAAAGTGTTTTTCTCTTTGCATTTATGATTTTACTCCCCGCCGGATTGTTACTGAGATATGCGGGATATCAGGATGGGAAAATATCGCTGAAGGATTACGTCAACTGGAAAATTGAGCAGAAAAAAGCGGGTGTAAAAAAAGCCAAGGCAGGTTATCCTGATAAGGCGATGGAGTGGTATATAGAACAGCGTGCGTATCCGGGAACAACTATACCGGAAAACTGGCGCGAGGAAGCTCTTGAGCATATTAAAATAAATAATACATCTGCCTCCTTTGAAGATATTCAGGCAGAATTCACCTGGACTCAGCTTGGACCTGGCAACATTGGCGGCAGAGTCAGAAGCATTGTGGTCAATCCGAACAACTCATCAATAATTTACGCTGCATCTGTTTCGGGTGGTATCTGGAAAACTACCAATGGCGGCTCATCCTGGTTCCCCTGCAAGGACGATATGGAGAACCTGGCGGTCTGTTCAATGGTCATGGACCCTGCTAACCCGAATATCATATACGCGGGCACGGGAGAAGGATTTTTTAATCTTGATGCTATTCGCGGCGCGGGGATTTTTAAAACCACAGACGGCGGGTCAAGCTGGACTCAGCTTAGCGCAACGATGAATTCGAGCTATTACTATGTAAACGACCTCAGCTTTGATGCAACTACAAATACTTTGTGGGCGGCAACCAGAAAAGGTCTTTACAAATCCACAGACGGAGGTAATTCTTTCACTTCGGTTGTTACCGGATCAAACAATTCGGATGTACATTGCACTGATATTGAAATTGCAGCTACCTCACCAACTACTATTTACGCTGCATTTGGGCTTTTTAATCAGTCGAATATACAACGCTCAACCAACGCAGGAAGCTCGTTCTCACAGGTATATACTCAGTCCGGAATGGGAAGGGCTGAGATTGCCGTTTCTAAGTCAAATCCTTCCGTTGCCTATGCTTCATTTCTTGAACTAAGCACAAGCGAATGCGGGCTTATGATCAAAACTACAAATGCCGGTTCTTCCTGGTCAAATGTCACTATACCAGGACCTGCATATTCAGGTGCAACAACTTACACAAGCGGACAGGCATGGTATAATAATATTCTGGCAGTTGATCCGGATAACGCTGCAACTCTGTATGCAGCCGGGCTTGATTTATGGAAATCAACTTCAAGCGGCTCAAGTTGGACTCAGAAAACCAACTGGTATGAAGAGGGGGGGGCACCGCCTTATATTCATGCTGATCATCATGCGATTGTATTTGACCCGAATAATTCGAATGTGGTATTTGTTGGAACAGACGGCGGTGTTTATAAATCAACCAATAAAGGAGAGACCTGGAATGGGCTTAATAACGGTCTGTTTATAACTCAGATATATTATGGTGCTGTTGACCCATCAGCCGCTAAATACTACGCCGGTACACAGGATAACGGCACTCTCAAGTCAACCGGCGCTACCACGTGGGCAGAAATCTTCGGGGGTGACGGAGGTGCAACTGAGGTTGATTACGCTAACCCCAATAATATATATATCGAATATGTTAACTGGGCTTTCTTTAAGTCCACAAATGGCGGGTCCACGTTCTTTAAGGCAATGACCGGAGTACCGACTGGTTCAGGAACATACTCCGGCACAACAGACCGTACACTTTTTATTACACCTTTTTCCATGGATCCGAATAATGCAGCTACGCTCGTTGCCGGAACCTACCGGGTATGGAGAACTACCAACAGCGCAGGTAATTGGTCTGCTATCAGCTCTGACTTAACCGGCGATGGAAGTGGTTCAAACGGTGCGGAAATTTCAACTGTGGTAGTTGCAAAAGGAAATTCAGATGTCATTTACGCAGGAACATCCAACGGACGAGTGCAAGTTACAACAAATACAGGCAGCACATGGTCTCTGCGCAATAGTGGTTTGCCTAATCTTTATGTGACAAGAATTGCAACGCTCACTTCTGATCCGGCAATTGCGTATGTTACTTTCTCAGGATTCACATCAGGTCAGAAAGTTTATAAAACCACGAATTATGGCACAAGCTGGTCTAACGTGTCAGGAAATTTACCTAACATTCCGGTGAATTGTGTACTGGTCAATCCGGCTGATGCTGCTGATCTGGTTGTCGGCACAGACTTTGGTATCTTCCGTTCAGCTAACGGAGGAACTTCGTGGACTAAACAAAATAATGGCATGGCTAATGTTGCCGTTTTTGACCTTGATTATAGGGCATCGGACAACAAAATCTTTGCATCAACTCACGGACGTGGTATGTTTTCTGCTTCATTTTCAACCTCCGGCGGCGGAGGCGGCGGTGGACAAGTTATAAATTTGCTCTATGATGATGGTACTCCTTCTTCCGGTTATTTTTGGGGCTCTGCTGGTCAGGCAAGCGCTAACCGTATTACAGCGACTGTGGCAAATTCAAAAGTAACAAAAATCAGCATGTATATACTGGGAGTCAGCAGTGCAACAACTGCCCGCTATAAGCCACTTTTGATGAGTGGCAGTACCGGAGGTCCGGTTTCGTCACTGACCTCACTGCCTTTCAGAACCGCGGTTGGTTATCCTGGCTGGGATGATATTGATGTATCTGCATTAAACATAATTGTGAATGATGAGTTCTATGTGGGTATGGAGTATGACGGAACAAACAAACCTCTCTTTGGTTATGATCAGATTAACAACGGCAGAGCATGGGATAAAGGCGCATCTGTTTGGGAGTCCTGGAATGAAACTTATTTCATGAGGGCAACCATTGAAACGCCAGCAACTGATGTTCAAATAGAAACCGCCGTTCCAAGCGATTTCTCTTTAGAGCAGAATTACCCAAATCCATTTAATCCGTCTACCATGATACGCTTTGCTCTGCCAAAAGAGGAAATGGTTACCCTAAAGGTGTATGATATAAACGGACGTGAAGTGGTAACACTTGCAGAGAACACACTTGCTCCGGGAACCTATTCAATTATGTGGAACGGAAAGAATAACGCAGGCGTGCAGACGGCAAGCGGTACGTATATATACCGTTTTACTGCAGGCAGTTTTACAAAGACGATGAAAATGATTTTGCAAAAGTAGTTTGAGTTGTAAAAGCTAAAGTCCTTTTTGTCCTTGACAGCTTACCTCGCACAAAGACGCTAAGGCCCCAAGGAAATCCTTAGTAAACAAAAAAGGCGGCCAAATTAGGTCGCCTTTTTTATTGAAATTCTGCGATGCTCTGCGGTATCTGCGGGAGAAAAAAGTTTCCCGCAGATCACGCAGATTTGCGCGGAATTCGACCAGCTCAATAGTCCGCATGGTTTTCACTACTGGCAAATTTATCTGCGATCGGCTGCGGCGGACTGCGGGAGAAAAAAGTTTCCCGCAGATTACGCAGATTTTCGCGGAACTCAGTGCACTATTTATCCAATCCGTATTTCTTCATGTAGCGTTCGTAAAGCTCAGTCTGCTCATTTCGGAGATCAAGGGTTCTGCCCTGAATGAAGGCATGGGTCAACTTGTTGCCGGTGATCTCGAGAGCATTACCTTCTGAAATAAACAGAGTTGCATCTTTTCCTTTAGTTAGGGAACCAACACGGTTATCAATTCCAAAGATCTTTGCCGTGTTAAGTGTTAAACCCTGAACCACTTCTTCAAATGTAAGTCCGTAACCCGCTGCGGTACCTGAGATAAATGGTAAGTTCCTTACCTCTGAGCCATCACCACCAGACTCAAACCCAAAGAGTATTCCGTTTTGCTTAAGTATATACGGTAATTTAAACGGCATATCTATATCCTCAGATGAGGAATAGGGGAGTGAGTGAATCTTTCTGATCAGAACTGGAATGTTGTTCTCTTTCAGAAACGAAGTTACACTGTATGACTGCGCACCGCCCACAATACCGATACGCTTTACTCCTGCCTGTTTAGCCATTTCTACTGAGGTGATGATATCCTTCCCATTATTGACATGAATAAGCAGAAGCTGTTCACCAGAGAAGAGACCCGTCATCGCCTCAAAGCGGATATTCTTTACAGCCGGGTTTTTCGTTTTTGCATAAGCTGCTGCATCAAGAAAAAAAGTACGCATCTGACTCAGATACGCACCATATCCTTCAGCGGTCTGCAGTTTCATCTCCTGTGCTCTGAAATCAGTTTCACTCATCCATCTGAGCTGAATTGCTGCATCCGGCTGGAGCACCGCATCCTCCCAGTTCCAGCCGTCAAGCTGCATGAGTGATGATGAGCCGGAAATCCATCCGCCGGTCGGGGTGGACTCAGCTATCAGCACACCATTGTTTCTAACGGTTGGTATGATTTTGGAATCTGTGTTATAGGCAATCAGAGAACGGACATTCGGGTTAAAACTGCCGGCTTCGGTGAAATCACGCGTAGCCCTGACTGATTCAATTTCAATCAGGCCAAGCAGTGTGTTCGAGGCGATAAATCCGGGATAAATATGTTTACCTGATGCATCTATTACCTTTGTATATGCTGATATATCAGCATTTCCGTTCAGTGAGTCAACAAGAGAAATTACTCCGCCAGTAAATCCGATCAAAGCATTTTCAATAATTCTGCCGTCACCCAGGTGTGCGGTACCACCTTTAATAAGGATTGGTTCAGACTGAGGTGCAGCCGGGACAGGTTTCTGTGCATGTAAGGTTACTGTCAGGAGTAAAGCAACCATTATAAATATCTTTTTCATCAGAAACCTCCTTCCGTGGTATAGTCATCAAGGAGCGTGTCACATTCGTATTGCATCTCCTTCTTTATTTCAGGTTTAACTGCTGGTTCACCGCTTTTTTGAGCTGTTTGCATTTTTTGTATGATTCTGTTCCTTTCGGCTTTAATTTCTTCTGCGGCTTTATCATTCAAATCACGGTCAAAATATATAATACCATCAATAATGGTTTTTTCTGCACGGCTTGCGATAGAAAGGGGATGGCCACTCCATAAAACAAGATCAGCGTCCTTGCCCGTTTTGATACTACCGATCTTATGATCGAGTTTGAGCATCTTAGCAGGATTTAGAGTTACAAACTTCAGCGCATCTTCTTCAGATATATTTCCGTACTTCACTGCCTTGGCTGCTTCCTGATTAAGGCGGCGAGCCATTTCAGCATCATCAGAGTTGAACCCTACATTCAAACCTGCATTGTGCATTATAGCACCGTTGTGGGGAATGGCTTCATATACTTCAAACTTGTAAGCCCACCAGTCAGAGAATGATGATGCATTTGAACCATGCTGCTTCATCTTGTCAGCAACTTTATATCCTTCCAAAATATGGGTGAAAGTGTTTACCTTAAAGCCCATTGAGTCAGCCACATGCAGAAGCATATTTATTTCAGACTGCACGTACGAGTGACAGGTGATGTTCCTTTTACCTTCGAGGATCTCATTAATAGCTTCAAGATCAAGATCAACCCTGAATAAGTTTCCTCCGGCTTTCTTTCTTTGTGCGTATTCCTTAGCGCGGGTGAAAAGATCAAAGTAATACTGCTCAACGCCCATGCGGGTCTGGGGATACCGTTCATTTGCAAAGTCACCCCAGTTAGATTGCTTAACATTTTCTCCGAGAGCAAATTTAATGGATGCGGGAGCGTCCTTAAACTTCAGTCCTTCGGCAGTATTTCCCCAGCGCATCTTAATAATGGACGACTGCCCTCCGGCCTGATTGGCAGAGCCGTGAAGCTGCTGGACTGTTGTCACACCGCCGGAAAGCTGGCGGTATATATTAATATCATCCGGATTAACTGCATCTTCAATACGCACCTCAGCGCTGGAGGCCTGAGTTCCTTCATTAACTCCGGCGGTTATAGCGATATGGGTGTGTTCGTCAATAATACCGGGGGTTACATGTCCGCCATTTGCATCAATGACGGTGATGCCCGCAGGTGCTGACAGATTCTTTCCTGTCTTTGAAATGCGGCCATTTTCAACGAGTATATCCGCCTGTTCAAGAATTCCATCTTTCTCATTTGTCCATACTGTTGCATTTTTTATCAGTAATGAACCTGAAGATGCGGGAAGTTCTTTTTTACCGTAAGCTTCAAACGGGTAGATGAGGGAGCCTGCCTCCGGTTTTGGTTTAGCCGGTGAGGGAGTGAAAACAAAATCTGCAGTACGCACAGCTTTCCAGGTGAAGGTGCTTCCGCTTGCATCCGTTCCCGTTCCTTTGAGTGAATTTGCATCCGTGAATGTTCCCGAGAGCGTATATACCGTATCACCTTTTGCATTGTTTAAGCGGAAGGTGACAAGCTGTGAGTTTAATGATGCTTTAGCAATGAGGGTGGTACCGCTCAGTTTAACTTCAGGTTTGGCGGCCTTTCCTTTAATTTCTGCGTTTATTGCATTATTGAGGTAGCTTATACGGAAAGTGCCGCGAAGATCATATTCTGGAATTTCTGCATGGCGGTAACGCTTGCCTGCTACCCAGGTTTCGAGCATCGAGGAATTTTCATCAAATAGCTCACCATCAGTTACTATCAGGTTTGCTATATATCCGGATTTCACTGCGCCAAGCTGATTTTCCGCCTGAATCAGTTTAGCAGGAGTCTCAGTAAGAGCACGGAGCGCGTGAGCAGGGGTCAACCCATACTGCACTGCCTTGAGCAGATTTCTTCTGAATTCCTTTTTGTCCTTAAGACCATCAAGCGTTAAAGCAAAAGGTATATTTTGTTCAGCAAATCGTACCGGATTAAACGGTGCCAGTTCCCAGTGCTTTAGCAATGAAAAGGGAATCAGCTCAGCATCATACTGATTAGACACTTCAAACGAAGCGGGGAAGTTCAACGGCAGTATATATAAAAAACCGGTTTTCTTAATTTCATCAATACGCTGATATTCATTACCGCCCCCTTTTACCACAAACTGCATTTTAAATTCATCTGCAATCTTTTTTATGCGCAGGGTATTCTGCCATCCCTCAGCTTCAAAGAAACGGGGGAGTGATTTTGTTTTGTTATATATAGCGAGCGACTGGTAATATTCTTCTGTACCAGATTTCTGATACCAGTCCGCATCGTAAAAAAACTGCCGCATCAGAGCAATTGCGCCGATCAGTGAATTAGGGTAGGATTGAAGAGAAGTGCCTTTATTAAAAGAGTAGCCGGACACTGCCTCCGGGTGTAAGATATTCTCAACTTCATGTCCCGAGCCAAGCAGAACAACCGGGAAGGTGCCTCGTACAATACCGTCCTTATAAACAGGCAATGCAGCCCCAAAACCCAGACTTCTGAGTTCCTCAGCTTCCTTTTCTTTTACGGTAAATGAACCGACTCCTGAGAAAGCAGACCGGATTGCCTCGTTCCAGTAGCTTTGTTTGTCAGAGGTTCGCTCGTATTTGGGCCGGTTGGAAGTTTGGGTCTGCCTCTGCGGGGCGGGGAGTCCGTAGCCCGAATAAACATCAAGGAAAGCCGGATAAATGAACCTGCCCGAGCAGTCAATCACCACTGCATCTGCCGGAACAGTTACCGAAGCACCAACGGCGGTAATTTTGCCGTTCCTGACCAGAACCGTTAAATTGGCAGGGGAGGCATCCCAGGATGAGATGACCTGACCGTTAATCAGGGCATAAGTGACATCCCTTACATCGGCTGGCCCGTTAACCGGGTAGATGGATTGGGGTGCTGATACTGATTGAAAAGTGAGAAAAAAAGCAAAAACAAAAATCCAAAGACGGTGCAGCATGAATCCGGCCTGTGAAAGTGTAAAAATTTAGTGACAGATAAGAAAAGATAAAGAAAATCTGGTATAATTCAGCAAAAAATGCTATCTTAGTATTCTGATTTTGAAATTATATCGCGGGGTGGAGCAATTGGTAGCTCGTCGGGCTCATAACCCGAAGGCTGTAGGTTCAAGTCCTGCCCCCGCTACTGAGAAAAAAAAGGTCATCGAAAGATGGCCTTTTTTGTTTTAAGGGCTATGGAGAGTCGGGCTCATATTCCGAAAGCATTCGGAATGTAGGTTCAAGTGGAGGGAAAAGAAAGAGTTTTATATCGCGGGGTGGAGTCCCGAGCATCGGGAGTAGCTCGTCGGGCTCATAACCCGAAGGCTGTAGGTTCAAGTCCTGCCCCCGCTACCAGAAAAAGAGGTCATCGAAAGGTGACCTCTTTTGTTTTAAAAAGAAAGTTCTGTTCATACTTGTAACTCGATGGCTGTAGGTTCAATTCGCGGATAATTGTGCCCTCAGGGAAAGAGGTGATCGAAAAATGGCCACTTTGTGTTTTAAGGTTCGAGGCGAATGAAATTATAATGAAGAAATTTGGCGGATTCCGTTTCTCCGCCGGGCATATCCTTATTCCCGCCTTTTCAATATA
This sequence comes from Ignavibacteriaceae bacterium, assembly GCA_020848375.1. Taxonomy (GTDB): domain Bacteria; phylum Bacteroidota; class Ignavibacteria; order Ignavibacteriales; family Ignavibacteriaceae; genus H2-BAC3. The sequence goes on from JADLAF010000110.1 coordinate 81,456, forward strand.
TTTGTCATCGGTAATTTTCTCAAAGAATGCATCCAGGAAATCAACAAGGTAAAAAAATGAGCGATACAACACCCATCCTTGCCACTTATAAAGACGGGGCTCTGCACCTTCTTCGGGATTTCTCAGCAGAAGAACTCAGAGGAAAAGAGATTCGGGTTATCGTTGTGGAACATGCCCCTTCAGATGAGAGCAA